>DAOQVZ010000045.1:0-17106 GCA_035341815.1 bacterium
CATCGTTTATCTTAAGGTCAAACTCCCCCGCCTGTAATGAACAGCATGCCAGAAAAGCAAATGGCAAAAACAATAATCCCCATACTATTTTCATTTTGGTCTCCTAAAAATCAACCTGCGTTCTCATTCTTTCTTATATGGTCTTGGTAGCTGCGGGCTCTATCCTGCGATCATTATTGTTGCACACCCTAAAGGGATGCGGCTACATTTTTTCTGTACTTGTAGCGGTGCGATTTATCGCACGCTTTTAACATCGTGCGACATAAATACAGGCAATGGCGTCTGACTTGTCCCGTTATACGGGATAAAGCATTTATCCCGGGCTTGTCCGGGACTTGTCCCGTGAGGGAGACCCGCTACAAAATATTTATTTGGCTTCAAATGTTTCTTTTGAAAATGCCGATACACCTTTCAGGTTCCCGTCAAAGAGAAAAAGCGCCCTTGTATTCTCATCCACTTCAGGCGCTGTTTTAGAAGGCGTAAAATCTTCTGTGTAACGGACAGTATCAGAAATGCGTAGCATATCCAAGCTGCCGTCAAAAGGGCCCAGAACCATCTCTTTCCCGTCTTCTGAAAACTCTAAATTTTGTTTTCCGGTCAGTTTGCTTAAGCCATAGGGAACTACATTGTGCGGTAATTTTTCTCCGTTGATGAAAATGGCAAAGTTTCCTTCAGTTCCCTTTTCCCCCTCTCTGATATCCCATGTATAGGTGATATGTATCCACTTGCCTGCTTTGAAAAAATGTTCCGACTGGAATCCCATTGGAAGAGACTCTGATTTTTCATGAAGCAATTCCAGTTGCAGCATGCTGTAGATACTCCTGCCTCCCCTTAACCAGTACCTGTGGCGCATCTCAAGATAAGGCCCTCTTATAAATGGAAAGTCTATGCTCTGGAACATCAAGATTGGGATTTCCTGCGTAGAAAGGTCTGCCCTGAACCAGAATTCCGCCGTGCCCGTTTTACCGGGAAAATATGTATAGCCTCCGGCCTGTAATTTTTGTCCCGGGGAAAATTTCAATGACCGGTTGCCTGATAACCTCAATGCCTTACCCTGTATCCCGGGCAGGAACTCTATAGGTGTCAAAGGTTCGGGCAGAGAGAGCGATATATCTGCCTGTTTACCTGTTATTCCTTCGGGCAGAAAGTCAGGAGAACCAAAAGCAACTGCCGGTTCTACATTGAGCAGTTTAAAAAATGCAGGCGGACAGTCTCCCTTGAAACTGCGGATGAAAGGTTCTATGCTCCATATCCCGTGGTTGTTTTCTGCAGGTATTGAAAGTTTTCCGACCTTGGTATCGGAAAGTTCCACTGCGACTGAACCGTCCGGCCTTTTAACTACGGCAGGCCTTGCCAGAAGGATTTGCAATTCCTCCAGTCCTGAAGGAACCCTGAAGAATACAGGCATGCCTTCCCCGCCGCGGCCAAAGGAACCTTCTCCTACTCTTTGAATGGGACTTCCCGATGCCGACCAGAATCCTTCAGGACAGTAAAGAGCGGCTTTGTCTCCCGTTATATCCATAAGAGTGAACGGTTCATCTCCTTCAAATGAAAGCAGATAAAGGCCGCTTTCCGTAACTGAAGGAACCGTTACAAAAGAATGATATATATCGTCGTTTTTTACAACAAGGGCTGCCGGCCACTGCCGCCGTTTTTGTTTTTCCACCTTTATGCCTGATATTGCTTTTGCACCCGGAGATAGAGGATATGCGAATACCTGTGGATTGATATCTTTGCGCGTGGAAGAAAAGAATATGCTCAGTTTTGTCTCCTCCCCCTGTCTGTGGGGGAAAAGAATCTTGCCGCTGTTAAAATCCATGGGTTTTATGATAACGGGCGTTCTCTTGCCTCTCCAGCCTTTTTCCGCAAATAGCTTGAGTGCGGCAGGCATTCCCATGAAAGGCGTATGGTATTCATGCTGCCCCAGGAAAGGCGGAAGGCTTTTCCATTCAAGAGGGTTTTCTGGCAATCCTTTAAGGTCATCGGTCAAGGGATGTTTGCGGGAATAATATATGGCATCTCCTATCGTCTGTTCCACTACCCTGCGGTACTTTTCGTCTCCAGTCATCCAATAGGCCACAGAGTGAGTCAACGCATCATAATTTCTATGGGCCAGGGGATTGTATCTCCTGTCAAAACGGTAACGGTGGTCGAGAAGTTTAAGAAAAGCTTCTTTTACCAATTCGTCTCCTGTTTCAAGATAATATTCCATGAAATCGCCTGTATCGCGCTCATCCTTGTAAAGTGAACCGTATCCTCCTTCATTCTTAATGGCGTTTTCACTTTCCATGTCGATTATGCCATGCATGAAATCTCTCGCCGCTGTGACGGCATCCGGATTCCAGTCGAGCACAGAAAGTGTTAAAAGTATCCGGGATATACTGACCACTCCGGCTGCCGGATAGCCCTTTTTGGCATACAATTCTTTTATCCTTTTTATCAGTTCAAAAGAATACTCGTCGCCAGTAAGATAATAATCGTTCAGCCAGTGTTTTATTTCACCGTCAATAATGCCGGAAGGACTTGTATTGCCTTCCCAGAATAATGGTAATCTCAGGAGAGGCGTGGCAATGAAAGAGCCCCGGTCTTTTCCCGGTACATCCCAGTGAGCTGTTCCGTAGTCTCCCGTAAAACGGCAGAACTTGTATCCGTACTCGTAGTACTTGCGTTCACCGCTGCGGGCATACATAAGAGGAGGAACGCGCCGTAAACCGTATTCTTTCAATCCGGTCAGACGGGAAAATCCGGACATTACGTATCCGTCTCTTGAATGGTAGCTTACGTCAGGGTAACAGCCCCATGCTATAAAGCCATTCATCGGGAATGCTTCCAGGGGCATTACCAGTCTCTTCCACCAGTCAGAAATAAGTTGTTCTTCTTCCGGGAATTTTTCCGTGTCTTTGTGGTATACCGGCCATCCCATTGCTTCAGTTGCGCACAGCCATTCGGGATCTGCCAGGACTAATACGGCACGGGCTGCCGCAACAGCGGATTTCTTTACTGCGTTTTCATCATAGCTTCCCGTACGCGGCAATACCCAAAGATCATGTGTGCGGGCTATTCCCTGTGCGTTGCTTGGAGTTTCATTTAACTCCTGCGGAGTGCGTATGCCTTTTACCCACTTTTGCCAGTATTCTTTTGAAAGTGTTGCCGTACGAAAATCAAGTTCCCTGCCGCAGCGTTTAGACCATAAGGCAACTCTCGCTCCTGACGGTCCAAAGGATATCTCCTTGGGGAATCTTTCTGCCAGCCAAGGCATTACAATAGTTATTCCATGATTCCCGTAATCTCCGTATGCCCAGTCACCCGCTATTTTCATTTCTTCAATAATCTTATCCTGCCCGCCTTGCGAACTTCCTATGCTTGCCTTATATTCTCTCTCTGCAAAATGGGGATAGGTATCCTGCAGAATGAATATATCTCTTTCTGCGGAAGCAATTTTTTTGATATTTTCTCTCCCCGGTATTCCTTCCGTACAGTATACATCATAAGGATATGAAGGAGTTTTGAAATCCAATCCGTAGTCTTTAAACCATACCTTGTTGGTATCTTCTGTTATAACGAGCGAATGTGTAACTTTGAAATAGGGCGTACCGGCTGAAAAATAAAACCAGGTTTCTGCCCTCGCAAGTTTTTCTCCGGCCTCCGTTATATACCAGCCTGAACGTTTAAGAACCAGCCTCGCTGGACCTTCCTTCAGGACTTCGTTTTCAACTTGCGCCCCCTGCCCTGCCACTTTTGCCGTTCTGCCTGAATTATCTACAAGATACGCACCGCCGCCGGAATTCGCAAGTATTTGTATTCTGCCGTTCCCGGACACAAGCCAACCGTTTTCCGGCAGGAGTTTATCGCCGTTAAACTGGTAGAAAGCAACACCCGTATCTACCGTAAAATTACCGTCAGGTTCTCTCCCAACCTTTAATGGATTTGAATATGCGGCTCTCTTCACGCCGGCACCATATTGAACACTGTACTGCCCCTGGGGAGAAGCCGTAAAACCTGCAAGGGCCCACCTGATACTTCCGTCGCGCCATGTCGCCGCAACGTCCACCTGCGAAGGGACTTCCCTGTTTCCGCTCATTATGCGGATAGCCGAAGCGTCTTTAAGCTCTCCTTTACCAAAAGGGATGCTGGCTACCATGGGCCAGGGTGAATTGAGCCCCGATACGTCGTTGACTTTAAGGGGAAACTCTCCGGCTTTTAATGAGCAACATACCAAAAAGAAAACTGCTATAGATAAAAATCTCCATCTTTTTTTCAATTTAATCTCCTTCTTTTTGCTCAAATAAGAGATCCTGAATAAAGACATATCAGAATGACAATCCTTTGGGGTGTTTACTGTTTTGTCATGCTGAATTCATTTCAGCATCTCGCTTTTTACTGTAGCGGTCTCCCGGACAAGCCCGGGATAAAGCATTCATGCAACGGTTTTTAAACGTGCCATAAATGGCTTGTACCGGGTTATTCCGGGGCACCGCTACAAAATATTTATTTGGCTTCAAATGTTTCTTTTGAAAATGCCGATACACCTTTCAGGTTCCCGTCAAAGAGAAAAAGCGCCCTTGTATTGGCATCCATCGCAGGTACTGTTTGTAAAGGTACAAAATCTTCTCTATATCTAACGTTATCCGAAATGCGTAAAGTATCCATGGCCCCCTCAAAAGGCCCTATTTCAACTTCATTCCCTGATTCTGAGAACCTGAATTTTCCGCTTCCTGGAAATTGTTTTACTCCATACATGGGATTGGATAAAGGAAGACGCTTGCCGTTGATAAAAATATTTACATGACCTTCCATGTTTTTTGCTCCTTCCCTTATGTCCCAGGTATATGCCATATGTGTCCATTCCCCTTTCCTGAAAAAATGTTCGACCTCTCTCCCTGATACAGATTGTTTCCTTTCGCCCGAAAGAAATTCAATCCTGTTTGTTGAATACAATGCCCTGACATCGTTCCTGGTATAGTAACGATGATTCAAATTAAGATGGGGTCCTCTCAGAAAATACTGGTAAATGGTTCTGGTGTTTTCCTTTAAAGGAATTTCATGTGTCGATTCATTAGCTCTGAACCAGAATTCAACAGTTCCGGTTGTGGCGGGTATGAATTTGAAGCCCGCACTTGGAAGTTTATCTTCGCAGGGGAACACAAGAGTGCGTTCGCCCGATAAATTTACGGCTTTTCCATCCATACCGGGTGTAAATTCAAGGGATTCTGAAGAAAGCGGCAGGTGGTCAGCGGGTGCGACATGTCCGATATTGTCAAGTTCCGGCAGATATTCCGGTGAAACGAAAGATATAACTGGCTCGACATTCAGCAATTTGAAGAAGGAGGGAGGGCACATCCCCTTGAAATTGAGTATGCCCGGTTCAATGCTCCATGCACCGTATTTACCATCAACCGGCACGGAAACTATTCCTGTATTTTGCGATGACAGTTCCAGTGCAATGGACTTGTCCGGTCTCCTGACAGTTGCCGGACGTGTGAGAAGAATTTCAATTTTTTCGAGCCCCTCGGGAACCAGAAAGAAGACGGGCATGCCTTCTGCAGAACGGCCATAAGGCATTGAACCTCCTGAAACAGACCAGAAACCTTCGGGACAGTATAGTGCAAGCTTTTCTGCCGTTGAATCAAGTATAGTGAAACTACCTTCTCCCCCTGTGGAAAGAATGTAGAAACCGGAGTCTGTCTCCCCGGGTAGGATAACGCTTGCATATATCTCGCCATGTCTGTCATCAGAATAAACCGGATTTTTCAGGAAGTAAGGGCCTGGCGCCATTCTTTTCTCCATTTCAATTCTGACTCCCTGTATAAACCTGCTGCCTTTTTCGAAAGGATATTTTGAAACCCCTATTCTTACATCTTCGGGAAGTCGGCGATGCAATGTCATGTTAATTATAGTATCTCTGCCCCTGGTATGGCCGAATAATACCTTCCCCTCTACTATGTCCATGGGTTTGACCACAAGGGGAGTTATTTCTCCGCTCCATCCTTTTTCAGCGATAAGTTTAAGAGCTGTGGGAATACCTATGAAAGGATCATGCCACTCCCATGAACCCAGATAGGAAGGAAGTCGTTTCCATTCAAGCGGGTCAGAAGAGAATTGTGCGAGCTCTGCAGACAGGGGATGCATCCGTGAGTAATAGAGCGAATCTCTTAAAATTTGTTTCACCACATTCCTGTACCTTGTATCGCCTGTCATCCAGTAAGCCAGTGAATAAGTAAAACCGTCATAATTTTTGTACGAGATTGCATTTTCTCTGCGGTCAAAACGATAACGCTGGTCAATTAATTTCAAGAAAGCCGTCTTAACTACTTCGTCCCCTGTTTCAAGATAATTTTCCAGCAGATTGTGGCTTGCTCTGTGGTCTTTATACTCAGGCCCGTAACCACCGTTTGCGGTTAACTTTATTCCGTTCTGGCTTTTCAAATCAATAATTGAGCTCGCGGCGTTTTTAGTCCGTTCAAGACTTTCTTTGCTCCAGTCCAGCATGGCAACAGTCAACAGCGCTCTCATTGACAGGAAAGGAGTGGGAAGCTGAACATTTGTATTCTCAGTCCAGTATTTATTGAATGCTTCCTGAACCACCTTTACCATGTGGAGAGATCTTTCATCTCCTGTAAGATAATAATCGTACAGCCAGTGCCCTATATCTCCTCCGTGTGTTATATAACGGCTTGTTTGCCCTTCCCACAAAAAAGGACTGTACCTGGCATCAAGAAAATTCCCCCTTTCTTTGCCCGGCGCATTCCATTGTATTAAAGCCCAGTCTCCCGAAAAAATGCTGAATTTATGGCCGAGTTCATAAAACCTGCGTTCACCGCTTCTTGCATAGTGGCGCCAGGTCTCGCGTTTCATGCCGTATTCCGAAAGAAAGAACGAACGCCATTCCATCATTATAAGGTTCTCCCGTTCTTCGTACCGACCCGGAACCATCCCCCATGCAATAAATCCGTTCACTGGAAATGCTTTCATGGGCAGTTCCATTCGGTCCCAGAAATCAGATATAAGAGCTTCCTCCTCAGGGAACCGCTCAGTATCCTTATGAAGCATGGGATAGCCCATGGCTTCTGTTTCGCATAGCCATGCCGTGTCTGCCATGACCAACACGTTTCCTGCAGCAGCCGTTGCCGTTTGGGAGACTGTTTCCGCAAAACCTCCCGTTCTGGGAAGCAGCCAAATATCGTGGGTACGCGCGGCGCCCTGAGCGTTGCTCTTTTCTTCCGCAATATTTTTTGCCCCGCTTCCCCAGACAGGTTTATAATATTTTTTGCCCCATGTCTGGTAGTATTCTTCCACAACAGTTTTGCTCCTGAAATCAAGTTCTTTTCCGCACCGGTTGGACCATAATACCGCATGCGCGCCGTAAGGTCCGAAGGATATTTCCTTGGGAAACCTTTCGGCCAACCAGGGCATTACCAGAGTCAACCCGTAATTGCCGTAATCTCCGTAAGCCCATTCGCCGGCCAGGGGAAACTCTTTTATAATCCTTTCTTGAGCTTTTCCGTCAGCATTAACCGTCTGTCCTATAAACCCTCTGTATTCTCGTTCGAGAAAATGAGGACTTGTTTCCTGGACGAGATATACTTCATCTCCTTCCGTCTCTACCTTTACAATATCTTCCCTTCCCCTTGTGCCGACTGAACAGAATACGTTAACGGGGACTTCGGGAGTTTTGAATTCCAGTCCGTAGTCCTTGAACCATACCTTGTTTGTATCTTCAGTAAAAATTATGGAGTGGGTTATCTTTACATAAGGTACCCCCGCGGAAAAATAAAGCCATACTTCTGCACGCGCAAGTCTATCCCCATTATCCGTCACGTACCATCCTGAACGCTTCACCGCAAAACGGCCGGGCCCTTCCTTTAGCACTTCGTTGCTGATTTCCGCCGCCTCTCCCGAAACGCGTGCCGTCCTGCCGGCGTTGTCTATAACGTATACTCCAGCACCGGAACCTTTAAGTATTTGCACCTTCTGCCCGCCGGATACCAGCCAGCCGTTCTCGGGCAAGAGTTTGTCATTGTCAAACTGGTAGACTGCTGCGCCTGTGTCCACAGTAAAACTGCCGTTCGCTTCCCTTTTAACCTGCAGAGGATTGGCAAATAAACCTCTTTTTACTCCCTCTCCGTATTCAACGCTGTATTTCCCCTGGGGCGTAGCCGTAAAACCTGCAAGAACCCATCTTATGCTTCCATCTCTCCATGTTGCAGTCACGTCCACCTGTGAAGGCACTTCCCTGCCGCCGCTCATTATCCGGATTGCGGAAGCATCCTTCATCTCCCCTTCTGGAAAAGGGATACTTGCCACAAGAGGCCATGGAGAATTTAATCCAGAAACGTCATTTACTTTAAGCGCAAATTCCCCGGCCTGTAATGAACAGCATGCCAGAAAGGCCAGGAATAATAATCCCCATGTTTTTTTCATTTATTATCTCCTCAAGTCGGATAATTCCCTCACGGGATAAACAGATGCGGTCTTTCTTCCCTTTGTCATTCTGAAATTTTTCTGTTCAGAATCTCATGTTTTTATCAGGTTCTGAACATTAAACCGAGACCCTGAGCAGATACATCTCAGAGTGACAAATAACTGAATATCATTTTTTATTACATCTGTCTCCCGGACAAGCCCGGGATAAAGCATTCATGTGACAATTTTAAGAAGTGCGATGAATCGCAACTCTACAAAAAATTCATTTGGCTTCTATCGGTTCCTTTGAAAGAGCGGATATACCCTTCAGGTTGCCGTCAAAGTAAAAGAGAGCCCTGGTGTTACCGTCCAGACCGCAGCTTTTTGCTGGCTCAAAGTCCCCGGTGTACCTGACTGTATCTGAAATCCTCAACATATCCATGGTTCCGTCAAAAGGACCTATTGTTATGTCTTTACCTTCGCTGGAAAGCTTGAACGTTTTACTGCTTTTAAGAGGATTTAGCGTATAAGGTATTTGAACAAAAGGCCGTTTTTTCCCGTTAATGAATACGACAAGTTCCCCTTCCATGTTCTTCTCCCCCTCTCTTATATCCCAGGTATATGCAAGGTGAACCCATTCTGCTTCCTTTAAAAAATACCTGCACTGGTAACCTGTAGCAGGTATCGGTGTTTTTTCAGCTGCCAGCCCCATTTTCAAGATACTGCAACCATCTCTTCTGTAAGGAAAAAGTTTATACATATGGCTGATGACAATATGCGGTCCCTTGAGGAGAGGCATATCTATCTGCTGCCAGAGTTTTATGGGAGTTTCATAGGTTGAACGGTCGGCCCTGAACCAGAATTCAACGGTACCTTTCTTGCCCGGGAAGAACTCGTATCCTTCATCAGGCATCTCTTTTCCCCTGTCAAAGGTTATTTTCCCTTCTCCGGAAAGGCGCACTGCCTTGCCTGCCAAACCCTGTACGAATTCAATGGGAGCCGAGGATGGAGGCAAACCCTGTGTTAAGACTGGGAGTTTTCCCGTAGTACCTTCAGGAAGCAGTTTCGGAGAGCCGAAGGCAACTATGGGTTCCACGTTAAGCAGGCGGGCAAAAACAGGCGGGCAGGTGCCTCTCATGTTATGGATGTAAGGCTCCATGCTCCAGATGCCGTAATTACCCTCTATAAGAATACTCTGCCTTCCCGGGTTTTCATCGGACATCTCAAGGGCTATTGAACCATCCGGCCTTCTTAACCTGGCACGCGACCCGAGAATAATCTCCAGTTTTTCAAGCCCTTCAGGCACCCTGAAATATGTCGGCATACCTTCACCGTAACGCCCGTAAGAACCAGAACCCATGTGTTCTCCATTGGAAACAGACCAGAAACCTCCGGGAGAGTACAATGCCGCTTTGCCTGTATTGATGTCAAGCAGGGTAAATGTTGTATTTTCTCCGGTATCAAGAAGGTATAAACCTCCAGGCGTTTCTGCCGGAACCGTAACGAAGGCATGGTAATGTTCGGTATATTCGGGATAAGAATCGGGGTTTTTATCAAAATAGGGACCCCTGGGCATCCTCATTTCAAACTCCGCTTTTATTCCCTGAACTTTTTTACCTTCCAGGTATGAGACAACCCCTGGGATAGATGGCTGAGCACCGATGTCTGTCTGCAGATATATTCCCAGTACAGTATTCTCTCCCTTTTTATGGGGAAAGATTATTTTTGCTTCCGGTTCTTTCATGCACTTAACTATAAGAGGAAATTGTCCGCCGCTCCATCCCTTTTCGGCAAGAAGTTTAAGGGCGGTCGGCAGCCCTGTGAAAGGGTTGTGCCATTCCCATATTCCCAGGTAGTCGGGCAGGCTTTTCCAGTCAAGCGGATTTTCCGGCAGTTTCTTCAAATCTTCCGAGAGAGGGTGTTCCTTGAGATACCGCTTGGCATCTCTTAATCCCTGTTCCACCAGCCTGAGGTGTCGTTCGTCACCCGTCATCCAGTAAGCAAGTGAACCGGTAAAACCGGTGAAATTCTTATATGTGGCGAAACTGCACCGCCTGTCAAAACGGTAAAGCTGGTCCATCAGTTTCAAAAAGACTTCCTTCGCCATTTCGTCTTTTGTTTCAAGGTAATACTCAACGGTATTATGGCAGGTACGCTGGTCCTTGTACATGGGACCGTAGCTGTCTTTGAACATCTTTATCCCGTTCTGGCTTTCAAGGTCAAACATGGAATGGGCTACTTCCCACGCCATTTTCATCGTGTCCTGGTCCCAGTCTACCATTGACAGGGTAACCAGTTCCCTTACAACTTTTGACTGGTTTACAGGTATAGCATGTTCAGCTTTCCAGTATTTCTTGAAGGATTCTTTTACCGTTTTCAATAGCTCAAATGAACGTTCGTCGCCCGTAAGATAATATTCCAGCAGCCAGCATCCTATATCTCCGCCATTGGTCAGATAAAGATTGCCCGTCTGTCCCCACACGAAGGGAAGCCTGCCGCCCTGAGGTGAAAAGCTCATGAAACTTCCGCGTTTCCTGAGAGGATGTCCCTTTCTGTCCTCGTGTATCAGGTACCAGTCGCCGCTGAAACGGCTGAACCTGTGGGCGAAGTCGTAGTATGTTCTTTCACCGCTGCGCGCGAAAAGACACCAGGGTTCACGCCTTACGCTATAACGGTCTATGTTAGTTAATATGTGAAACTGGGCCATGATGCGGCCGCCGACCGTATTATACTGCCACGTGGGAAAATCTCCCCAGTCTATGAAACCGGTAAGGGGAAAAGCTTTGAGGGGCAGTATAAATCTCTGCCAGTACTCCGAGAGAACCGCTTCTTCTTCCGGGAACCTTTCCGTATCTTTATGGAGCATCGGATACCCGAGGGCCTCTGTTTCGCACAGCCATGCAGGGTCGGCCATCACGAGAGGCTGTCTTGCCCCCGTAACCGCGGTTTGTCTGACTTCCTTTTCATTATATCTTCCTGCGCGAGGCAGAAACCAGATATCGTGGGTTCTTGCCGCTCCCTGCGCATTGCTCTCAAATTCGGAAAGTTTCTCCGCCCCGGGGCTGCCCGGTCCTTTTTTTGCCCAGCTCTGCCAGTATTCTTCCACCAGCGTCTTACCCCTGAAATCAAGTTCCTTGCCCGAACGTCCCGACCATAATACCGCCCGTACTCCCCTCTGACCGAACGATATCTCCTTGGGAAACCGCTCCGCAAGCCACGGCATAACCAGCGTTATCCCGTAACTGCCATAATCCCCGTGTCCCCAGTCTCCTGCCGTTTTTATCTCCTCTTCCGGTGTATCTTTCCCGCCGGATGATTTGCCTATCACCGCCCTGTATTCGCGCTCGGCAAAATGAGGGTATTCCCCCTGCAGCATGTATACCTCGCTGCCGTCAATGGAAATTTTCTTTACTGCTTCTTCCTTGCCGGGTTCTCCAACTGCAAAGTATGCATCCGAGGGTCCTGTTGGTGTCCTGAACTCAAGCCCGTAGTCTTTGAACCAGACCTTGTTGGTATCTTGCGTGAAGATGAGAGAGTGGGTTATCTTTACGTATGGCATACCTGTTGAAAAGTAAAGCCATAATTCCGCCCTGGCAACCTTTTCGCCGGTATCGGTCACGTACCAGCCTGAACGTTTAATCGCAAGGCGTCCCGGCCCTTCCTTGAGAACCTCGTTTTTGACCTCAGCCGCCTGACCCGCAATTCTTGCGGTTCTGCCGAAGTTGTCAACAAGGTATGCCCCGGCGCCGGAATTTTTAAGTATCTCTATCTTCTTTCCTCCCGATACCAGCCAGCCGTTTTCTGGCAGGAGCTTATCGTTTTCAAACTGGTATATTGCAGTACCGGTCTCCACGGTAAATCCGCCGTCTGCCCACCAGAGGATTGGGGTAAACACCCCTCTTTACTCCCGCGCCGTACTCAACCCTGTAGTTTCCGCCGGGTGAATCCGTGAATCCCGCAAGTACCCATCGTATGCTTCCGTCGCGCCAGGTGGCGGCAACATCCACCTGCGAAGGCACTTCTCTTGTGCCACTCATGATACGTATTGCCGACGCATCCTTCATCTGCCCTTCGGCAAAGGGGATGCTTGCTATGAGCGGCCATGGAGAATCCAAGCCGGATACATCGTTGATTTTGATGGAGATTTCGGATGGTTTGGATATTGCCGCAAGAGGAATCAAGAGAAAGAACGCAAGAAAGAGAAGAATAAAAGCTTTTCCTTCAGACAAGGACTTTTTTTTCATAAAAACTCCTTTTATTGACCAGCTTATTATTAATGCCAGCAGTTAAACGGAATTTTTTATTAAACAACTTATATATAAATTGTAAGGTTATTGCAGGTTATGTCAAATCAAAAATTGAATACTCATTTTTAGAGGAGTGTCAAACGGGGTTGTTATTTTGAAGATTGGTATAACTCGTCAATGGTTTTCAATGTCCATTCTACAAGTTTCTGACCGGCTTCAGGTCCCACCTGTGTACTTGTCGGAACAGCACCGTAGGCGCCTCCCTTTATTGAACGTTCAGTTGGAAGATAGGAACCTGGTCCTGCAAGCTGAATGACAAAAGTCTGCACGGCCTTGCTCCTGCATTTAATCTGGATGCCGTAATCAATATATAGTTCAAACGGATTCGTGGCAAAAACTATATCCCCCAGGCGGACAACATGCACCTCGAATTCGATTTCAGGTTCGGTCTGCTGCAATCTGAATCTATCACTGACAAGAGTATTGCGCCTTGCAATACGGTATGCCCTCGAAATATTCGTATACCACCTTTTCCCTTTTTTCTTCTCGGGATGCGCTTCAAGGTCCTTCAGTAGCTCTTCATACTTCTCCCTTGCTTTTTCAGCTTCTTTATTTGAAGCCTCCACACTGGATTCAGGTATTAACCGGCGGGGCAATTTAAGCATCTCCGGCCGATGCGCCAGGACGGGCGCCCATTCTACGGTATCTGCAATCAGTGGAACCACCCTTTCAACCGCATCTGATATGCGGCAGGCTATCTGCTGGCGCGTTGTCCTGTTTGCAAGTTTTTGCATCCTCATTTCAGCCGGCTTATCCACGAGGACATGTGGCGACTGGTCGCCCGCGGCGCTTGCCTGCGACATAACAAATAGTTCCTCGCCGAACCTGCGGCGCAATTCCTGCCGCGTCTCGTGCCAGTAATCGGCGCTCAACTGGAACAGACTCTCGCTCACCTGGGATGGGCAGGCAAGGTTGATAACCATTCCCGTTAGGCTTTTCTGTCCATCATAGGTAGCCAGAATATTAACTGAATGGTCTTCGTATCCCTCGACATGGCTGAAATCAGGCCTGTTTGTCGAACCGTACATGATGCTACTCCCCGTCGAATAACTAATCAGACGGTTACGCCCCACCACTGCGTAGTCCATACCATAGGCAATTCCTCCCCTGCTTCTGCTCTTCCACGCATCGGCAATAGCACCCGCAATCTTCTGAGAGGCAAAAGCCACGTATTCTGAGGAAGAAATGACATCAAGTTCCACGCCATAGGGATTCAATTCTGGTTCTGCATTACCCGAATACCTGCGGCGTATTATCGTATGGGGAGCAGTATGCGTGTGGGTAGCATTCATGATAACCGACATGGGATCAAGTTCCGGCAACACTTCACCCAGTTTTTCTCTGACCGCTTTTCTCAGGCATTCAGAAATTGAACCAAGGTCGCAGCTAACCATTATCACTGCGCCCGCCGGCGTTCCGTTCCTGACAGACTCAAGAGCAAGCACCGTAGCAGTTATGGGGTCCATGATACCTTCCGAAACCCTTGCGTGAAACTGCCCGCTTACCAAAACAGGCTTTTCTGGAGTCATATCAGCTTTTGCCCATCCTATGAGAAGGTAGCTATTTTCTCCCTGCCCGCAGGCAGTATTGGACATTAAAAGACTTCCCGCTGTAATAGCAATAAATAATACGCTTTTTACATCCATTTGGTTCTCCTTCGATAAAAAGTGCCGGAGGAGGGAGTCGCGTGTCCGCCAACGCCTTGTGGCGGAAACCCACAACCGTCGCTTAAGCTCCTTAGGATATTTTGGTCTTGAGTTGAAAATCGAAAATAGAAATTAGACCGAATCGAAAATCTATTTTCAAATCTCGATTTTCTATTCTCTGCCAAAATTCCTAACTGAATTTTGGCTTCCCCCTTCCTAATTTTCTCCCCCCAAAAAGAATACATGGGAAAATCCTTTTCCCATAACCTTTGACCTCATTCGGGTTCTTTCTATAAATAAAAGTGCCGGAGGAGGGAGTCGAACCCTCATGAGGTTGCCCTCACCGGATTTTGAGTCCGGCGCGTCTGCCATTTCACCACTCCGGCTGATTATAAAATAAAAATTCAGTTTCTCCCGTTTAAGAACAACTATCTACTTAAAATTATTTAAACAATAAATAAATAGTACTCCATCACCCCTGCCCTGTCAACCTCACGTTGAACTTCATGCCTCCCAAAAGTGTCCGTATGTTTTACAGATGATTCTACTGCATTCCTTCTACGTGCCGATTGAATCGAGAATTTTCAAAGCATCTGAAACTGTCTTTTCGTCCCGGCATCCCGTGCAGCAAAGGAATACGCCCTTTCGTGGTATTGCGTTCAGCAAGGGCTTTATGCGCTCGACAGGACATATTATCAGAACCTTCTTGCCGCCTTCGAGAATCTTTCTGAAGAGGTCAATATGGAACATGGGGTCCCTCGGAAATTTCCTGTCAAACCTTGTAATGGGAACGAATTGTATTACGTCGAGGGAATCCACTGAAAGAAGCATATCTACATGCTTTTCCTGTGTCTCGCCGTCAAGGTGGTAGATGCCGTGGTCCACGTGCTCCCAGAAAGCCTTCAGTTCGGGCACAACGAAATCTCTGAACATTGACGGAGAAAATGCCACAGACAAATCGCACTGAAGGCTTCGGACCCGCCCCGGCGCCCATAACTGCATCCAATCTATGCTACCTTGCTGGTACGGTGATATAAAAGATGATAGTTCGTCATAAGCCTGTTTTCCCCAGGAGATTATTCTGTCACGAAGTTCCTTTACTTCTTCGGGGATATCGACCATTGCAAGCAGAGTCTTTTCAGGACCGAATAATTCGGCGAAAACATCAATTGAAGCTGCTATTCCACCGACAGTCGTAAGATATGCCCCTTCGCAACGTATGGCCGACGTCCGTACCAGGTTGCGGTAAAGGGTCCACCATCGGTTCCTGTGGTCAAAATTCACCTTATCCGCATCCTTCCATCCGGAATAAGGACTCTTGTACCAGGCGCCATTTGAATAAAAAATCGGTTCAGCGCCGAGAAAGGTAACAGAAAACATGGCGCCGAGATAAACAAAATGAGTCGGAAATGCTTCTCCTCCCCAAACAGTATTGGCGAGCCTTGTATCGAGATTTTTGAATACCACTTCGGGGTCTATGAATTTTTCCGGCACGCGGCTGTCTTCCCTACAGGCAACAGCGCCGGCATTACGAGAAGCAACCAGGGAAGCCGGCACTCTTCCGGTGTCTTCTCCCTTCCACCAGTTTATCATGCGCTGTTGCGCTTCTTTCCAGTCAGGCTTATATCTTTCCATGTGTTTTTCCTTTCATAAAACGTGCAAAATTCCTTATTATGCTAAAAATTTCACAAAAAACAGGCACATGCATCTTGTTGTTCGTTACCGGATAAAAAAATTGCATTCATATCAATTTCCAATTGTTCAGCCGTCCAAAATTCCTTTCTTATTGCATCTCAACCTTTTCTTATTATACTGCAGGCGTCGCAGGATATCCATAATAACCCCATTTTACAAATTGAAACCATACATCCTCAGGTTATTGACTTATGGGCATAACCATTTCCTTGCTTCTCTACCGCCGTCTTTGATACCAGGGACCATAATCCGTCCCTTCATGGCAGAACATGAAATACCGGGGCATAAATGATTTATCTCTTTAGGAATATGCTGGATAAATCCCTGAGAAGCCCCGGAAAATGCTCGCAGGGCTGTTTTCCTTCACTTCAAAGAACGGCGAGTCGCACGAAAACTGCTTTCCATTCCTATATCTAAGTTGATCGCCATTTCTGGCAATTTACTGAAAACTGTGTTATGATGTTGAAAAAACCGGATTTTCGGGTTAACTTTGTTTGATTCATACTCACCACGAGGAGGTCGGGAATGACTATATCCAAGTATGGCATATTGCCCATGGTAATGTTTTTTCTCACATTCTCCATGGCGAAATGTCAAAATTCATCGGGCCAGGAGAATAAAAAAGTAATGAAAATAGAGGTTCTTAACCCTTACGAAAACGTAGACTGGGAAAAGTTTGAATATGTTCATTCATTCTCCCACCAGCACGGTAACAGGCCTCCTTCATATAACCCCGGCGCAGAAGTATTCTGGGATATGGGATTCCGCCACCTGCCTTTTTCCAACTACTACCCTTCAAGCCCCACGCCCCTGTCTGACGATTTCCGGAAAAAATATCCAGACGTCCTCTGGGCGCCCAATGCGGAACAGCACAGCGCACACGGAGCCGGACATTTCAACGTCCTTGACAGCTATTACTCTACAGGCTGCGGTCAACTTGCAAGAACCGCCTACAGGAGTAAGAAGGCTTCGCCCGTGGAACATGAGTTTTCCAACTTGAACCCGTACGATGCTAAAAAACCGTGGCTGAGCATTTACAGGCTGGACCTGTTTGT
>DAOQVZ010000046.1:0-15833 GCA_035341815.1 bacterium
ATGCCATGGGATATATTTATCTCTTGACATACTTTTTCATAGATGACAGGCGAGGAATCTCAATCCTTTCCTCCACGGCCTACTGTCAGCTTCCTCGAAGTATATGCTTTCCCACACACAAAATAGCAATTATTCAGAACGTTTTCAGTCAATACTGACAGCCAGCGGTTCTGAAGGGCCTGAAACGTTACCCCAATTATCCACGGCCGTTATCCTATAATAGTACGACTTCCCCTTTTCAAGCTGAGGGTCTGCGAAACTATTTTCGGAGGTGCTGGCAAGCAGCGTTGACGGGGAAACTTGGAAGTTCTTCTCCTTTCCCCTGTACAAATTATAATGCCTCACACCCTGCGGCGCCGAAGATTTGTCCCAGGCCAGCCTTGCATAGGGAGGCTTTATGTTGTATCCCCTCCATGACAAAGCGGGCGCTTTTTCGTCCTTTAAAATCTCTTCCGCCCTCAAGCCCGCAGGCACGGACGGAGAAATAACTGGAGCGTTGCCGAAAGAAGCTGGAGTAAAACCTGCATCGTTGGTAACCAGTATGCTGTCAACCGCTATGCCCGCATCCCCGGTTGCGAATTCAATTGTCGCTTTTCCTGCGGACAATCCGGCAAGCACGCCATCCATGGGAACCCACCGCCACTGGAATCCTTCAACGTTTATTTTCCCCGCCTTCCTGCCGTTCACCATTACCGAGAAACTGCCTTTGCCTGCTTCTCCCTTCTGAGGCGATCCCGTGGTATAACTGGACCTTTCGAGAAGAGACATACCCCTGACCCTTGCCATTATCCTGCTGTCTCCCCTGACCGGTATATGCACCTCCAACCTGACGGCTCCCGTCTCTGCTTCTTTCAACCTTTCGGAATACCTGAGTTCCGGGTCGGTGACAGCCACCGCGTATCCGTTGATTGCTGTCCGGGGCTCGAAGAAAGGCACCGCCGGAGCCTTGATATCCCCTGTTTCGGCTTCATGGAAATGCCTGAACAGTCCGGCCGGTCCTACGGCAACCTCGGAAGAAAATGTCCTGCTCTCCAATCCCGAATATTCAACGGAGGTCAGGACATAAAACCCCTCCCTGAACCCTTCTCTGCCTCCGGGAAGAGGACATCCGGTTTCTCTGATAAGTTCACTGTTTATCCTGCGAAAATTCCTGCCGCTCTCCTGCGAACGGTAAAGATTGTACCCTTCTATTTCTTTGCTGTAACGCGGCTTGTCCCAGGCAATCCTGTTTCCTTCAACCCGCGGGTTCACCGGAGGCTGGGGGTACCGGACAACGGCAACGTATGTGTCCGCCCAGAGCCTGTCTGGATGGTCCCCCGTAAGCATTGGCGAGAAGTAAGATATCTTCGTGAAATCCGGGCTGAAGGTCGGTGATGTCCTGAACATGGGTTTGTGGTAGGCAGTTTTATCCCTTCTTGTCCTGTAACGTATGGCATAATCATGGAAATTGGTGACCGCCGCAGTCCATATGGTCCTGTGCTCCAGGTCTATCATCACGACAGGAGAAGCGGGTTCTGCATAGCTTTCAACCGTGGCGAAATCCCTGTCCCTTCTGAATTCGTGCGGCCATGTAATCCTGTCCAGGGCGGAATAGTTGCCTATGAAATCCACCTGCCCTGTATATGGGTCGTTGACGCTTATCGTATCCCTGAAACTGCTGTGCATGCCCAGGGAGCTCATGTGCAACAGGGTTCCATCCTCAAGCAGTAAAATTGCGTTGTCTCCCGAACGGGGAAGCCCAGCGGCTAACTCCCACCAGTTGAAGGACGGCTGGGGAACCCCTCCGCTGTGGGTTGTCGCATGCTCGGTAATAGTAACCTTAGGGTTGGGAACTGCCCTCAAAAGTCCCCGACTGTCTCCCCGTGCAAGGGAAAGAGCCCAGACCTGGTAAGGATTGTCAGCGTCGTCAAAATATTTTCCCCTGTTTATCTCGAACAGGTAGTACCTGTTTCCTTCCCTGTCCACGGCGTCCCTCCAGTTGTTGCCTCCCTTTCCCCAAACGCTCGATACGGGAGCTGCATCTAGACCTGTTGCGGCAGCAGGAAAGATAACGTCTTTTCCCGGATTCCTGGAAATACTTTTCACCTTATAAGCCTTGAATTGCCCTCCTTCCATATCCGAAAGTCCCAGCTGTTTGCAGTCTTCCGATTGCCATACAAGCGTTTCGTAGTCTATGGCCATGATCCTGGGACCCCTGCCGCCATACATGGCTATGGCCGGCATGTGGACTATTCTCCAACCCGGACGGGACGGCATTTTTATGGATAGATTTTCCCCTGTAACGGGATTGTGGAGAGCAACCTCCCCGACCGACCTGGCCGTGCATATCCAGTCGGCAGGGTCAGCACCTGCAGGAAGGCGTTTCCTTTCCCATGGAAACAGCCAGGCTATTCCCCGCCAGTTATTGTTGATATAACGGGCAGAGCCATCCGTCCTCAAAATTCCTCTCGGGGGCCTTCTTGACCCGGTATAAAGATACTTTCCTTCATGGCTGAAGTCAGGATTCCCGGCATATGAATGGTCGGTCTTGCCTTCCTGCGTCATGAGCCAGAGCTCGGTTCCGATTAAGGAATCGCTGAATATAACCCTTCCGGGGCGTTCCCATACGGGATTTTCGTTTATCAGGTCGAGACCGTGCAAACGATGGGCAGGCAGGTTTGCAGCCCAATTATCTGCCAGTGCGGTATCCCCGAGCCTGACAAGCTCAATGTTTTTTATGCTGAGCACCGCCTTGTGCATGGTAGGAGGATAGCTCAAATGGGTTATTCCTATACTTATGTCTTTCTTCCTGTCCCTGTCCGTGCCCGTAACGTAAAAAGGCAGTTCAACCCACCTGAATTCGTCCGAAACTCCAATGTGCATTCTGAATGATATCGCGTACAACCCGGCGGCAAAGCTGTTGGTCCTGACATGGGCGCGCAGAAGGTAGTGTCCGGGGGTAAGAACAACTGTCTGGGAAATGCTCTCGCCGGGGAAAAGCCCGTCCACAACGAGAGACTGCTCCCTGCTGTCGGTTCTGTACACGGTACCTGCGTCCGCTTTCACCGACAACTGCCATCCGGGAACATTTCCGTTGACAAGCCTCATGCCGGGGTTTATCAGAAGGCTTTTGTTTTCCTTTTCCGGGACTCCCCCTGATACGCAACGGATATAACCAATACTGCTGCTGCCGAGCACCTTGAAACCCTTGTCCGTGCTTTCACGCACGTAGGAGGAAACCGTGTATTCGAATACGGATTTTGAATCCTGCTGGAGCACGGCCATTTCAGCCGCAAGGTAAACGGATTTACCCCTTATAAACACGCTAAAGGAACCCCTGCGGGATTTCCCGCCGGCATCGAAAACATCCAGCCGGGTACTGTTGTTGTTGGGATCCCCGTCCACCAGGGTAAACATGTAATCCACTCCCTTGTGGGCCCCTTCCGTCCTGCGTCCGGTATTTTCGTCCCCGTCTGCCTTAAGGTAGAGATGGAGTATATTGCTTCCCTTTTTATACGGCTGGGCAAAGTCTATCCTGAAAGCGTGACGCGTATTAGCAAGGGGAACGTGCCAGACGCTGATGACCGCGTTAATGCCGGCATGCAGTTTCTGGTGCTCATTCACTTTTTTATTCGTCCCTGCAAGCGTCCACTCGTATTCCATGTCGGGAAAGGCATTCAGAAGGACCCTCAATTCCGGAGTAAGGTCGTCCGCCCTTTCAGAAACAGGCGTGTCTGCAGCCCATGCAATATGAACCGCGGTCCAGAAGAAAACTGCCGACAGCAGGATAAACATTGTTTTTCCCGCTTTACCTCCGAAATATCCTTTCTTTCGTTCCACTTGTCCCTCCTTTTTCAATAAACCGTGCTCTTTTATGCTATAATTATAGCCGCCTATTGCCGATTTTTCAACAGGGTAATCACTTATGGAATACGAATTCGATGTACTGGTCATCGGGGCCGGGGTTGCAGGACTTGCAGCGGCAAGGGAACTTTCGAAAGCGGGATTTTCCACCGGGCTGATTGAGAAAAACTCCAGGTACGGGCTTGAGACAAGTTCAAGAAACAGCGAAGTGATACACAGCGGCATACATTATCCTGCGGGTTCCCTCAAGGCAAAGCTGTGCGTTGAAGGGAACTCCATGATGTACGACTTCTGCGGCAGATCCTGTGTTACTCACGAGAAAACAGGAAAGTTGACTCTTTCTACGACCCGGGAGGAACTGCAAACACTTCAAGAACTCTTTGAAAACGGACAATCCAACGGCGTCCCTGAAATGAAAATGCTTGCCGCCGGAGAAGTGAAAAGTATTCTGCCCTGCATAAAATGCACGGGAGCCCTTTTCACAGGCACTACAGGTCTTGTCAACTCGCATAACCTTATGGATTACCTTTACAGGGATTTTTTGCAGGCAGGGGGCTTGGCAGGATTCAATGAAAAAGTAACAGGAATTGAACCCCTGCAAGTTGGATACAGGATTTCTGCAGGCGAAGGGAAAAAATACACGGCAAGAATACTGGTCAACTGCGCAGGCCTTTTTTCAGACAGTATATATGGAATGCTGGGAATTGACCATCGTCTTTACTGGGCAAAAGGGGATTATTTTACGATTGGACAGTATCACTGCATAAAAATACCTGTGTACCCGCTGCCGGGAAAAGATTTTCTCGGCATCCATCTCACTCCTGTAATCGGAGGGGGCCTGAGGGCAGGTCCGGACATGGAATACGTGGAGAAAAAAGACCATCCGTACCCCGGGGAGCAGGGAGAAAGCGCATTCAAGACCGAAGGGGGAAAACGGAAGCTGTTTTATGAGGCAGTGCAGAGATACCTACCTGAAGTGAAAGAAGCAGAGCTTTTCCCTGAAATGTACGGCATAAGGGCAAAACTGCAGGGGCCGGGAGAAGGATTCAGGGATTTTCTTATCAAGGAAGAACTGCCGGGATTCATCAATCTGGCAGGAATAGACTCGCCTGGGCTTACCAGCTGCCTGTCGATAGCAAAATATGTAAAAAATATCGCAGATGGTATAATGAACAGTTGAAACTATCAAACATCTTTTTATGGCACTGCTTAACAGAACAGGGAGGGTTCATGTATATTTTCGTGAGTTTTCAAGATAAAAAAGACTATTATAACGAAGGCCCCTCGAGGTTGCAGGTAAAGGCCAGGCTTGAGCTGGCTTCGGGAGAACGTTGTCTCCTGGTCCCGTACCAGGAATTCGACATGTCGGTTCTCGAGGAATTCAGGCCTTCGGCTGTCGCAATGAGCGGATTCTCGGAGCCCGGCAAGGCCGAAGGGTTCATAGGAGTGCAGGACGTCCTGAAAAAAATAGAGATACCGACCATCTGTTTCTGCGGAAGCCACCAGCTGATAGACGGCTGCCTGACCCATAACTTCGGCAAATCGGCGAAATGGAAGCCCGAACCCATGAGAGAGATAAAAACCGACGAGGAGTTCCCGCACGTGCCCAAAGGCACTCCCTACGACCGTTCCGGGTATTTTGTGGCGGCGGGATTTTTCCCCATAAAAAAGCTGAAAAACGACCCTATTTTCAAGGGGCTTCCCAATCCCATGCTCATGAAGTGCTCCCACTACTGCGAGATAAAGAAGATGCCCGCAGGCTTTGAACTGCTGGCAAGCAGCGGACACTGCAGGATAGAGATGATAAAAGATAAGGCGCGACCTCTTTACGGAACGCAGTTTCATCCCGAAGGCTATGCCGAACCGTTTCTGCACGGCAAAAAACTCCTGGAAAATTTTGCGGCAATTGTGAAAGATTTCTGGAAAACGAGGAAGTAGAAATCATCCTATGCGGAAAAATTCCCCGATTTTCCTGGATACAAGCCTGGAGGAAATGTAATAAGATGCCCCCACGAGAAACATGCCAAGAACTCCGAGGGCGCAGGCGACATAAGGGCCGTCCGTAATTCTTCCTGCAAGGGTATATATTACCTTGGCGATGGGATAATGCCTCTCTCTCACTGCAAGTATAAGGCTGCTGCTGACCTCCATTACCGAAAAAGAGAAAGCAAGCACCCCTCCTGCAAAGAGACCCGGGCTCACCAGCGGGAATGTTATTCTCCTGAAGGTTGTCATCAGGGTGGCCCCGACTGAATATGAAGCTTCTTCAAGAGATTCGCTCAATTGCTGGAAAGAAGAATAAGTTGACCTTACAAGGTACGGCAGCCTTCTTATGCTGTAACTGATAACAAGCAGTATAAGGGGATTGTTCCTCGGGTCAAGGGGCGTGTTGGAAAAAAGGGAAAAATATCCGAATGCCACAACTATCCCCGGTATGGCAAGAGGCAGCATTACAAGCAGGTCAAGCAGCTGCCTTCCTTTCATTTTCGTTCTCGCAAGAAAAAATCCTATCGTAAACCCAAGGACAACGTCTATCAACGTGCTTGCCGAACTGAGCAGGATGCTGTTAAAGATACCTGTCCTGGTAAGCCTGTGGCCGAATACTGTTTGGTAGAATTCCCACGTATAGCCGGACGGGAAAACGGTGAAAAACCATTTCTTTGAAACGGAAGAAAGGATAATGCTTAGATGAGGCAGCAGGCTTAGCAGCAGAAGCAATCCTGTGGCCGCATATGCAAAACCGAGGGACTTGCCTCTCAGCTCTTTTTCGATAACATTAACCGCAGTTCTGCCTGAAACATAAGGCCTTTTTTCAATCAGTCTCTTGGCAAGTATGAACAGCAGAAGCGTTATCAGGATGACAAGAAAAACAAGCGAGTAGCCCTGGGGGTTGGTATTGATATCCTTTATGCTGTTAAAAATCTGGACGGAAATAAGTTCCCTGAACTCAAAAACAATAGGAGTTCCAAGGTCGGTAAGGGCCCAGATGAAAATAATGGAGGCCGCTGCGAAATACCCCGGCATCAAAAGGGGAAACGTTATCTTGCGAAATGTCCTGGCAAAACTTCCTCCAAGGTTATATGAAGCCTCCTCCGTGGAAATGTCGAAGTTGTTGAGCGCCGAAGAAATGTTGAGAAACATTATGGGATAGAGATGGAGCGTCTCGAGAATGAATATGCCGAGAAAGCCCGAACCTATCCATGATATGGGATGATGTATGAGCCCTATCTTCATAAGGAACAGGTTGATGCTGCCGAAACGCGACAGTATCTGCATCATCCCTATAGCTCCCACGAAGGGGCTGGCTATAAGGGGAAGAAAGAAAAGCGACCTCAGGATATTCTTGAAGGGAAACCTGTACCTGGCAAAAAGAAAGGCCAGGGGAACACCTGTAACGGTAGTGGATATAACCACGAGTATGCCCAGTAGAAAACTGTTGATAATTGAACGCCTGACTACATAGTTGCCCAGTGCATTCCTGAAAATTTCAAGTGAAATCTTCCCGTTCACAAGAAAACTCTGGGACAGCACGTGGCTTAACGGGTATACAAAAAAATACAAAAGGAATGCAAAGCAGAAGATATATATTATTTTTTTCATTTTTTCCCGAAGAGAATAAAATTCTCAGGGGCCACAGAAAACTGTATGTCTGCCCCCGATTCAAGCTGTTTCATGTTTCCAGTAAATGATTTCAGTTCTATCTTGTTTGCGGCCCGGGTTATACAGTTTGCCTTGAAAGTTTCGCCGTAATATTCGACATCATTTACCCTGCAGCTTATGTTGTTGGCTCCGCTGCTTAAGACTGCGTTTTCCGGGCGAAAGGCGACTTCAACAAAATCCCCTGCGGCAAAATCCTGTTTCCGTAAAACCTTCAGTTTCCCTTCACTCGTCTCTACCTCTGTAAAATCTCCAGTTGAAACAACCCTTCCCTCGAGAATATTTATGTCTCCCAGGAATGATGCAACAAATTTGCTGCCGGGTTCGGAATACAGATGCATGGGACTGCCCGTTTGAATCACCAGTCCTTCATCCATGACGGTTATCCTGTCCCCGAGAGACATTGCCTCTTTCTGGTCATGGGTAACGTATATCATTGTAATGCCCGTCTCTTTCTGTATTCTTCTTATTTCAGACCTCATCTCTTCCCTCAGCTTGGCATCAAGATTGCTCAGAGGTTCGTCGAGGAGAAGAACTTTCGGCTCGGCAATTATCGCCCTTGCCAGGGCAACCCTCTGCTGCTGGCCTCCTGAAAGATGGGGAGGAAATTTGTCTTTGAAGGAACCGAGTTTTGTTATTTCAAGAACTTTTTCCGTCTTTTTTTCAATTATGTCTTCCGGAGTTTTTTTCACTTCAAGCCCGTATGTAACATTCTGCCACACGGTCATGTGGGGCCAAAGGGCGTAATTCTGGAAGACCATCCCTATATTTCTCGCGGCAGGAGAAAGATAGGTGATATCCTTGTCCCCGAGAAAAACCTTACCCCTGTCAGGGGCAATAAAACCGGTGATAATCCTCAGAAGAGTAGTTTTTCCGCATCCGGAAGGGCCCAGGATAAAAAAGATTTCGTCTTCCTCGACAGAAATATTGACGTCTTTCAGAACTTTTGCCTTGCCGAAACTTTTAGACACGGATTTTACTGTCAGAATCCCCATGATTTTTTTCTCCTGCTGTTTTTTGGTGAATATTCAGTGAACCCCGCCAGGCAAAAGTGCTACAGTTGACGGCGAGTGCGCAAGCACAGAATTAAGACAAGGCGCACTCTTTTCTTTCACCTGCTTACCCTGGACATTTTCACCACGGAATTATACTTTTCTATTGAAAAGTTGAGCCACTGGTTGATATGGTGGTTGCGGAAAACAGGGTCCTGCCAGTTCTCCCAGAAAAACTTCTGCAAACCTGCATCGACAGGCAGCTCGAAAAACTTCTTTACAGCCGACTTATTACCGCCTTCCATAGGAATTTTCCAGGCCTTTCTCAAGACCCTGTGGCAGTCAATCACAAAAGCCCCTATCATGTCGTTGAGCAGGTTCCACCTGTTTGCTGCCAGGTCAAAATTGTAGTTAATAGCGCCTTTAAGCGAGTATGGATTAAAGACTTTTCCCTTAAAATCGGGATGTTCATACACATCGGAACGGATGCTGAACCTGTTAAGCGAATATTCCTTTGGGCCTCCATCCTTTCCCTTCTTCTGCATCCAGATAAGCTGGCCTTCGTATGAAAGCAGGTAATCGATGAAGCGCTGCGCAACAGCCAAATTATCAGCCCCTTTCAGTATACCTATCGCATCGGGATTGATGACAGTAAGATTTTCAGGAAGAAGAAATCCCATGTTTTCTGCGCCGTTGACTTCTATCTGCGCGAGAGCGTAGGAATCTATGCACAGGGAAACAGCTACTTCGCCGGAAGATGTGTTTTTTGCTACAGAAGAAGCGCTCGCGGAAAAATTTTTCGTGTTGCCCGACATTGCCAGTATGATGTCCCAACCCTTGCGCCATCCGTACGCCTGAAGGATAATCTCGTACATCATGTGGAGACTGCCGCTGTGGCGGGGATCCCCGTTGCCCACCCAGGTATAATACATGGGGTCGCCGAGAGATTCCCAATCGGACGGGGCCGGCAGGTGGAGAAAATCAAGAACCTTCTTGTTGTAAAGTATGCCGAAACCGCTCAGGACGATACCGTACCAGCTGAAATCTTTGTCATCGTAATTGGGCACTCCGGCGCACTTGCCGGGAATATTTTTCAGAACCTCCTTTGAAATCCTGTAAGGTTCAAGAAGCGCCAGTTCTTTTAGCCTCAGGTAGGGACTTATACCGCCTCCGAAAAACATGTCTATATCTATCCCATCGGGATTTTTCTTATACAGGGATTCAACAAATTTGAGATTGTCTGATGCGCCTCCCTGGTCAATCCATTCAATCTCTGCTTCTTCCCCGTAATTTTCCTGGTGCCACTTGTTGAAAGCCTCCGTCAGCTCTATCCTCACGCCTTCCCAATGGGGAGAAATTATTACAAGGTGCTGCTTGGCCTGCAAAGTAGAACCCCACAGAAAAAGAATTCCGAGCCATAACAGTTTCTTCAATCAGCGCTCCTTTATTTCCACTGTCCCGGAAACCGGCAATACTTGTTTCATCCATTTCCCGGCAGACAGAAAATCTGCTTTTGCAGGAATTTTTTCCTGGCAAGTTAAATGTTTTTTCACATACTCAAAATCTTCTTTATTATACCGTTTTTTTCAGAAGGGGAAACCTTCATCTTTCTTGCCACGTTCATAAAGAAGGCAATGCTCCTGTCGTATGTTTTCCTGTCCACGGGATAAGGAGTCCCGTCCTTGCCTCCGTGTGCAAACGAATACCGGGCCGGGTCTTTATAGGAAGGCTCCGCCCCGTAAATCACCTCTGAAACAAGGCTCAGAGCCCTCAGGGTCTTGCCTCCTACTCCCCTTATGGAAACAAGATGTTCGTAATTTTCAGGCTTCTCCCTGCAGACTGTCCACAATATTCTTTCAAGGTACTTGTTATAGGTAAAATTTTCAGCCGCCACCGAATGCCAGGAAAATTCCTTGTTATCAAGTTCCAGGAAAATGCTTTCGCTGTCTCCCTGTTTTACAGCAGCCATCCTGGAGATGCTGTTTGAATGTTTCCTGAGAATTTTCATATCGCTCATTAGCCCCGTGTAAGAAGTGTTCACCATTTCTGTGGAAAGTTCTCTTGTTTTTCCGCTCTCCCTTGCGGTCAGGTTGAGACATTTTTTCAGGCTGCCTCTGGAACCCTGGCTCGTTATGCCTGAATGGGGCTCGCAAACCATGTCTTCAATCCTGCGGGAAAACCAGTGGTACCTTCTCGCGGTGCTGTTGGACGTATTCATACCCTGCTGGACCACTGCCCAGAGTCCGTTTCTTGAGAAGAAGAAAGAATGATGGTATATGCTGTAGCCGTCCTGTATGAGAGAACTGTCTATTTTGGCAACCATTCTGGAATTATAGACGAGTTTATTTACTGCGCCTTCCTGAAAGGAAAGACATTCTCCCCATCTCTTTATCTCGTCCGGAGTTTTAAGGGAAGTCTTTCCCTTGCCTCCGCAAATAAAAAGGCCCAGCTCGTCTTCCCTGCCTTTCAAGGACTCTTTCAGGGCTGCTGTCAGTATTGTTGTCAGGCCGGAAGCATTCCAGTCAAAAGCGAGAACCGTCCCCAGAGACTGGAACCAGACAGGGTCGGAAATGCGCTCTATGAATTCGTCAGGGCCGTATTCAGCAACTATGACTTCCACCATGCTTCTGCCCAGGCGAACCATCCGTTCAAAAAGCCATCTCGGACATTTACCCGTATCAAGGGTAAAGGTGGCAACGCCTCTTCTTATCATTTTTCTCCTGCCTGTTTTTGCCGTCTATCACTATTAGGGCGTGAAAATCCTGGTACAAGGCATAATCCTTCCGGTCCAGTTCTTTTTCAAAAAGTTTTTGAAGATGCCCGTAAGAAAAATTCCCGGCAAGGTTCCTGTTCCTTGCAAGCCGTTTTGTATACTCGTCTATGACAAAAACCGCCCTCTCAAAAGCATAGAGAAGGATGTCATCCGCAGTCTCTTCCCCGACCCCCTTGAGTGAGAGAAGTCCTTCTCTGAGACGGGTTGTATTAATCTGTCCGGCTTTTTCCATTCCCCCGCATTCATTCAGGATGAACCCTGCAAGAATTTTCAGCCTTTCCGCCTTTATCCTGTAGAATCCCGAAGGCCTTACCATGGACTCCAGTTCATCATGCCTGCATGAGACAATCTTTTCCAGGCAAAGATATCCAGCTTTTCGCAGATTTTCAACCGCCATCACTACATTCTTCCAGTTTGCCCGCTGGGTGAGAATAGCTTCTATCACAACTGTTTCCTTTTCCACGGAGGTTTTGGGCCTCTTGCACCACAGGCTCCACTGCCCCCCCGGCCTGCCGTATTTATCCTTCAATTCCCTGTATATTTCTGCGATGTCCATCCATTAAAACCTCAGGTTTCTTATTCTTTCAAGGTAATACTTGTAATTTTCGAGGGACGCTCCCGGGGTAATCAGATGGTCAGGAAGAATTATAAACCCTCCATCCTTCATGATGCTCATGCGCCTTTCTATCTCTGCGTCTATTTCTGAAGGCCCTTTTTCAATGACCATCTTGTTGAAACCTCCTATCATGCGCAGTTCCCTGCCGTATTTTTTTCTGAATTCCATGGGGTCTGCATTCCAGGTGCCTATCTCGAGAGGATATGAAAGATTCACCCCGGCGTCAAGCAGGGGACCTGTCAGGGCGCTTACATCGCCGTCGCTGTCAATGCCCAGCAGTCTTATGCCGTATTCTTCCATCTTGTTTCTTACCTTCGTATACCCGGGCGCCACATATTTCCTGAAAAGATTAGGGCTGACAAAAGGGCCGCTCCTGCCGCAGATATCTTCCCATCCCAGAACCATCTCGGGTTTTCTTTTCATCCTGGGAACAATCTGGTCTATAGTCCAGCAGGTAAGGGTACTGAGGGTATCTATCATATCGGAAAAAACATCCGGCTCGTCATACATGAAATATGCAAAGTTTTCCACTCCCATCCAGTTCCTTATCCAGCCCATCAGGGAAGCCGCCATTATGGCTACAGGGCTCTCCGATATTTCCGCATCATCTATCTGCTTCTGCAGGGTGGACGGCAGACGTTTTATGTCGGGAAGAAGCCTTTTTTTATATTCGGGCCAGTCCTTTCCCGTCTTGAGGGTAAAAGCAATGGACTGGGGGATATTGCTCTGTTTTTTCCACCTTTTCTTGACGACACCGTCTGTTGCGCGTGAAATGGTATATTCTTCTGTCTCCTCAATGATTTCCTGTTCGAAAAGCGGATAAAGCAACGCTTCCGTTCCTCCCACAACGTTAATCCACGCCCAGGGAGAAACCGCATTGAAAAATTCCGTTTCTTTCGCATCCGCAGGAAGCCCTTCTTTGAGCCATCTAACCCTTGTTTCGTTCCATCCCCCCCAGTGGAACACGGGCATCCTGTCGTGCCCCCTGTAAAACATGATATCATCAAAAAGCTTTCTTTCGTTCATTGCTGCCACCTCCTCAAAGTACCCTGGGATTTTCATCGTAATAGATTCTCGGTATCCTGTCCGAAGATATTCTTGTGGGCAATTCGCCGACTGAGGTGCGGAGTATTTTTGCAATATCATCGTTGGATATCTCCTGGCTTCCCTGCCTGCCCATGATTACAACTTCATCCCCTGCCGAAACATCCTCTTTTTTAACGTCTATCAATGCATTGTTCATGTTTATGACGCCGGCGAAACCGAACCTCTTTCCCCTTATCAGCACCTGTCCCACGTTGGACAACGCTCTTGGAAGTCCGTCAGCGTAACCCATGTTTATCACGGCTATCCTGGTATCATGCTCTGTCCTGTAGGTCATTCCGTAGCTGATGTAAGAACCTGCAGGTACATCTTTAACGAAAACAACCCTGCTTTTTAACGACATCACGGGTTTAATGTCAAAACCGGCAAGCTTTTTTATTCCGTAAAAAGCCGTTCCCACCCTGACTGCGTCCAGGATGCTTTCAGGGAATTCAATCACTGCGGCACTGCAAGCCATGTGCCTCAAGGGAATATCAAAACCCTGCAATTTGAGTTCTTCCAGAACTTTGAGAAAACTGCTAATCTGCATCCTGGCATATTCCTCGCCAGTGGACTTGCTGGAAGCCATGTGGGAGTATATGCCTTCAATATATATACCTTCCATGAGACTTGCCTTTTTCACGAAAACCGGGACATCCTGCGGCAGGACGCCAAACCTGTGAAGCCCGGTATCAACCTTTATATGGACGGACACCTTCTTCCCCTGCCTGGATGCCGCGTCAGACAGGGCCTTTGCTGTTGCCATGTCTGAAAGGGCTGCCGTCAGGCCTTCGGAGACAACTTCCGAAGCCCTCGACGGAGCAAAACAGCTCTGGATAAGTATCGGCTTCTTAATGCCCGCATCTCTCAGAAACAGGGCTTCTTCAATGATAGCCACGCCGAAAAAATCTATACCTTCCTCCTCCAATACCCTGCTTATGCGGGCCGCCCCGTGGCCGTAGGCATTCGCCTTGACCACTCCTATTATACGCTTGTTTCCTACCTTTGCCTTTACGTTTCTTACATTTTGACGAAGGCTGCCAAGGTCAATTTCAAGTACGGTATCCCTTATAAAATCACCCATGAAGATTCTCCTTTGATAATGAACATGACGGACAGACAATTTCTGCAAATGGTCCCCGGCTTCATTGCCCATCAAGCCTTAATTGCCAGAAGTTGCCTGCTGGCTTATTTAGACCATATTATACTATAACAAAGATATAAAATAAAAAAGACTGCCTGTAAAAAGCAGCCTTGTTGTTTTTTCCCCAGTCTTGAAAGATTTTGGCAGAACGCAGCTTAAGAAAAGGAGGAAATCGACGGGCAGTTTTCAGAAACTGCTTTTGAATTTCTTTATTTCAGGATAGGCGTCGGGATTTTCCACGTCACTGAGCTGTTGATAAAGCACTTTTTCCTGCCTCGACAACCTTGAAGGAACAATTATTTTGGTTCTGACAAAAAGGTCTCCCTTGCCGTAACCTGCAGTTCTTGGCATTCCAAGGTTTTTCAGCCGCAGCATGCTGTCATTCTGTGTTCCGGCAGGGATGCGCATTTTCACCTTCCCGGTGAGAGTTGGGACTTCTATTTCAGCTCCGAGAACAGCCTGGACTATTGTTATAGGCACCTCGCATATGATATCGGAGTTCCTTCTTTCAAACCTCTCGTCTTTTTCCACAAATACCGTTATGTACAGGTCTCCGCGGGCTCCGCCGTTCGGGGCAATATCTCCTTCTCCTTTAAGCCTCAGGCTGGTTCCTGTTTCTATCCCCGCCGGTATCTTCACCTCTATCCGGTGCATATTTGTTCTTACCCTGCCTGTGCCCCTGCAATTCGAACACGGGTCTGAAACGGTTTCTCCTTCACCCTTGCATTTAGGACAGGTCTGGGCAATGGAAAAGAAACCCTGGTTGCGGACAACCTGACCCCTGCCCTGGCAGGCCGAGCAGACTTCTTTTCCTTTCTTTGTTTTACTCCCCGTTTTATCACAGGCATCACAACCGTCATATCTTGAAATATGGACCTGTTTTTCTGCGCCAGTAGCCGCTTCTTTAAGAGAAATAGAGATCCTGTATTCCAGGTCAGAGCCTCTCTGTTTTCTCTTTGAACCGTAAACGCCCGTACCTCTTGAGTTAAATCCGTCCGAAGAGAAAAAATTGGAAAAGATATCTCCGAAGATATCAGAAAAATCCATTTTTACTCTTGAAAAATCCTCAGTCCAGTCAAAACCCTGCGGGCCGAAACCGGCGTGTCCGTACTGGTCGTATATTTTTCTTTTCTCCGGGTCGCTTAAAACCTCGTAGGCTTCCGTTACCTCTTTAAATTTCTCTTCAGCTTCCTTGTTTCCCGGATTCCTGTCAGGATGGAACTTAAGCACCCTCTCCCTGTAAGCTTTTTTTATTTCGTCTATCGAAGCTTCCCTTTTAATGCCAAGCGATTCGTAATAATCCTTCTTGTCCATATAGTTAATCCTGAAAAACGCTGATGGTTAATTGTCCGATGTTTATGAAACAACTCCTTATGAACTGAAGTTATGTCGTATTTTGTTCTATTGATTTTACTTCCAGGATAAAAAAAAAGCAAGGGAAAAAATCCCTTGCTTTTTTTTCTACAGTTTTGGAGGTATCCGGCCTCTTAGATTTACTCCTTAAAAAGGAGGTGATCCAGCCGCACCTTCCGGTACGGCTGCCTTGTTACGACTTCGCCCTCCTTGCCAAGCGTACCCTCATTACCCTCTGTCCGCCGAAACGGTTAGAAAAAGTAATTTCAAGTACCCCTGACTCAGTTGGCGTGACGGGCGGTGTGTACAAGGTCCGAGAACGTATTCACCGCGGCATGGCTGATCCGCGATTACTAGCGATTCCAACTTCAT
>DAOQVZ010000047.1:0-15715 GCA_035341815.1 bacterium
GATTATAATGAGCAAAAAAATGTGCAATAATAAAACAGCAGTTTTGTTATTCCTTTTTCTTGCGATTCCTCTCGCGGGAGCAAACATATCTATACCTTCAGTTTCGGCATCTTCGGGGAGCTCAATCCAGGTGCCTGTAAACATAGACGACGCAACAGATGTTGGCGGATATAATTTTACTGTGACATTTGACCAGGGGGTGCTTCAGGCTACCGGTGCATCTTCGGGAAGCCTTACATCGGGCTGGATGCTGACTCCCAATATCAGCACTCCGGGACAGATAACGGTTGCCGGTCTTGACATTTCACTCGAGGGGCTTGCGGGAGGCTCCGGAAGCCTGGTTCTGCTGAATTTTAACGTGATGGGAAATGCCGGCAGTACAACAAACCTGGTTTTCAGCGGCAACAACAAAATTAACGATGTCAATGCGCAGAACCTGCCGCAGTTTTTCAGAACGGGTCATTTACCGTAACAAGCTATTCTATCTCAGGCCATATTACCCTGTCGGGCGGTTCGGGGTCACCTGCCGATATAAGTATTGTCCTTTCAGGGACGCAGAATGGAAGTACAAATCCTGACTTGAATGGAGACTACTCTTTTACAGGCCTTGCGCCCGGCGGATATACTGTAACTCCCACGCTTGCGGGCTTCGTCTTCGAACCCCTGAACAGAACATGGCCTTCTCTTTCGTCGGATATAAGCGATGCCGATTTCACAGGTTCGGCGGTTGCCATGCTTACCGTGGTTTCAGCCCACGGAAGTCCGGTTCCCGCAGTCGGAGACCATACTTATTATTCCGGAGACGCCGTTTCAGCTTCCGTTCCACTTCTCGCATATGAAGGTGAAGAAGGTACAAGGCATGTATGCAGCGGATGGACTGGCACCGGAAGCGTTCCTGCCTCAGGTTCAACTAACTCAACAAATTTTACCATCACCCAGGATTCTTCTATAACGTGGAACTGGCGTACGCAGTACCTTCTTACCAAGCAGGTTCTACCGCCAGGCAATGGTACGGTTAATGCTAACCCTTCAGGTAACTATTATTATGCAGGTGTGGATGTTGAACTTACTCCCGCGGCCGAAAGCGGGTATCTTTTCAGCCATTGGCAAGGAGATATTCCCGCGGGGCACGAAACCGACAATCCCCTGGCAATTTCAATGGACGCCCCTAAAACCATAACTGCCATTTTCGTTGAAGAATCCCAGGAATTGACGGTCAACCCTGCAAGCGCAGATTTTACCTTCAATCTGAGCGAGCCTGATGTTCCTGTAGAAAAAAATGCGGCAATCAACATATCAAATACGGGGGAGGCCGGGGCGCTTAACTGGAATAAAGGGGAGGTTGTCTACAACAAGGGCAGCGGCTGGATAACGGTATCATCTTCAAGCGGCAGTCTTTTACCCGGCAACAATGAAGAGATAACCCTGACCGTTGACAGAACAGGTTTGACCTATGGGACTTATACTGCAACCGTTCCCGTGGAATCCAACGGGGGAAATGAGGAAATAACGGTTACGGTTGATATTACTACTGACAACAGGATAATCAGTATTCCCGACACATCCGCCGTACCTGGCGCTGTAATACAGATACCTGTAAATATAGACAACGCGGAAGGTGTCGGAGGATTTGGAGTGAGGATAACCTATAATCAGGATGTTTTGCAGCCATTATCCGTTTCGGCAGGAACTCTTACGGGAACAGATGCCTGGACGCTCATGGAAAATATCAATATTCCGGGGCAGATTAACATTGATGGAGTAAACATGAATAACGAACCTTTCACGGAAGGTTCAGGCAGTCTTGCTATAATGAATTTCAATGTCATAGGTATTCCCGGAGATGAAACTTCTCTTGCTTTCTTACAGGCAATAGTGTCAACAGAAGGAGCTTCTCCCATCCCTTCAGTTGCCGTTCCCGGAACATTTACAACAGGCGGATATACGATAAGCGGCAACGTATCTGTTACGGGCGGTTTATGTTCGGCAACTGATGTTCTTCTCTCTCTTTCAGGTTCGGCATCGGTTTCTGCTCATCCTGACTCACAGGGCAACTATTCCTTCACAGGCGTAATGACAGGAAGTTATACGGTAACGCCTTCGCTTGCCGGCTATAGGTTTGAACCTGTGAGTATCAATTACCCGGGTATAAACAGCCACCATGAATCACAGAACTATACGGGTATATACCAGCCTGTTTTAACCGTTGCTTCACCGCACGGTTCTCCCGAACCTGCGGTTGGACAGCATACGTATGACTATAATACATCTGTAAACGCATCGGTTGTTTCGCCTGCCGGCGAATCGGGAGGTACAAGGTACCGCTGTACCGGATGGACAGGCACGGGAAGCGTTCCTGCATCTGGAACAGGGACTTCCCTTTCTTTCAATATCACGCAAAATTCCACGCTGGCATACAACTGGCTTGCCCAGTATTTTCTTAACGTAACTGTTGAGGGCAACGGCAATGTTGGAGTGGACCCTGTTGTCCCGGGCAGCTGGTATGATGCCGGCACTATAGTGGCTCTTACGCCTGTCCATGCGGACGGATGGCTATTCAGCCACTGGGAAGGCGACGCATCAGGTTCCCAGAACCCGCTGAACGTAACCATGGCCGGCCCCATGAATATCAAGGCCTGCTTTATCGAGAATGGTTTTAATATTGTTCCACAGCAAAACACTGTGATTGCAGTTCTCGATGACGATACATCTCCGGAAACTCTCATAGCCGCGGGTGTTGAATATATAGGCGATTTTACCGAGACAATCAATCTTTCCGTATCGGTTTTTCCTGCAACAGATAAAATAACATTTGAACTTACGCCTGGAAGCGTTTCATTTCCGGAAGATACATTTCTTCTGGATATCGGGATTTCCGAAGATGTGATGCCCGATACATATATAGTGACGGTAAGAGGGCAGGGCGGCTCTGTTGAAAAAACAGCCTTGATAACTCTCGTAATCAATACAAAAGCGTATATTCCCACCGTGGTTGCGGGCATGGCAGACGCATATGCCGATATCCCCGTAAACGTGTCCAATGCATGCGGACTCAAGGAATTCAGGTTTACCCTGATTTACGACCCTGCAATGCTGGATATGGGCCAGGCCTTAGCCGGAATAACAGCCGGCTCGCTTAATCCCGGCTGGATAATAAATGGAGACCCGTCGATACCGGGTTATCTTGAGGTGGAAGGCGCAGGGGAGGAAGCGCTCGGCAGCAGCGATGATGGAGATAGTATTGCCATAATAAGGGCCGGGATAATAGATTCAGGGCTTTTCCCCGTGGAAGGCATTCCTCTGGCGATTGAAGATGTATTGCTTGCCAACGAGGAAGGCCAGCCGGTGCCCTACGTTACTTCTGAAGGCAGGCTCTTTGTCATGACAGAAGGGGACATAAACATTGACGACGTTGTCAACATACTTGACGTGATACTCTGTTTGCGCGTTTCGATAGGATTGGAAGTTGACATACAGGGACAGTCCTATTCTCCCCTTTATCCCGAATGGCTTATTTTAAGGACCGACATGAACGGGGACGGCGAGGTCAACATAAGCGATGTAATATTGACCCTGCGCAAATCGGTCGGCCTTGATTCTTGAATTGCCATAAAATATAAAACTTGACATTTTTGGGAATGGAATATATAATAACATAATATAAAAAAATTTGTGCATAACCCATATACAGGGAGGCGGACAATGTGGAAGAATAGGTGGATAAATGTTTTGTTGTTTTTGTTTATGGCAGTCTTTTTTGTTAAAGCGGGAGAAACTACTCCTGTAATCAGCGTGCCTGCCAATACGCAGGTAGCAAAGACGGTAATTGGCACCGAGATACAGATACCCATAAGTATAGACGATTCCACGGGTGTTACGGGATACCAGTTCACGGTGGCTTTTGACCAGACTGTACTGCAACCCGTCGGCTCGCTTGCGGGGACACTTACGGCTTCGGGCTGGTCCAGGCAGACCAATACCACGGTGGCCGGGCAGATATCCATAGGTGGCTTCCAGGGTGACCTTGAGCCCCTCACCGGAACGCCGGGCAGTCTGTGTATCATAAGGTTCAATGTAATAGGCATTCCCGGAGACACGACCGCTTTGACTATTACCACCGCTGTGATTACTGATTCAAACGGGACACAGATTACCAGGACGGTGGAGAACGGTTCTTTCCACATTACAGGTTATTCCATTACCGGCACGGTCAACCTGGTGGGCGGCGTCGGCGACGTTACAGATGTTGTGCTGACCCTTCAAGTATCACCGTCCGTTACAGGAAAGAGCAAGTCTACTCCTACCACAAGCCCAAACGCACTTGGGGTATATACTTTTACCGACCTTGCTGCAAATTATATCTACAGGATAGTTCCGATACTGACCGGGTATTCTTTTACTCCTCTTGACAGGACCTATGAATTTGGCGGAGTTTTACCCAGAGCCAAGGACCCTATGTATGACGATGTAACCGGCGCAGATTTCACGGGCCAGGCGCAGGCGATGGTTTCCGGGGCTACTTCTTACGGAGGCATTCAAACCGGGGATGTAAATATCGGTCTTTTCGCCACGACTGATTTCACGGGAGACCCTTTATACGGGGTACAGCCTGCAGGAGGAGTTGGAGCATACGCCATAACCAACGTTGCTCCCGGCACTTACTATGTTGCTTCATACATGGATGTTGACGATGATGATGTATGGGACCAGGCAGACGAGCCTTCGGGAGCATATGCAGGCAATCCAATTGTACTTGGTGTCGGACAGCAGTTAACAGGCATCAATATCACGCTCAAGGAGCCTCTCACCCTTACAGTTATTTCCGCCCACGGGACTCCCAACCCGTCGGTTGGTCCCCATGTTTATTACACGGGAGATTCCGTAACGGCTTCTGTTCCGTCACCTGCAGACAATGATGGCAGATATATATGTACCGGCTGGACGGGGACAGGAGATGCTCCTGCTGCAGGAACGACCAACAGTGTTACTTTCACTATAAACCAGGATTCTGCGATTACGTGGCAGTGGCAGGAACAGTTTGAACTCACGGCAACAGTTGACCCTGTCGGCTCCGGCACAGTGAACGGGACAGGCTGGTATAACGCAGGGGTTGATGCCAATATCGAAGCGGCGGCAAACGCAAACTTTATTTTCAGAGAATGGACGGGTGATGCGGCGGGCACAGATGCTGCAACCACGGTTACCATGAATGGAAACAAAAACGTGACTGCCCATTTTGACCCTCTCTATACACTTACTGCAGTTGCTTCTCCCGCGGGCGGCGGAACCGTTGCTAAAGATCCTGACCAGGCCCAGTATCGCAGCGGCACGGTTGTCGACCTCACTGCAAACGCAAATGCGGGATACAGGTTTGACAGCTGGACAGGCGGTGTTGCCGATCCGAATTCGGCCACTACGACGGTGACGATGGATGCAAACAAGACAGTTACAGCCAATTTTATAAAGCAGTACACTCTTACAATGGCCGCCAATCCTCCTGCTGGAGGCGAGATAACGCCTGTTGCGGGACAGTATGTGCATGACGAAGATGCTGTAGTTGACATTACCGCTAACCCCGGTCTGGGTTATGTTTTTACCGGCTGGACAGGTGGCGTTGCCGATGCAAATGCGCCCCAGACAACGGTGACGATGAATGCAGACAAAACAATTACAGCAAACTTTGCGAGGGCATATACGCTGGAGGTTATATCCGCACACGGTAATCCCAACCCTGCGGTAGGACAGCATGCTTACGTGGAAGGAAGCCAGGTGACCGTTTCCGTTCCTTCCCCGGTTGCAAACACTGGCCAGTACGTATGTATAGGTTGGACCGGCACGGGAAGTGTTCCTGCAACCGGAACGACCAACAGTGTTACATTCACGATAAACGAAAATTCCTCCATTACCTGGCTGTGGAAACTCCAGTATAGTTTGACCACTGATATTACCGGCATAGGAGAAATCCAGAAACAGGTTGTTGTAAACGGCGACAGCAAGGCTCCCGTTACAACATGGTACGATGAAGGGACACACGTGCAGTTGACTGCCGTGGAAACAGATGCTGACTACGCATTTGTTTACTGGGAAGGGGACGTGGAAGGTTATGAACTTGAGTCCAAGGTAATCACTTCAAGCGAAAATCCCATCACCGTTGCCATGGACGGCAACAAGAATATAACCGCGGTATTCCTTGAGAAAAACCCCGTACTGGCAGTTGACCCTGCAGAACTGAGGTTTGTCGTTGATTACACAAACAAGCCAACCTTCAGCCTTTCACAGAACGTAACTATTACAAATGAAGGAGCCATCGGTGACCTTGAATGGTCCACAGGCACTATTACCTATAACCAGGGTACAAACTGGATAAGCGTTATTCCTTCATCTGGCACCCTGCCTCCGGCAGTCATTCTTGATGCCAAGGTAAACGGCAACAGCCAGGTTGTGACAGTGACAGTTACTCCCCTTGACACGGGAGCAGGCAGAGACCTTCAGGGAGGCATATATACTGCAACAATTCCCGTCACGTCCAACGGCGGGAACCAGGACATAGCGGTAACAATGGTTATCATCCAGAGGCCTGAAACCATCGAGCCTCCGGTTGTCGATACAAACGAGACAGAAGCACTTCCTTTCATACCTTTTACCGCTCAGTTTTACAGGAGCACCGCGGGCGGTACTGTCAACAGCAATTGGGAGATAGAGGAAATTCTCGAAGCAGGAAGCCAGGAAGCTGTCAAGTTTATGGATACCCGGGTCATATTCCGCAAGGAAAATGCAGCCAGGACACTTGACGGCGAAAATGTTGCCCTGCTGACTGCGCCATGGGGTCTTTTCAAGCCCGGTGCGTGGTATAGGTGGAGAGTGAGCGACAACGAGATCGGCGAGTACCTTGAACCTGAAGAAAAGGATAAGCAGGCCGAACCTCTCTGGTCCGACTGGTCTGTAGAATTCCAGGTAATCAGGGAAGTTCCCGAAGTTACAGATGATGAGAAAAATACTTTCATTGCAGGATTTACCGATCTTGATACTGATGGAGCCCACGTATTCAAGGATGAAGAAACCGGACAGTTGTTCATGGCGACCCTTCCCGGCAGCACAGGAGAAGGCAGTGATGCAGATAGTATAACCGTCGAATTTCTGAATCCCGAGGGAGCCGAAGGGAGTGAAGCCCTTGATATTGATTACATGGTTGATATACGCATTGAAGGGGTTGACCAGGGTGATACCGTAGTATTCAATATAATAGTTCCTGGAGATTTCAACGGGGATTTCTGGAAATACAACCCTGATACGGAAGAGTGGCTGGTTTTTGGCGACGTGGAAGATCTCGGTACAATACAGAACGCAGGCGGAGAGACCTTTACTGTGCTTCAATTGACTTTGACAGACGGCGGCCAGTGGGATTTTGACGGAGAGGAAAACGGGGTTATTGCTGACCCCCTCGGTTTCAGCGTATTTACCGGAGTTGATAGGATATCGGGCGGTAGCGGATGCTTTATTGCGACTGCGGCATTCGGTTCTCCTTTTGAGAGACACGTAAAACTTCTGCGCCAGTTCAGGGACAGGTACCTCATGACCAATGCAGCGGGTAGGGCTTTCGTGAGATGGTACTACAGGCACAGTCCCAGGTATGCGAAAATCATAGCGGGAAACGAGGTTCTCAGGACAGGAACCAGGATAGCCCTTATACCTCTCTATGCGGTTGCTTACCTTATTGTCAATGGAGTGTTTTCATACATGCTTCTCGGCTTCGGTTTAGCCATGCTTTTTGTCCTGAGAAGAACGAGAAGGGCGGCAGTCAACCTTATTGTTACAGGTTTGCTTCTGGGAACGCTTTCTGCAACATCTTTTGCCGCAGAGACCAACCACTTCAAGGTTGCTGCAGGAGAAGAATCAACGGTTATTGTCCCCACGACGGGAACTGTGGGACAACAGAAGCTGGCAGTGGACTTTTTTTATTCCTTCGCAAGCAATCCCCTTGAAGGAGAAACGGGAGGAACGGAAATTGACCTGATAGAAAACCAGAGTCTTTTGAATGCGGCAATAACTCTCGGTTTAACAGAATGCAGCCAGGTTTCTTTGACTGTACCATACGTATTTTCGCAGTCTGCACAAGCGCCCATAGAAGAGGACGGGGTCGGCGATATGATTCTGAGTTTCAAATACAGGTTTCCCAATACCGGCATGAACGGCAGTTTTGCCATAGCCCCTTATATCCAGTTGGAAACAGGTAATGAAGACGCAGGTCTCGGAGCCGAGCATTGGGGGATAGGGGTCAGAGGAATATATGATAAAAAACTGGATGAAAATACAATGTTTACCTTAAATCTCGGGTTAGCCTACCAATCCAAGGAAAAGCTTGCCCAGATAGCTATCAACCATTCTCTCCTTTTCGGGGCAGGCATTGTTTACCAAATACCCGGCAAGCCCGGTTATATAGCGGGCGAACTTTACGGCAGGAGCGAAGAATTCGACGTTGAAAGCACGCCTGTTGAACTTCTTCTTTCCTACGGGCACAGGTTTCCGAAGGCGACTGCTGTCATAGGCGGCGGAGTAGGCCTTGTAGACGGATACGGTGCAAGCGACTGGAGGCTGTTTACCGGGCTTCGGATGAACATGTAAACTTCATGCCTTGCAAGAGCGTTAAGAATCATAAAAGGGCGGTATGATTGATATCCGCCCTTTTTTCTTTTGCTGACGTTGACAGGATGGCCTTCTTGTGGTAAATTATCCTTGTGTGCTGTCTCCAACAGATCTTTACATTTGAGAACATAGCACAGCACACTGAGGGAGGGTGAGGGAGAAGCTCCCTCACGTTTGGGGGAGAACAGGAACGGTAGCTTTTCCCGTGACGTTAGGAGGGGGCTTGCCCCCTGCCTAAAAGTGTCGTGTCAAGAGAAAAATCAAATGTTAAGAGATTTATGAGACACGACACTGTATAGTAAGGCCCTTTAAGATATTATGCGGAGGTCTTTAGATGAAAACTGGAAGGCAGACTTTAATTGTTGGAGTTGCCCTGCTCCTGGCAGTTTCATTCACGGTGTCAAAACTTCTCTCTTACCGCAAATCGAAACTTCCCGAAGTCACATCTGCGGTTCAAAATATTTTTGTGCCCGAAAAAAAAACTGAAGGAAAACTTTCAGAAAAACCCGTAAGAGTTGTACACCCGGACCGGATAATTACTTCTCCGGAAAAAAAGGGAGAAACAGAATACAAGGGACCTGAATGGTTCAGCAGGATACTTTCAGTGCACGAAAAATATTATCCTTCATGGAAGGATGGAAAGACGGTTGTTTCTTCATTGCCTTCCCGTTCGCTTCATGCCGGAGCATCTTCTGTTTCGCCCCAGCCGGGAACTGTTTCCCCTATCCCTGCCGCTGCAACCTCAACTGCAGGCAGAACTGCAGTACCTTCTGCGGGAAGGATTTTGTCATCGAAAACTACTTCGGAGACAGGTTCCGGAACTGCAGAGTCTTCTGCCGGAGGGGGAGGCGGCGGAATCGATACGGGTGGCGATGATAACGGCGATACTCCGCCGGCAAATCCGGTAATGATAGTCAGGAGCGTAAGCTCTAACTATGTTACTTTAAACATAACTGTAAATACAGACATAAGCGGATTGATAATTGTCGAAACATTGCCTCCTGCATACTCCATATTGTCCGCCACGCCAAATTATTCAAAAAAGAGCAATAACGATTACAGGTGGCTGATATACGGAAAATCTGTTCCTTCGCAGACAGTTACCTACCGTTTGGACGGAAGCGGCGGAGGTTCGATAACCGGCACGTATAAGTCGACGAAGGGCAGTGGAGTCATAACAGGCTCGGGCGCCCTTTAATTTCAGGGAGATACAATGAAAAAAACAGCATATTTTTTGATTCTTGCTCTTCTTTTGATTGCGGGATGCACCACGACCATTCAGAAAGATATAGACGTACAGAGGGTTGAAGAAGGGAAGGAACAGGATTCAGCTCCCGTTGAGGAAAAACTGCGAACCAGGGCATTGAGGGTACTGCCTTCCTGCTACACTCCCGGAGGCATTTTTTCTGTAACTTTGAAGGTTCAGCCTCTGCCCGGAACAACAGGGGTAATTATAGAGGAATCGCTTCCGGAAAACTGGAAGATAGCTTCAAGTTATCCCCAGTGGATAAAGTACGAGAACAAGACATACAAATGGCTTGTATTCGAAAGAGAGCTCAAGAATTTTGAAATCAGTTACGACGTTTCGGTTCCCGACGGGGAAAAGGGAAAAAAAGAATTCAGGGGCGTTGTTGTAACTCACAGGGAAAAGACTCTCCCCATAGAAGGTGAAACGGCTATAAAGGAAAAATGACAAGGAAAACAACGACTGAAAACGGCAGGATATACCATGTGCTGAGCAGAAGCATATCAAATTACGTGGTTTTCAGGTCGAAATCCGATTATCAAAGGATGAAAACAGCCCTGCTTTTCTTTATGCAAAGGCGCTCCATGTCTTTTTCAAAGTATATGTTATACAAAGATTCAAATTACAGGATGCCGGAAGGTATTATAAAAAACTCGCAGGAGGAAGGAAGCGTAGACATAATTGCATATTGCATAATGCCCACCCACATACATATTCTTTTGAGCCAGAGGAGTGATAACGGCATTTCAAATTATATGAACAGGATACTAAACAGCTACACAAAACATTTCAATGCTTCCCATAGAAGGCGGGGCCCTCTATGGGAAGGTCGTTTCAAGAAGGTACTTCTGGAAAAGGAAAAGGATATTCTTAACATGACGAGGTACATACACCTTAACCCTGTTCTTTCTTTCATGGTTGATAAGGCAGAAAAATGGGATTATTCTTCATACGGGGAATATACAGGAAAAGAAAAAGGAGAGGTTTTCTGCAGCTTGTCATCCCTTAAAACTAATCCGGCCACTTACAGGAAATTTGTAGATAATAACGGCTGCTTTCAGAAAGCGCTTGATACAATTCAGCCTTTTCTGCTCGAGTGATTATTCCGGACGAAGTGTTCTGAAAAAATTTGACAAAAAAAACATAGATGTTACAATTGGAGTAAATGTCCATTTTTTTATTTTTATAACTGTTTTAACAGGAGGATATCATGAAATTGAAGTTCGGCAGGAAGGGTTTGGCAGGGGTTTTCCTGGCTTTTATGTTTGCATGGGGAATCTTCCCCTGTTTTTCAAACGCAGGTGTTTTGGATACCGTGGTAGCGTCTACCTACCTGGGAGGAAGCCAGTCCGACGAATGTTATTCGATTGCATACGACAGCGAAGGAAATGTTTTTGTTGCGGGGAAGACTGCGTCGCTGGCAGACCTTGGAACAGGCATCCAGAATGTTTATGAAACTTATAAAGGACAGCAGGATGATGTTTTTGTGGCGAAGTTTGACGCTTCCCTTAAAAACCTGCTTGCCGTTACGTACCTCGGGGGCAGCGGGTGGGAAGGCGCACATGACTTGTTTGTTGATGCCTCTGACAAAGTGTTTGTGACAGGGTACACCACTTCTTCTGATTTTCCGGTTACTGCCGGTGCCTATGATACTAATTTTGGTGGAGTTAAAGACGCGTTCGTGGCGAAATTCAGCAATGATTTAAGCGTGCTTGAAGCTTCGACGTTCCTTGGCGGCGCCGGAGAGGATATTTCTTACTCTATTGTCATAGACAGCTTTTTTGATGTATTCATTGCAGGTTCAACAAGGTCGGCTGATTTTCCCGCTGCAGGGGGCTATTCCGGAGGGGCAGACGGTTTTCTTGCAAAATTGACAAATGACCTTTCTGTGCTTACTGCGGCAACATACATGGGCGGTACCGGCGATGATTATGCCCGTGCTGTATCACTGGACGCAGGTAATATACTTGTGGCCGGAAACACACGCTCGGCGGCTTTCACTCCGGCCATTTCAGGTGCCAACATGGGAAGCGACGATATTTTCGCGGCGAGGTTTGACACCAACCTTAACTGTCAGGGAGGCACGTATGCAGGAGGCTCTCTGAACGATTTTGCAAGTGATATTGCGGCTGACAGTGCAGGGAATATATTTATTACAGGTCGCACCGCTTCTTTCGATTTCCCCGTGCCCGGCGGCTGGGATATAAGCCATAACCTGGGCGGTTACGATGCTTTTGCCTTGAAACTTAACAGTAATTTTGTCTTGCAGTCAGGAACCTACCTTGGCGGAACAGGTTACGATTTTGCTTCAGCCCTCGCGGTGGACGGCGCCGACAACGTCCTGATTGCCGGAAGCACCGGTTCAACAAATTTTCCGCCTGAATCCATCCACAGCGGAGGTGGATACGACGCCTTTGCCTTAATGCTCTCCAATGACCTTGGCACCCTTACCTCTTCATCTATTCTCGGAGGCAGCGGGCAGGACGACGAATTTGCCATCACCCTGGGAGCCGGCGGGACAATATACGTTGCAGGAAGAACAGCTTCTACGGATTTCCCTGCATTGAACGCCTGGGATTTGGATTACAACGGAGGGGATTTTGACGCCTTTGTTGCAAGGTTCGGAATGAACCTTGTTTCTATTCCGGATATGACAGGTGGAGGCATTGTTGAAATACCTGTGAACGTTTTTGTGGCAACGGGGATAGCCGGCTTTGAATTCAAGATAACATATGACCCGAATGTCCTGAATGCAGTGGGTGTTTTGAAAGGCACTCTGCTTGGTGATAACTGGAATATCATTGGCAATACAGACGTGGCGGGCCAGGTAATAGTTGCGGGACATTCAAACGATGCCGAGGGTCTCGGCCCCGTGACAGACGGCTCTCTTGTAAAACTTGTTTTTGCTGTCGTGGGAGCCGGCGGAAGTACCACAAACCTGACATTTATAGAAGGGCTACTTCTGAATCCTTTCGTAAAAGTATTGGAAACCGGATATGATAACGGTTTATTTACCGTAGAGGCAGGCGGCGGAACTCTTAAGGTGACGATAGCGCCGCAGGAAGCCATAGATGCGGGTGCGCAGTGGTCGATTGACGGGGCCAACTGGTTTGACAGCGGTTTTACCCTTTACCTTGCGCCGGGCGGTTACACCGTACAATATACCAATATGGAAAACTGGTATGTTCCGACAAACCAGGATGTAACCATGACTTCGGGTGGAGCAGAAGAACGTACCGGAACATACAGTCGTCATCAGGGCACGCTTGACGTTGTGATAGAACCGGAGGCAGCCAGGAATGCGGGTGTGCTGTGGTCGATAGACGGCGGCGTGACGGGATATCCCAGTGGCGGACAGCAGGTGAATACCGGGACATACACGTTGACATACAGCGACCTTGCAGGTTGGGACAAGCCCGCAGATGTTCCCGGGGTAGTTGTTTTGGAAGGGCAGACAACGGGACCTCTTACAGGTACATATGTCCAGCACCTGGGTTCTCTTACCGTGACAATAGCGCCCCAGGGCGCCATTGACGCGGGTGCACAGTGGTCCATAGACGGCGGCACGGCATGGAATGACAGCGGTGCCACAATGACAGGCATACAGGTGGGAACCTACACGGTTACCTACAAGCAGGTAGGTAACTGGAACGAGCCCGCAGGAGAAGACGTGGTTATCAACAGGGACCAGGAGACTACTGAGGATGGCACATATGTCCGCCAGACAGGCACCCTTACCGTTACCATAGAGCCGCAGGGCGCCAGGGATGCGGGTGCGCAGTGGTCCATGGACGAAGGTACGACATGGAATAACAGCGGGGTTACCACCGGAGCACTTGAAACCGGACCCTTTGCCGTTACATTCAGCGGAATACAGGGCGGTTTTGGAACCCCTGCAGATATCCTGGTCAACCTTCAGCAGGGACCCAATAATGTCACCGGCAGGTATACATGGACGTGGACAGTTGACCCGAGCGGAGGAGGAGATTTTACAACGATACAGGCAGCCATAGACGGCTCTGCCCCGGGAGATACAATTCTTGTGGTTCCCGGTACCTATAACGAATTCCTCAATATAAACAAGGATAACCTTATTATCCGGTCAACCGGTGGGGCCTCAGTTACTACTGTTAATGTACTGACAAGGACTGCCCAGCAGGGCGGGGTCATAGGAGGAGTTGTCTTCTACAACAACGGTATTACCCTTGACGGGTTTACCATACAGGATATGACTGTCCAGAGCGGGGAGATAAAGGTCATCCGCATAGAAGGAAATCAGAATACCCTCACTAACTGTGTGGTCAGGGGAAACATCTATTATACTGCAACCAATAAGACAGATTACGGCATACTGGTGTACGGTTCGGACAACACCATATCGGGCAACGAAATATATGATATAGGATACACCGGCATCAACGTGGTTGCAGGTCCCTGGTCGGATGCCGAGGGCAATACCATCAGTAACAATATACTCCATGATATTGGCACGGCGGATGCTTTTTCTTACGGTATCACTATAGACAGAAGCGGGAACAACAAGCTTAATATCGTAGCCAACCAGTTTTATAACCTGCTTGGAGGCGATGCGAAATCATGGGCCATGGTGGTCTGGGGGCAGATGGCGGAAGGCACCAATATCAGCGGACACAACATTACCAACGTTCCCAACGGTATCTCCCTCGCTTCGGCTTGCGGCGTCCTTGTAGCCAACAATACCATACAAGTATCCAATGTAGGTATGAGACTTTTTTATTCCTCCTGGGCAGGTCCTGTCGTGGATAACAACGTGATAGTCAGCAATACTATCACGGGAGGGACTACCGGATTTCTGATTAATCCCAACGGAGGCACTGGGGTGATAGGAGCCAATAACCTCTTTGCCTACAACAATATCTACGGCAACACGACAGGAGCTGAAAACCTTGGTACCGTTGCTTTCGACGCAAGAAACAACTGGTGGGGAGATGCAACCGGACCTTACCATGCAACAAATAATCCCCAGGGGTTGGGTAATCCCGTAAGCGATTATATAATTTTTGACCCGATGCTCGGGGCCCCGGTTTCAGGCGGCGGAATACTTGATTTCGACAATCCTTCATACGAGAACGGAGATGCCGGGCTTGGAGTGGATATTTCATTTGCCGGGGGAGAGGAAGGAACCGCTGTTGTTACGTTACTTGGAGCCAACCCTACGGACAATGAGCTCTTTGACGGCAGTTTCTTTGATGTCTTCTTATCTGACCCCGGAGATATATCCGAGGTAAAGATAAAACTATATTATAATGAGCCGTCCGCAAAGGTGGCATACTGGTTTAACGGTACGACCTGGGTTGAATGTTCTGACCAGCAGGTAGTGGCAGGGGCGGTAACTGTCGGAGGAGAGGATTATGACGGTTACGTGGAAGTGACTATAAACAGCTCTACGGATCCTTCTCTTGCCGACCTGACGGCAACATATTTTGCCCTGCGGGATTCGGAATTGTACAAGGGAAGGCTCACGGTGGCTATAACCCCCCAGGGCGCGGTAGTTGCCGGAGCCCAGTGGAGTATAGACGGAACCAACTGGTACGACAGCGGCGATTACCTCAACTTCCTTGATACGGGCACATATACCGTTTCTTTCAAGGGAGGCGTTGCGGGGTACATGCCTCCTGCAGACATCCAGGTTGATGTGGTTGACGGAGAAACTGATAGTCTTACCGGACATTATGCAACTATAATTACAGTCGGTCTGGATGGGTGGCAGAATTATAATACCATCCAGGCGGCGATAAATGCTGCAACTCCAGGAGATACTATCATTGTCTATCCGGGAACTTACGC
>DAOQVZ010000048.1:0-15643 GCA_035341815.1 bacterium
TCCCTTCGCAGGTGGACGTTGCGGCGACATGGCGCGACGGAAGTATCAGGTGGGCTCTTGCGGGGTTCACCGCCTCACCGCAGGGAAGCTATAAAGTTGAATATGGGACGGGAGTTAAAAGAGGTTCATATCCCGAGCCGTTGAAAGTAATGCGTCAGGCGGACGGCGGTTTTACCGTGGATACCGGCGCGGCGATATACCGGTTTGACCCTGATAAACTTCTTCCCGAAGAAGGCTGGCTTGTATCCGGTGAGGAGAAGATACAGATATTGAAAGGGTCCGGAGCGGGCGCATACCTTGTCGACAATGCCGGCAGGACGGCAAGGATAGCAGGGAAAGCTGCGGAGATTGAGAACACATTTATCAAGGAAGGACCGGGAAGGATAGTTTTGAAACGTTCCGGCTGGTACGTGACAGATACGGGAGAAAAACTTGCAAAGGCCGATGTGTGGCTCTATTTTTCTGCAGGGACTCCTTATGTCAGGATAACCCATTCTCTTTTATTCACCGAGGATACAAACAAGGTATGGTTCAAAGACTACGGTTTAGAATTCAGGACTCCTGCGGGTCCATCTGATGCATACTTTGCGATTGGAGAAACCGGCAGTGAATATCAGGTAAAGAAAATTTCTGTAAATGGCAGCGAGGTATACATGCTGCAGGGAGAATATCCCCATTTTGCCGAACGCGAATACAAAGCTTTTGTAGGTAAATCAACCGGTGGAAAGGACACTCCGTTTGAGGATATAAAAACAGCTGGAGACTGGGCGCACGGTGATTACGGTAACTTCGGGTTGACCCTTGTAATGCCGTGGCTGGCGGAGAGATATCCCAAGGAGATATCCTTCGGGGCGAGAGGAGCCAGGGCGGTTTTGTGGTCGGGGCGTTCTGGAAAGGAACTTGATTTCAGGGTAAAGACACTGGTAAAGGATTATTACCAAACATGGGTTGAAGAGGGTCTTGGAATGCTCAAAAGCGGAGAACTTGATGCTACAAATAGCAACGCGCAGGGAACTGCGCGTACCCACGATATATGGTTGCTCCCCCATATCGGAAGATACCGTGAAGATAATGTCAAAAAGTCAGCAATGGCGGCTTCCAGGCAGGTACTTGCTCTTTCTGATACTGAAAGATTGTGCGAAACAGAGGTTATGGGATATCCAATGCTTCACAAGGATACAAAACATTTTCCGAATGAAGAATTCATGATTTCCGAGTACTGGGACCGCTTTATCCTTCCTCTTAAAGTTTTCCCTATGAACGGGTATATTGCCTGGGGATGCTATCCCGACAGGAGCTACAGTATCGCCAAAAAAGGTGTTGCCATGTCGCAGTTCCATGCTCTTTCAACCCTCAGGGAATACGGCGTCAGGCGTGAACCGTGGCGCCACTATGCAAGAAGCGGAGAACGTCGTTACTATGATTACGGCCGCCGTTTCAGCCGGTTTACGGGAGACTGGTACCTTGCCCACAGCGATGCATCGGGCTCACCGGGGAAACAAAAAGGTGGTTTCATAACATCGCCCGGAGGCGGAGGCAGGGCTGGGTTACTGCCCTTGTTCTGGGGAGACCGTACATATATATGGAGCATAAATGCCGGAGATATAGGACACTGGCTTTTGGAGTATTACCTGACCGGAGACGAACAATCTCTTTATCTGGTTCAAATGATAAAGGAATCTTTTAAAAAGAACGGATGGAAACCTGGCGGTCCGCCCAGTCATTTTCATGCAAAAGGGATAAGGACACTTCTTACTCTTTTCATCATGGACTGGGATGAAGAAGCGGGAAATGCGGCAAGAGAGGTTGTAAAAGAGATGGTCGACCTTGAAAGCCAGAACGGTTTCAGGCTTTTCACCGGCCACTACGGGCCCATGTACAAGGACCACAGGACAAGCCACAATATCCTGGAATATTACCTTGAAACGGGTGACGAACTTGCAAAGGAAGCTTTCCTGAAGCTTGTAGACCAGAGATACAGGTTTGACAGGAGATACAGGCCGGTAGGGTATAAGAATTACGATGGGTTTACTCATGCCATAGCTTACTGGATGACAGGCGATGAAAGATACAGGGCAGTTGTTGAACAGACGGTCAGGGATAGTCTTTATTATATACAAACCCTGCCGCTGTCAGCAGAGTTGTCAATGAAACCTGAAAATCTTCTTGAATGGCCGCACCTGCTTAATGTCGTTCCGAACTTTCCCGGACCGCGGCGGAGCTTCTTTCTTGGGCACCACGAGTATCACAACCCGTTTATCGGCATTCCTACAGCTTTAAAGCTTCTTTCCGAAAAAGGATGGAGTGGAAAGACAACGCCCCTTGTCGTGAAACCTATAAAGCAGCCCGATGGGAAAATACTTTTTCTTCATGAGGGAGGTAAAGATACAAATTTAAGCATTTATCTCCAGACAGATTTTAATGAAAAACCTCCTGCTCCTGAACTCTTCTCCTACGACAGAAACGGTAAAATAATAACGCCTGTAAGAAAGCTGGAAACTGCATTTGAGGAGAGGATGAATGACGGCGATTATTTTTTGAAAAGGCCGGATGAGTACCCGCGCAAAAAAAGATTTTATTATTCACGCGTTACCGTGCCTTCAGAAGTTGCGGGAGGTCTATACCTGCTTTCTCTCGGAAGCGATACGACGTTCACTTTGCTTGATTCTGATTCCCCGGTTGCAGCACTTTATTGTCCTGAAGGTTTCTGGTCTATCTCCGTTGCAGAGCACAGTGGTTCCCAGTACGGCCGTCCGGGTGAAGGGAGGACTGCTTTCTTCAGGGTTCCGGAAGGCCTTGAGGAACTTGAAATCCTTATAGCCAGGCCTGTCAGGGTGAAAGCACCGGACGGTTCCGTGGCAGTTGAAATGCTTAATGAAAATATGGGAAGAGTGAAGATACCGGTATCGGGAAAAGCAGGCGTGTGGAGCATAGAATACTGCGTAAGCGCTTTCAGGGGTTCTTCTCCGCCTTCATTTGTCAAGCTTATAAACGTGGAACCTGTTGTTGCTTTCGGTTTCCCTGGACTTTTACCTGAAATACCGGGAATAAGGATGTCTGCTCTTTCTCTTTTGGCGGCAAAAGATGAAAAATCTCTGGATTTTGTACCCGGACTGAGCGGGAAGGCATTGAGGACCGCAAATGATAGCAAAGTTATTTTCGACAGGGGAAACAGTGTCCGGCAGGGTGGACACTCATATTTTCCAGGGAAAAGGGGAACTGTTGAATTCTGGTATAAGCCTGACGTTTCTACATATGAGATACCAATGGAAATGACACAGACCATATACAAAACTTTCCTTGCATGCTCGCATGTCCGTCTCGGACATCTTTACCGTGTGCGTATTTCTGAAACAGACAGTGAAAGCCACGTCAGGCTTGAACTTCTCCCTGAAAAAGAAGGGCAGTCCCCTGCAGGTTTCCAGTGCCGCCATTTTTTCAAGGCAGGCGAGTGGACGCATGTTGCCTTTACATGGGAAATCAACGAAGAGACTACCAGCGTAAGCGGTGGATTGTCAATTTTCCTGAATGGCAAAAAAATGATTTTTGACAGTACAAAATACGGACTGGCTCCACTTAAAGGGAACAGGATAGCAGGACTTCAGAGCAGTATAAAAGATGTAACGATAGGTCCTTTTGACGGAAACATGGATAACCTGAGGATTTCCGACATTGTCCGATACACTGAGGATTTTGTTCCTGCATCCGATGTTCCTAAACTTGACTCGAATACGAGGGCTCTCTTTTACTTTGACGGAAACCTGAAAGGTATTTCTGCTCTTTCAAAGGAACCGGTGGAAGCAAAATAAGCATAATGTAGCGTTGCGTCCTCCTTCGCTAAAGCTATGGAGGATAAAATTTATCCCGGGCATTTCAGGGAGACCGATACACCAAAAGAAGGTATGCTTAACAGGGTAAAAACGTGAGTCCCTGAATAAAAATATATCAGTTTGCACAAAACACCGATTTCATAATGACAGGCGGGGAGAGTTAGAAGTAATTAAAAATTATTGGAAAACTTGGAGAAACATTATAAGAAGGATAGCCATGTTTGGCAGAACCAAACACAACGCAAGGAGGGAGAAATGAATAGAATGAAGTTGTTGGTGAAAGCTGTAATGTTTTCGGTTTTATTATGCATGTTGTCAATTGCCGTAAGGGGATATTCAGATACAGATAACTGGAAAACGCCTGATTCGGTGCTTGTAAAATCCCTGGAGGTGAGCCCGGGGGAAATTTTATTTTCCCACAGGGCAGGAAGAGATACTATCTTAAATATGTCTTTTCTCAGCGATCGCGAGGATGCAGGCATAAGGGTTTATGATTTCCCGGTAAATGGCGAAAGACAATTGACGGCGGGAGCTTGTATTATTATAGGCAGGGATACTGCCGACCCCGTGAAAACAAGGATGCTCTGGGCAGATGACCCAGGCAGTATATTGTTTAACGCACAGGTTACTCTACCTGCAACAGCAAAAAGCGGTTTCTACCTGGCTTCCATGGATGGCAATGAATCTTTTTCAGTGAAAAATTCCAATGCGGAAAAAATTGCTTTGTATTGTCCTGAAGGTTTCTGGTCCGCAGTCAGGCAGAACGGGCTGACTTATTCTGAAGAAGGGGTTCCTTACTATTTTTATGTGCCTTCAAATCTAAAGAATCTTGAAATTTTCATGGGAAGGCCGCATACAATAAAAAACAGCAGGGGCAGAACAGTTTTATCAGCTTCCCAGGAAAATACGGGAAAAATGTCAATACCTGTAAGCGGCCAGGGAGGCATATGGAGCATAGAACCTGCCTTTTACGGAAGCGGAAAGCTGGGGGTTTGTCCGCCTTCATTCGCAAAGCTTATCAATGTCGAACCGATAGTTTCCTTCGGTTCTTCCAGACGCCTGCCGGACCTTGGGAAAAAAGCCGTGTGGAAGAAATTACAGCCGGAATATACTTTTGGCGATACTATGGAATTTGTGCCCGGCGTTTCTGGAAATGCACTGAGGATGCATGGAGATAAAACGATTTCTTTCAACAGGGGGCAAAATGTATCCCAGGGTGGATATGCCTGTTTTCCCGGTAAAAAAGGGACGATAGAATTCTGGCTGAAAACTGGCTGGACAAGCTCCGAAATACCAGTATCAAAAAATCCTTTCATTTCAAGAAGCTTCCTGAAAGGTCCTCATATTAATCTTAACTACCTGTACGGAGGCAAAAATTGGAACAGGCAGGTTTACAGCGACCTTCAAATAGAATTGCTGGGTGATAGGGAGATAGGCCTTCCCAAAATAGGTAAACAGGAATGTTATTTTTTCAATTCTGCTCAATGGATACATCTTGCATACACCTGGAATATATGGAAAGTATCCGAAGCTCCTCCCGCTCTTCCTCCCGGTGAAATGATTAACGGTTCTGTTGAATGGCCTTCAAAGTGGAGAATATTCGGGCCGCTTGACAGCTCCGATGGAATCCTGACTCCCGCAATTCTGAACTCGTACCCTGAAAAAATAGAGGTTGGGGGAAAGGTTTTGACAGGAAAAGATGTTTCAGTGGAAAACAACCTGTATGATTTTCCTGACATGCTGAAAAAAGAGCCCACGGGCAAGAATGCGTACGTGTTCCTGGCTTTCAATTCGGCAAGGGAACAGGAAGTAACTCTCGGTATGGGAGGAGACTGGTGGATGCAGGCGTGGGTGAACGGAAAGATTGCCCTTGATACCACGGAAACGAGCAATATGTATTTTCCTTTTTCCATATGGAACCATACTGTCAATGTAAAGGTTAACAAGGGTAAAAATGTACTTGCAGTCCGTTTTATAAGGGGAGGAGGTTCCGAACTCGCGCTTGGCGGACCTGACCAGCTAAAAGTAACGCCTCTGCCTCCCAAGCCGGGAGAGGAGAAGCCGAAGGACGGAGTCGAAGGTGAATTTAACATATTCGTTAATGGCAAAAAGCTTAAAGATACAAGGGGATTAATAAGAGAACCTTTTCTTGCGTCTTTGGGCGGATGGGATATTTTCAGCCTTTCTGATAAAAAGGAAGATATAACTATAGGCCCGATTGAAGGAAGTGTCGACATGTTGAGAATATCGGATGTAATAAGATATGCCGATAATTTTGTCCCGGAAAAGACTGCGCCGGGAATGGACAAAAACACAAGGGCGCTCTTTCTTTTCGACGGCAACCTAAAAGGGATATCGGCTTTTTCAAAAGAACCGTTAGAAGCAAGATAGGCGGCACCTTTTGTAGCGGTGCCCCGGAATAACCCGGTATAAGCCATTTATGGCACGTCTGAAAACCGTTGCACTTGTCCTGTTATATTATACGGGATAAATGCTTTATCCCGGGCTTGTCCTGAAGACCGCTACAGTAAAAATTGAAAAGCGGCAGGAATACTTTTCAGGGTTCGCCTGAGCACGTAGCCTGCAATGAAAGGTAATGCAAAATGAAACCTAATATAATAATAATTCTTGCAGATGACATGGGCTTTTCAGATTTGGGATGCTACGGTTCTGAAATAAAGACGCCAAATATAGACAGCATGGCAGAAAAGGGCGTGCGGTTTACCCAGATGTATAATTGCGCCAGGTGCTGTCCTTCAAGGGCATCTCTTCTCACGGGACTCTACCCGCACCAGGCAGGAGTGGGTTATATGACAGGTAATGCGGGTATAAGGGAATACCAGGGATTTCTTCGTGAGGATTGTGCTACAATAGCGGAGATGCTCGGTAAAGAAGGATACTCCACTTTCATGTCCGGCAAATGGCATGTAGGCGGTAATTATCCGCCCATGCAGTCCGAAACATGGACTCCCGGAAACAATGACCATCCGATACCCGTGCAGAGGGGGTTCAACAAGCATTACGGCATGCTCGGAGGAGCCGGCAGTTATTTTCACCCTCCGTACATGATTAACGGCTATAACCTTCTTTCCCCGCCGGGGCAAAATTATTATATTACGGATGCATTGACCGAGGAAGCTCTTAAAATGATTGATGAAGCTGTAGTATCAGAGAATCCTTTTTTTCTTTACCTTGCATATACCGCTCCCCACTGGCCTCTTCACGCCCTTCCCGAAGATATAGCAAAATACGAGGGAAAATATGTAAACAAGGGGTGGAATAAAATCCGTGAGGAGCGGCACGAAAAGCTTACAGGAATGAAAATCCTGGACCCAAAATGGAAGATATCCCCGAAGGATGAAAAAGCTCCGTTGTGGCAGGATGCCAGGGAAAAAGAATGGGAGGACCTGCGTATGGCCGTATATGCCGCCCAGGTTGACCGCATGGACCAGGGTATAGGCAGGGTCCTGCAAAAACTGAGAAGGCTCGGCATAGAAGAAAATACCATGGTTGTTTTCCTTTCGGATAACGGCGGGTGCGCTGAATTTCTTGCAGAAGATAAGGATAAGCCCGAACCCATGAGATATAATATGCCGACTCCTGACGGTCGTCGGATGCATGTTGGAAACACACCTGACCGTAAACCCGGAGCGGATGAAACATTCATGAGTTACGGACTCCCCTGGGCAAATGCTTCAAATACCCCTTTTCGCCTTTATAAAAGCTGGGTGCATGAAGGCGGAATATCAACACCCTGTGTAATGCAGTGGCCTGCGACAATAAAAAAGCAGTCAATAGAACATTCTCCCTGCCACCTTATAGACCTGACAGCCACATGCATAGAGGCTGCTGGCGCTGTTTATCCCAAGGAATTAAAAGGGAAGAAAAGCCCTGTTTCGGAAGGGGAGAGTTTTATGCCCGTTTTGCAGGGAAAGAAATGGAAACGAGAACGGCCGTTTTTCGGGGAGCATATGGGAAACCGCTTTGTGAGGGACGGCGAATGGAAACTTGTATCTCAACATCAGGCAAAGGACGGTACGGGCAAATGGGAGCTTTACAACATGAATGACGACAGAACGGAACTCAATGACCTTGCTGAAAAAAATAAAACAAAAAGAGATGAACTTGAAAAAAAATATAAAGAGTGGACTGAAAGATGCGAGGTTCTTGACTGGCCTCCAGGAAAAAAATAGAATTGCATTGCAATTCAATACGTAAGAACTCAGTCAAACACGTTGCCTGATGTGGTTTATTGAATAGTTGCTTCTGGACCCTGGCTTTCAGATTGAAAAATAAAATAGGGCTTGAAATTTTAACCAACTGAAGGGGAAAAGAGAATGTATAGGATAAAATCAATAATGAAATTTTTTGTTCATCTTTTTGTTTTACTTCCCATTGCATCCTTCTGTTTGCCCTGCAATGCATCAACGCCCGTTAGGATTGAATTTTCCAATCTTGCGAAAATCCTGCCGTGGGAAGAAACCCCCGGAGCTTTAAGCATCAATGGGGTCAAGCTTTATACCGGCAGGGAATCCATCGGTTGCTGGGAGAGTTGGATAGACGTGCTTGTTAAGCTTGATGCGAAAAATGTGCCGGTTGAAAATACCGGCCTTCTGGTTTCAGTCAGGAATATGGAATCCCGCATAATGGCACAGGCAAAAAGCAGGGTTGAATCCAGCGAAGCCCTTATAAGAATAGACATGAGAAGCCTTGAAGCAGAGAGGGCCCTGGTAAGAATTGAATGGAGAAATAACACAGGCATCCTGCTCGGGATGGGGGAAACCTGGGTTTCGGCGGACAAACCAAAATCTCTTGAATCCGGTACGAGAATTCCCGTTAAGATAGATATTCCCGAAGGGATTGAAAGCATTGATAGATATCCTGTGAGGTTCGGTCTGCCTCTTCCGCGGGGCTCTCTCTGGCAGGGTGACGGATTGAAAGTCATGGATGCTTCCGGAAGAGAGGTTCCTTCACAGCTGGAAATTGCCGGCAGGTGGTCAGAAGAAGGTTCGGTAAAATGGATATGGGTAGACGCTCTTGTTTCCGGAAGGACGGGAGAAGAAATATATGTTGCCCGGGGGAAAGAACAAGGGGAAGCTTTCCAGCGGTACCGGTCAGGGTTGAAAAAAACGGCGGGCGTTTAATTGTAAAAACAGGTCCCGCGGAATATGTTGTCGGCAGCGACGGAGCCCTTATCAAGGAGGTGCGCTGCAACAACAAAGTTTTTGCCAGGGAAGGGACCATGCAAGGGCTATACGTTATAGACCAGAAAGGCAGGCTCGGCAAGGTTTCTTCTAAGGATGCTTCCATGAGGCTCGAATCTGAGGGGCCCGTATCCTCCGTTATAAGAATAGAAGGAGACTACGTGACAACGGCCGGGGAAATACTTGCCCGCCACATAACGCGGCTCAAATTCACCGCAGGCAGGCCGGAAGCGGAAGCAACCCATACACTTATAATTACAAGGGATACAGGCGAGGTGTGGTTCAGGGATATAGGGTGGGAACTGGAGGTACTGCCAGGTACGGATACAAAGGCGATATTCAGCATGACTCCCGCAAACAGCATGAATCCCGCCGACGGAAAAATTGTTCTGCAAGGATGGAAGGCCATTAATGCAAAGGAAACGGCAGTTTCGGAAAAAATAAAGTTCAATTTAGTTTCACTGCCCCTTTCAGAAGGGAAGGTATACAGTTCCATGCAGAAGGAAGGAGCGACCTTTGGACTCAGGCCCAACGTTTATTCATGGACGCGCCAGAATCCGAGCACTCCCTGGATTCCGTACCTCAGGGGAAAAAACATGGCACAGGTGTCTGCATCGGGAAGCAAGGAACCTGTTTGCCTCGGTGAAAAGATAGGAGACTGGGCAGGCGTGGAAGGAAGGAACGGAGGGTTCATGTTTTCATGCCGCGACGCTTCTGCCCAGCACCCCAAAGAGATGGAGGTTGCATACGACAGGATAAACATGAAGCTTTACAGTTCATCCGTTTCGGGCATTGAACTTGATTTCAAGATGGAAAACCTCATGAAAAACTGGGGAATGCTGCCTATCGAAAAGGTGGCGGACTTTGACAAGGTGTCGCGAAATCTTCTGGAAAACTACACTTCGTTTGTTTTAAAACATTCAAGCAATGCTGTCGGCTGGAGCAAGACCCACGAACTCTTGTTTTCTCCCTTTTTCCCGGGTAACGAGCCGGGGTTGGTCAGTTTTCTCCATTCAAGGCAGGTATTTGCCCATGTCAGCCCGGACTGGATAAGAAAAACAGAAGCCTTTGGGGCTCTTCATCCTGTTAACAGAAAAGATTTCCCCCTTGAAGAAACACTCATATCCAACCTTTTCTGGGGAAAGGTAAAGCAGGGATTGGGAGGAGAAATCGGGGGTTTCATAGATTACAATGCCGGACCCATATGGATTATACACGACCTGCGGGGGGGCAGTTACACCATACGTTCAGACAGCTGGTACCTCTATGCCCGTTCAGGAGACCGCTCCATAAGGGAATTTGCGCAGGGGGCAAACCGCGCATTCCTTGACAACAATATTTCCCACTGGAGCAGTAAAAATAAAATAAAGGGACTCATACTGGAAAATATCGGCTCTCCGGGTTCTTTGCGCGACAGGAACCGTCCCCTCGACCTGCCACTTTACTGGGTTGGCAAATCCAGCGCTGATACCCCACTTGCCACCTCAGGCAATCTCAACCAGGCTCTTTTCGACTATTATATTACAGGAAACAGGCGCGCCGGGGATATACTGGAGAATTATTCAAATGCCATAAAGGAAAATCTTACTTCAAAGACCAGGCACTGGAGAGTTATTTCAGTTATGAGAAATATACTGGAATCATACGAGTTTTCATGGGAACCGAGGCTCAAGGAGCTTATATACGAACTTACGGCAGGCCATCTGTACGACCCGGAAAGCGAAGTTTTTATGACAAAGGCGCGCCCGCACAGGAGTTCAACTTACAAGATGGAGACAGACGGAGATGTATTCATAATGCTTTTCGATATTTTCGGAGACAGGCTCTTTCATAAAATGGCAAAAACCATAGCCGTTTACAACTGGGAGAAAAGCGATATAAGCCCTCCTATATACGGGCAGAACCGTTCAACCGGATACATGGGATATTTCCTCTGGAAAGAAACCTTCTCTCCCTCGGTGGCCTCAAGGTTTGATTACAGCAGGCGCAGGCTGGTTGCGGAAAGACAGCTTGACAGCGAAACAGGAGAGATAAATCTCACATGCGTTTCCCAGATACCGAGGTATTTCAAGGGACTTCCCCTTGCCATGGATGTTATAAAAGAGGCAAAGGCAAAAAAAATCAAACTGTCCTCATATATTGCGTTCAAGGTTGAGGAACCGCCTGCAAGGCTCTTTTTTGTCAAACCGGGAGAGGATGCCGTAAAAGTTGATTATGCCGATGAACCCGGTGAGACGCACATGGAATTGCTTGTAAGGCAGGAAGGAAGTTCTTCGGCGGAACACTTCAAGGGAAGGGAAGAAGACGGCGTGATAAAACCATGGGTGACGGGAAACAAGGTCCGTCTCAAGCCTTATAGCGTGGTCAGGTATATCTGGGCGGGACACGATTTGCATACGGTAACGGAAAAAAGTTACGGTATTGTGAGTGTTCATATTCCAAAGGATGCGCCGGGAGGTCTTTACGAGATTGAAGTTAATGGAAACCAGCAATATTCGGTATTTGCTGATAAATGTACTCCTCTTGCCATTTATGCTCCAGATGGATGGATGCCTCCTGCAATGTCTCCACCGGAAAAGATATGTTTCAGGATGCCTGAAGGCGCAAAAGACGGGAAGATATTTTTTGAAAAGGGGGCGCTTCTTTTCGCTCCAGATGGGAAACCCTTCGGAGGGAACAAATCTGTTTCAGGATGGGTGGAACTTCCCTGTGATAAAGCCGGTTTATGGACATTTGAAAGCGTAGAGCCGGGCAAAGTGAAAGTTGAAAATCTTCCGGCTTTCTTTGCGATGGGAAACGAGGAATTATACAGCAGGCCGTTGAAGAAAAAAAAGGCGCCTCTGGAAAAAGTGTCGGGCTCGCTGGACTGGCCTTTAACATGGAGGGTTTTCGGCCCGTTTCACCAGAACGACCCGGTTCTGCCTGTGGGTGTATTGAATTCATACCCTGAAAAGGTTAAGATAGGAAATAAGCAGGCTGAAGCGGCAGACGTGGAAGTAAAGGATACTATTTACGATTTCCCCGATATCCTAAAGAAAGAACCCGGAGGCAGTGTAGCTTATGTATTCATTGTATTCAATTCCGACAGGGAGCAGGATGTGACGCTCGGAATGGGAGCGGACTGGTGGATGCAGGCATGGGTCAACGGGGAACCCGTGCATGATACGACGGAAACTTCCAATATCTATTATCCATTTTCAATCTGGAACCACCTTGTTAACGTAAAAGTGAAAAAAGGACGAAATATTCTTGCCGTCAGGTACATAAGAAGCCAGGGTTCTCAGCTTGCACTTGGCGGGCCCGACCAGTTAAGGGTTACTCCTTTACCTCCCGAACCGGGAGAATTAAAAGATATGAGCTTGATTGAAAAGGAATTCAATCTTTTCATGACAGGCGAGAAATAATATTATATTGCAGGATAAAAGGAGATAAATGAAATGAAAAAAAAATTGGTATTGTTAACGGCAGCTATTTTATTCTGGTCTATGAATGCCGCAGCAGGGGAGTTTCCTCTTAAGGTAAACGATGTTTCCGGGCTTGATGCTCCATGGTCCATGGTAGCCAGTATTCCTTTCTCAAAAGGAGAACTTAAAGACTCCTCTGCAATCCGGATAATGAGCGGCGGCAGGGAGGTACCATCACAGGTTGATGTTGCCGCTACATGGCGGGACGGCAGTATACGATGGGTTCTTGCCGGGTTCACCGCCTCTCCTCAGGGCAAATATAAGGTTGAATATGGGAATGGAGTAAAAAGAGGTCCATATCGCGAGCCGTTAAAAGTAACAAGACAGGCTGACGGCAGTTTTTCCGTGGATACCGGCGCTGCAATATACATGTTTGATGCGGATAAACTTCTTCCCGAAGAAGGATGGCTTTTATCGGGCGGAGAGAAGATACAGATATTGAAAGGGTCCGGAGCGGGAACATACCTTGTCGACAATGCCGGCAGGACGGCCAGGATAGCAGGGAAAGCTGCGGAGATTGAGAACACATTTATCAAGGAGGGCCCGGGAAGACTTGTCTTGAAACGTTCCGGCTGGTACGTGACAGATACAGGAGAGAAGGTTGCAAAGGCAGATGTGTGGTTTTATTTTTCAGCCGGAACTCCCTACGTGAGGATAACTCATTCCCTTTTATTCACCGAGGATACCAACAAGGTATGGTTCAAAGACTACGGTTTAGAATTCAGGACACCCGGCAGTCCGGCAGAAGTTTACTGTGCGGTGGGAGAAAACTCTGAAGATATAAAGAAGGTGTCAAATACGGGAGAAGAGGTTTTCCTGTTGCAGGGTGAATATCCCCATTTTGCGGAGAGGGAATACAGGGCTGTCATAGGAAAGACAACAAACGGAAATGACAGCATTGTCGAGAAAATAAAAACGGCGGGAGACTGGGGACACGGCAATTACGGCAGCTACGGGATAACCCTCGTGATGCCGTGGCTTGCAGAGAGGTATCCCAAGGATATTTCTTTTGGAGACAGGGGAGCGCGTGCCGTGTTATGGTCGGGACGTTCAGGCAAGGAGCTTGATTTCCGGGTGAAAACCCTTGTAAATGAATACTTCCAGGAATGGGCAATAAAAGGACTCAAGATTACTGATGATAGAATGCTTGAAGAAGCAAAGAGCAATGCGCAGGGAGCCGCGAGAACCCACGAGATATGGTTCCTGCCCCATCCAGGAAGATATATGGAAGACCAGGTGAAAAAAACAGCCATGGCCGGAGCCAGGCAGGTGTTGGTACTGGCTGACCCTGCAAGATTGTGCGAAACTGAAGCCATGGGATATCCCATGCTTCACAAGGACGAGAAAAGGTTTCCCTCAGAAGAATCCCTGATATCGGAATACTGGGACAGGTTTATCATTCCCTTAAAAGCTTTTCCCATGATGGGATATATATCATGGGGTTGTTATCCCGACAGAAGCTATAGCGAAACCGGCGGAAAACCAGTGTCCACTTTTCATGCTCTTTCAAGCCTCAGGGAATACGGGGTGCGGCGTGAGCCCTGGCGACATTATGCAAGAAGCGGCGAGAGAAGATACTATGATTACGGCCACCGTTTCAGCCGCTTTACCGGAGACTGGTACCTGGCGCACATGGATGTGCCGGGTTCGCCCGGGAAACAGAAGGGCGGATTTACCACTACTCCCGGAGGCAGCGGAAGAGCGGGACTTCTTCCTTTATTCTGGGGAGACCGTTCCAATCCCTTTATCATTAACGCGGGGGATATAGGCCACTGGCTTCTGGAATATTACCTGACTGGCGACGAATATTCCCTCGCCCTTGTGTACATGATAAAGGAATCGTTCATAAAAAACGGGTGGAAACCGAAATCCCCGACATGGCAGTATCATGCAACGGGAATCAGAACCCTGCTGACGCTTTTCATCATGGACTGGAATGAAGACGCGGGACGGACGCTGAAAGAAACCGTAAATGAAATGGTTGACCTGCAAAGTCAGAATGGCTTCAAACTTTTCGACACGGGCTACGGCCCCATGTACAAGGACCACCGCACAAGCCACAATATACTGGAGTATTACCTTGAAACCGGAGATGAGCTTGCAAAGGAAGCTTTCCTCAAGCTGGTAGACCAGAGATACCGCTTTGACAGGAGAACTGTGGTTGCTTCCTACAAGAATTACGATGCTTTCACCTATTCCCTGGGATACTGGGTAACTGGTGATGAACGTTACAGGACGGTGGTAGAACAGGCGGTTCGCGATGGATTATATTATAGCCGGATGTGGCCTTTTTCTGAAGACCTGAAATCAAAACCCCAAAACCCCTTAGACTGGAAAAATCTTTACGTGCAGGGAAAGTTTCCAGGTCCCCGCACGACATTTTTCCTGGGACACCATGAATACCATAATCCTTTCATAGGTATTCCTACAGCGCTTAAGCTTCTTGCTGAAAAAGGCTGGAGCGGAAAAACAACACCGCTTTTGACAAAAATAATGAAAGTAACCCCGGGCAAGATACTTTTCAGGCATGAAAAGGGAAGAGAGACAAAACTGCATCTCTTGTTCCTTATACCTCCGGGCACAACCCCTGTTTTTCCTGAAATAAGTCCTTATTTACGGGGAGAAATGGGCAATCCCGTTGCCGGGGTGGAGACTATATTTGAAAAAAGGATGGAAAGGGGACAGTGGTTTTTTAAAAATCCGGATGCATATCCTGAATATAACCAGCATTACAACGCAGTAGTTACCATTCCAGGCGATGTTGCAAGCGGTTTTTACCTTCTTTCGTCCGGAGAAGATTCAACATTTACGCTTCTTGATACTAACTCTGAAAAAGCAGCCCTTTACTGTCCTGAAGGTTTCTGGTCATCAAGCAACGGAGAACACATGGGTTCCGGTTCATACGGACGTTCCGGTGAAGGTATGCCTGCTTTTTTCCGCGTTCCTGAAGGACTTGACAACCTTGAAATATTTCTGGGGCGTTCTGCAAGACTGATATCTCCTGACGGAACTGTTGTCCTGGATTTTTCAAACAATAATACAGGGAAAAAGTCCATTCCGGTTGAAGGAAAGTACGGAGTGTGGACAATACAGTTTTACCTTTCCTCTTTCCATGGGACATGTCCTCCAGTTTTTATAAAACTTC
>DAOQVZ010000049.1:0-15255 GCA_035341815.1 bacterium
TTCCTTAGACATTTTTCTTTTTTGACATATCTTTTATGCAATCTTTTAGAATGTCATCCATTGTATTTTTAATCCTGAAACCAATCAGATTTTTAATTTTTGATGTATCCGGCATCCTCCTATCCATATCCTCGAAACCTGTCTTGTAAACATCAGTTGGATTCACAAACAGGATATTCGATGAACTTCCTGTAATATCTATGATTTTTTCAGCAAGGTCCTTTATGGCTATTTCGTCCGAACTCCCGATATTAAAAACATCTCCGTAAGCAGCCTCCTTCCCGATTAACGAAATTATGGCATTTATTACGTCTGCCACATGTATGAAACATCTTGTCTGAGTTCCAGTTCCGAAAACTGTTATAGGACTATTGTTCAGAGCTTGCGAAACAAAGCGCGGAATAACCATACCGTATCTTTCACTCTGGCGCGGGCCGACAGTATTGAAAAGCCTGACAATGATAACGGGAAGTTTTTTTTCCTCAAAAAAAGCAAAGGCAAGAAACTCGTCTATAGCTTTTGCGCAAGCGTAACTCCATCTCTTTTTTTTTGTATTTCCTATTATAATGTCAGCATCTTCAGTAAAAGGTATCTTATCATTCTTACCATACACTTCCGACGTGGAAGCCAACAAAATTTTCCGTTTCAACCTGGCGCAATAATTCAAAACTTTATACGTACCTTCAACGTTTATAATTACTGAATCAACGGGATTTTCCATGACTCTCTTTACCCCCACAACAGCAGCAAGGTGAAAAACAAAATCGCTCTTTTCAATCAATTCTTCAAGCAAAACATCGTTCAATATCGTATCTATGAAAAGATGGAATCTTTCGTTTTTTATCATCCCTGAAACATTTTCAAGATTTCCAGTAGAAAGGTCGTCAATGACAAACACTTCATTATTTTCACTCAAAAGCTTTTCGGCAAGATGCGAACCTATAAAGCCGCATCCGCCTGTGATAAGGCATTTCATGTTTCACCTCACAATAGATTTTTTTCTTTAAGATTTTTTTCTGTCTGCATATTATTATAACATCACAATAAAAAATATTTGACAAAATAAAAATTTAGTTTTAAATATATGTTAATAAAAACAGAATTTCTCACCATGCAGAGTAAAAAAAAGAGGTGAGGGTTCGGGGCAAAGGAGGTGAAGAAAATGGTTATGAAGAAAAAAGCTGCACCTAAGAAGAAAGCAGTAAAGAAGGTTGCCAAGAAGGCTGCTCCGAAGAAGAAGGTAGTCAAGAAGGCTACTCCGAAGAAAAAGGTAGTCAAAAAGGCTGCTCCGAAGAAAAAAGCAGCTAAGAAAGTAGCCAGGAAAAAATGAGAAGAAGAAAACGAAAATTGAGATGGAGTTCCAAGAAAGCTAATCACAGAAAAAAAGGTTCGATGGGTTAAGTGCGTTTGAATCGCATCAAATAAAGAGTGAGCTGACAGATGTTTCAAGATGAATTCTCTTTATTGCTTCAGCCAGAAGTTCTGAAACGGTAAGAGTTGTAAACTTGCCGGGAAGAGAAACAGTCGGAATTGTATCTGTTATAACGATTTCCTTTATAGGAGATTGGTTCAGTCTTTTAACAGCTTCAGCAGACAGAACCGGATGCGTGCAGGTAGCATAGACAGATGATGCTTCATTTTCCAATAATATCTGCGCTGCTTCAATAACTGTGCTGCCTGTTGAAATCAAGTCATCGACAATAATTGCATCGCATCCTTTAACATCCCCTATAAGGTGGACTGTTTCTATCTGGTCGGGAGATAATCTTCTTTTGTCCACAATGGCAAGCGTACCGTTAAGTCTTTTGGCAAAAGCTCGGGCAGTTTTTACTCCTCCCACATCGGGAGCAACTACAACTGTTTTATTCATCTTTTTTTGCTTTAGGTATTTAACAATCACGGGAGCCGCAAACAGATGGTCTACAGGAATGTCAAAAAAACCCTGTATTTGCGGAGCGTGCAAATCCATTGCCAATAACCTGTCAACACCAGCAGAAACAAGAAGATTAGCCACAAGTTTTGCAGTAATAGGAACCCTCGGTCTATCCTTCCTGTCTTGTCTGGCATATCCGTAATACGGCAAGACTGCTGTCACTCGCCTTGGAGAAGCCCGCCTGATAGCATCAAGGGCAATAAGAAGTTCCATGATGTTTTCATTTACAGGAGGGCATGTAGACTGCACAATAAAGACGTCCTTTCCCCTTACATTTTCTTCTATTTTTATTCCCGTCTCACCATCCTTGAATTTGTAAATTTCCATAAAACCCAGTTTCTTGTCCATGCATGCCGCAATTTTTGAAGCAAGCAGTTTATTGGAATTACCCGAAAAAAGCAGACAGTTATTCATTCATTTTCTCCTTCTTTAGAAAAGTTTCGGCTTTTATCATATCTTCCAGGGTGTTAATACCGAGACATTCTTCCGGTTTATCCGTGGTATGGGTATCTATTTTCTTTCCGGAAGAAGAAAGTATTTCCACGACATCAGTAAGGTACAGCTCTCCCTTTACTTTATCAGGTACTACATCGTTTAAAGCCTTGAATAGTTCCATCTTGTCAAAAACGTAAATCCCCGCGTTGATTTCTTTGATTTCTTTTTCTTCGCCAGTTGCATTAATCTCTTCAATTATTGATTTCACGCTTCCTTTTCCGTTTCTTTTTATTCTGCCATATCCGAAGGGATTCTCCATTACGACAGTCAGAATAGTGCCGCAATTACCTGATTTTTTATGTTTTTCCAGCAATTTTCTCAGCGTTGAAATTGTTATAAAGGGCACATCGCCGCATAAAATCAAAATATCTCCTGAATATTCTTTTAAAATTGATGAAGCCTGCATTACAGCATGTCCCGTACCTTTCGGCAAGTTCTGTTCGGCATATTCAACTTTTCTTTCTTTCAACTGGGCAAATACTTCTTCTTTCTTATATCCCACAATAAGAACTATCCTTTGAGGATGCAGGCTATCAATAGTTTCCAGTAGATACAAAAGCAAAGGTTTCCCAAGAAGCGTTCTTACAACTTTCTGAGATTGACCGCCGAGTCTCTTGCCTTTTCCCGCAGCAAGTATCAAAACCGCAAGTTTTTTCCCCATTTTTCAACAGCCTTTCCTTCTTCCCTTATCATTCTCTGCCAATTTTTATCAATTGGCTGCCCGGCGAGGATTTGAACCTCGAACCTCGGCTCCAAAGACCGGTGTGTTACCGTTACACTACCGGGCAAACGTTATCATTGCACATATTTCCAAGGCAATTTTCAACAATTTAAAAAGAAGTGTAGTGTTTTACTTTTCCAGTTCTCCATGGTATTCTTCAAGAACTTTTTCCTGCAGATATTCACGGAATTCCGTCTTTATGGGATGTGCCAAATCCCTGTGCTGCTGCGAAGGCACAAATTCTTTTTCAACAACAGGATTCAAAGTTGTTCCGCAGGAACCGCAGAACTTGTTTGTTACGGGATTCTTGAAACCGCACTTTGGACAATCTCTCTGCATTTTTTTGCTCGGCATTGCAACGAAAAGTCCCTTTTTGCCTTCTATCACCCTGATATCCCTGACTACAAAAACATCGTCAAAGGTTACAGAAGCATAAGCTCTCAGTCTGCTGTTTGGCCTTCCGACAAGAGAAATTCTTGTTTCAGTAATTTCCATAATTTCCTCCTAAGAAGTTTCCATGCTGCAAGCCACAAATTTTTTCCATCCAGGTATTCTTAAGCCTATAGCTTTTTCTTCTGCATCTCTTTTCGTTGCAAAAATTGCAAAGAGAGCACCGCCGCTTCCCGAGACAAAAATTTTCTTACCTGTTTCTTTTTCTATATGCCTTTTCACCTCCTCTGCCTGCGGGTATAAATTAAAATAACTGCAGGACAGCATGTTCTGAACATGTTTTTCCAGAAATTGGATATCTGATTTTTTGACTGCCTCGAGTATTATTTTAATTTTTCCCTCTGCCTCTGTCAAATTACCTTTTATTCCCATCCTGTCAAGATTGCGATAGACATCTTTTGTAGACACTGGGAAATCCGGTATAAAAAGCAGGTATGTTAAAGATTTGTTCTCTAAAACCTCGCTGATTTTTTCTCCAAAACCCTTTACAATACACCTCTTTCCATAAATAAATAGAGGCACATCTTTTCCTATCCTGGCAGAAATTTCTAAAAGCCTTTTCATGTGCGGCCTGAACCTGCAATAACCTGAAAGAGTTTTGAGTACGGAAGCTGCATTTGAACTGCCGCCACCCAATCCGCTGCCCAAAGGAATATTTTTAAAGACTTTTATGCTGAAGTTCCCGGCAAGACCCATTTCTTCTTTCAGGAAAGCAATACTTTTTGTAATTGTGTTTTCAGCAGGAATATCGTGTTCAGGATAAAAGGAAACCGAAGTTGTCGTTGAATTGCATATTTCGATAATATCGCACAAGTCCACTATGTCTATCAACGATACAAGGGGATGGAAACCTTCTTGAGGAACTCCAGTTTCCAGAAAAAGATTAATCTTTGCAGGCGCTGGAATTTTTGCCGTCATCTTCTGTCTTTATGCATTTTTTCTTAGCCACCTTAACCAGGGAAGGCCTGATAATTTTGCCGTTAAGCATATAACCCGCCCTTTCCTCCTCAACTATTTGGCCTTCATCGTAATCTGAAGTTTCAATCATTTCTGAAGCTTCATGAATGTTGGCATCAAAATGGCTTTTATTTGAAATGATTTTGCTTACGCCCGCTGTTTCAAGAATTTTGGCAAACTCTTTTTTGAGCATCTGCAGTCCCTGGTGAATAATTTCTGGAGAAGGTTTGTTTTCCATTTGCTTCAAAACACTTTCGAATATATCGTCAAACGGTATCAGCTGCATTACCAAATTTTCTGTTCCATATCTGAAAATTTCCTGTTTCTCTTTTTCAGACCTTTTCTTGTAATTGTCAAACTCTGCAGCAAGCCTCAGATATTTGTCTTTTATCTCTAATACCTGTTTATTCAACAAAACCATGCTCTCTTCAGCCTTCTTGAGTCTCCTTGCACTGTCCCTCAAATTTTTAAGGTCTGCCACATTTATTCTTATCCTTTTCTCATCTGTTTTATCCATTTATTGAAACCTCTTGGCTTTTCATGCACTCATCTGATAAAGTCCATCCTCCATGGCGGCCAGTAGATGAAAAGGGCCTTTCCAACCATGCTTTTCGCAGGCACAAAACCCCAGTATCTGCTGTCCTTGCTGTTTATGCTGTTATCACCAAGGACATAATAACTTGCCTCTGGAATTTTGACTTCGCTGTAGTTTCCAAAATACCCTTCGCTGTAGTAATATATATTGGAAACCGGATTGTCGACAACCTTTTCTCCGTTTATATATATATTGCCCTCCTTTATAAGAAGGTTTTCACCGGGCAAGCCCACCAGCCTTTTGACAAAATCTCTTTTCGGGTCCTCGGGATATTTAAAAATAACAACTTCTCCTCTCTTTGGAGGCCTTATTTTATATATGATATTATTCGATAACAGCCTGTCTCCTACCTTCAGTGTCGGGACCATCGATGTAGTAGGTATCTTGAAATTCCCGATAAAAACAATTCTAACAATTACGGCAATTATTACTGCCCATATTAAAGACTTGAACCAATCAGTTGCTTCTTTTCCTATTTTTTTTCTTTTCATGGCGCCCTGTTATGTTATTGTTTACGGTAAAAATTTTACCTCTTATCCTGTTTCAAATCAACCGATATTTAAGATTATCAACATATGCCGAAGAGTAATCGCGTATCATTTTTTCAAGGTTGAATTGCTCTTTAAATCTTTTCTCGCCGCATAACCCCATACTCATGCGGACGTTTTTGTCCTGGAGCAGAGACCCGATGCCCGAAGCAAGTTTTTCATGGGACCCGGGTTCAACAACAAACCCGTTTTTTCCGTTTTCTATTATATATGGCACATCCGCAACTCCAAACGCAACAACCGGCTTTCCATATTTCATGGCTTCAAGCAGGCTTACCGGAAATCCTTCCCAAAGCGAAGGCAAAACAAATATATCGAACAGCTGAATTATCTCCTCTGCATCAGGACGGAATCCCATGAAAACAAATTTTTCCCTTATACCCCTTTTTTCCGCTTCATCCACCAGCATCTGCTTCAAATTTCCTTCACCTGCAATAAGAAATACTGTATCGGGGAACTTGCTCAGAATCAATGATGCAGCTTTTATAAGGTATATGTGCCCTTTGGCCTTTCTTAAATTGCCTATGGTTCCTATTACAATCACGGAACTGTTCAAACCCAGAGATTCCCTGCTTACCCTGCACTCAAGCTTTCTAACGCTTATCCCGTTGGGTATGACAATTATCTTTTTTTCCGGAATACGAGCCCTCTCTACAAGAACCTTTTTGCCTGAAAAAGAATTTGAAATAATCAGGTCCGTCCATACTGAAGTCAAAGAGTCTATCTTCCAGTGGTACCATTTACGCCATCCATCAATACTTCTCTGAGAGGAAATCACAAGGTTTATTCCAAGAAGCCGTCCTGATATTCTTCCAACCAGATTCCCATAGAAAAGAAATGAATGTATTATATCTGGATGCTCTCTCTTCAGGTCATATAGAAGTCTGAAAAAAAGGAAAGGATTTTTTTTGAAATTATACGTATACCTTCTTATATTTCTTTTCGCCAATTCTTCGGTAAATTTCCCTTTTCCTTTTATTGTTATAACAACGGGTTTCCCAAATTTATTTTCATCCAGATTTTCCAGCATCAGGAGAAGCATCTTTTCAGTTCCGCCGATTTCGGAACTTGAAATTATGTAGGCTATCTTTATTTTTTTCATCTTCCATAATAAGGTTTCAGGGGTAAAGACGGAATCTGCCTGTATATCTTCTCGGCAGCAAGAAGCCCGTTAGTCCCGGCTCTCGGACACGCATAATACTCTTCAACCGTTCTGACTGTTTTCATCTTTCTGATTTTTTCAGGAAGCAGGGTAATGCCGGGCCCTGTCAATAAAACCTCTTTTGAACCGCATATACCGGGTATATCTTTATAAGGAACCTTCTCGGGATAATAATTCCTTACGTAATAAAATTTTCCGTTGAAATAAGAAACAAACATTTTTCCGCCATAGGCATTAATCAGACATATTGCGGGAAGCTTCAATTGGCGGCTGCTATAAAAAACAGATTGTGTAGCAGAAATGCAATATATGCGGCTGATGTCCCCTTTTGCCAACCCCTTCGCAACTGATAAACCCAATCTTATGCCCGTCCATGAACCCGGACCGCTGGATACTGCAATAAAATCAACATGGGATAACAAAGTAGCGCTGTTTTTAAGGATATTTTCAATGTTTGGAATCAAATGGATTGCAGGGTCTGAGCTTTGAAAAATCATTTCATTCTTTACACTGTTATCTTTAATAAAAGCCAGACTGCAAATTTCTGAAGTGGTTTCCAGAGAAAGAATGTTCATTATTTATCTTACCTGGCTAAGAATCCGGGATATTGTATCAATATTAAACTGAGTGCCGGAAGAAACCTGCATTTCTTTTGCAATATAAAACTTTGCTGTCCCCAAAGGAACCTTGCCTTCAAGATATACGGGCAGTCTCTTATTATCTGCGGTTATCCAGATATCCATCTTTCCCTGTGTGAAAAATCCGGCATTGCTCTTTGCCTGCGGTTCAACTACATATATATTTTTTGCTCCGAAATCAGGAATATTCTCTCTTGATTTATTCTTTCTTTTTACTATGAGGTCCCATATTTCGTTCAGGACAACAGGTACCGTGAACATGTTCTTGTTTTCAAAATCAAGAGTTCTTACCATGTAAAAACTTGATATACCGTCATATGATGAGCCGTTCAGTTTCAATGTTTCCGATTTTGTCTTGTAAAGCTTGCCAGCATCAAATTTTCTGAGCTTCCATCTGTAATTCTTCTCTTTCCAATTAAAATATATCTCCTGGATATCTTCTTTATTTTTATTTTTACTGTACTGGTAATAATAGTGGGGCAATAGAGTTTTTTTATCAACGAAAGCATCTATTCTGTAATAGCCCATTCCCATATTCGCAAGCATTCCCTCGGGAACAGACAATGCCACAAGGTGGTAAATTTCACCGTATCCGTTTGAACTCTCCTTCATGGCAATCAGTGCCTTTCCAACCCTTACAAAATTCCAGTTTATTCTGTAAACGAGGCATTCTCCGTTCCATCTTTCAAAATAAAGTTTTTCGGCAGACATTTTTTCGGGCAAGGGAGCAGGTGCTGCGGGAACGGCTATTTTTTCAGTCTCCTGTGGGATATCTGCCTTGGCTAACGCAACGTCTTCCTCAACCAGTTTCGGAGTATCGGGTATTTCCCTGGTTTCCTCCGAAATGTCTTTTTTCTCTTCAACTACTGTTTTTTCTCCGGCATCTTCTTTTTCAGGAATATTCTCTGCAGGAAAAGTTTTTCTCCTCTCTCTCCTCTTTGATTTGAAAGAAGATGGCTTTTCTTTTTCAGGTTCATCTTTTACAAAGATTTCCTTTGTTTTTTCATCTTTTTCATATGCAGGAAAATCAGGAGAATCCGGAATCTGTTCAGAAAGTTTTTCACGCATTTTTCTCCGGGACAGCTGCTCCTTTTCATAGCAGGAACATCCCGCAAGCAAAAGTATTAGGAAAAAACAAAAAAAACTATTCATGTATTTTTTTGACATTTTTTATCCCGGATTTTTTTATATTTTACCACACTATAAGGGAAGAGTAAAACTGTTCAGTTATCTTATTTCACAAAGCTTTTTGGGCACATTCAAGAACCTTAAGAACTCTTAACCCTTCACTGCCGTCTGTAAGGGGAACTTTGCGTTCACGGATACAATCGATAAAATGTTCAAGTTCGCGCCTCAGCGGTTCTCCGTTTTCAACAGGTATAACCTGGAAATCCGCTTTCTTTGCAACCGGCGCTCTGCCTTCCTTAAACTCTACTTTATGCGGATAGAAAAAAAGCTTTTCTCTCGAAGTATCATCAAAAACAGCCATTGCCTCTGAACCGGTTATTACAAGCTTCTGTTCCTTGAAAGGATTCAGCCAGCTGACAAATATATGACCCTTAACCTGTCCGGGGAATTCAAGTGAAACAAGGACAAAATCCTGTATCCCCCTATTAAGATAGTCGCCTCCCTTTGCAGTCACTGCAACCGGTTCACTTCCGGCCATCAGAATTGCCACAGATATATCGTGGGGAGCAAAACTCCACAGCACGTTTTCCTCGGTTCTGAGTTTGCCAATGTTCAAACGGTTGGAGTAGATGTAATATATGCTTCCCAGCATACCGGATGATATCATTTCCTTCAGCTTCAGCACGGCAGGATGATACTGCAGAATATGGCCCACCATCAATATCCTTTTATTTATTCCGGCCATTTCGGTAAGAATTGACCCTTCTTTAAAAGTCATGGCCAGAGGTTTTTCGACGAAAACATCTTTGCCTGCCAGGATTGCTTTTTCTGCAAGTTCAAAATGCGTCACTGCCGGAGTGGCAAGAGCTATACCCTTAATTTCCGGATTATTAAGCATATCTTCAAAAGAATTAGTGTAAGAAACATCTGGAAAATTTTTCCTGAATTCTTCCAGTACGGAAGGATTAGAATCACAAACCGTATGCAGAACTCCCATTTCGTACAGATTTCTCAGTATATTCCTTCCCCAGTATCCCGTGCCCGCAAGTCCTATGAATTTGTCCATGCTTCTATTATATTCAAATATTGACTTCCAGTCAATTATTTCTTTGAAATCTCAAGTACCGATATAGGAACATATAAGCTTTGAAAGAGGAATAGAAAGAGTTTACGTGCGAGTGTGTAAACACAGATGCAAAACAAGGTGAAGAATACCGGGAGTTCGGACTATTAACTTGCCTGGAGCTGTCTGATTATTTTGTCAGATTGACAATAACTGCATGCCGGAATTATAATAGTTCCGATGAAAGACACATCCTATTCCCCAAAAAATGGAAATCAATCCAATAACGTAGAAAAAGTAGTTGCACAGCACCTTTGCAACAGTTGTGGCGCATGTTTTTCGGTATGTACCAAAAACGCCATCAGCTTTAGAGAAACAATTTGCGGGAACCTTTTTCCGCATGTTAACAATAACATCTGCTCAAACTGCGGCCTTTGTCTCCAAGTATGTCCGGGCACAAAAATAAGCAATGAACTTCTCAAGGAAAATTTTGCTGAACCCTTTGCAGGCAAAGCATTGAAAACATTCATAGGCAAAGCATCTGATGAAATTACAAATGCCCGTTCCCAAAGCGGCGGCATAGTCACTGCCCTGCTCTTTTCTCTTCTCAGGACCAATAAGATCAAGGGAGCTTTAGTTGTATCAATGGAAAAAGGAAATCCTCCCCGACCCGTGATACGCATCGCAAAAACTGAAGAAGAAATTGCAAATGCCCAAAAATCAAAATACTGCCCTGTTCCTTTACTCTCCATGATGAAGGAAATAGAGGCTCAGGACATACCCTTAGCCCTCGTAGGACTGCCCTGTCACATTCACGGTGCGTACAACATGATGGAAACCTATCCTTGCCTGGCAGAAAAAATCAGGTATAAAATAGGCCTTATCTGCGAAGGTATAATGAGTTATGCCGCGATGGATTACATCCGAAGCAAGATATCCTGGAATGGAAAAGAAAAATGGCTCCTGATTTACAAGGATAAATCTGCAGGCGGTTATCCCGGTAATATCAGGGTTAATGAGAAAAATAAAACATATGTCTTGCGCAAAAGCCTGAGAATGTCTCTGAAAGACTTTTTTATTCCTCAAAGATGCAGGATATGTTTTGACAAAATGAATATTTTTTCCGACATTACTATAGGCGACGCGTGGGGAATAAAACAGGCTTGCAGCGAAAAAGGTTATTCTGTCTGCATAGCGAGAAATAAAGCAGGCATGGAATTGCTTGAAAATGGCGTCAGAGAAAATGCTGTTACTCTGAAAGAAATAAGTTATTCAGAAGTCCTTGCGGGACAGAAAATAGATGAGAAGAAAAAAGAATGTGAAGAATACATGAAAGCGTGGCTTTCAGAAAACAGAAAATTGCCGGATTACGCGAAACAGATCTTCAGCATTAAGGGGGAAAATACCGCAAACCATTTGTTCGCGGAAAAACTGCGGTACCTTTCTTCTTTGGAAAATTTTGAGACCACGCAATTTTTGTTAGAGCATATAGATAAGAAAATGAAAGGAAAAAACATTATTGCAGGACTTTTCCCATTTTCAAAAACGCTTGAAAAATTGAGAAAAATAAATAAAGCGGGAAATTCATGATTATACTCATCCGGGGTGCAGGATTTACGAATAAGGGTTCAGCATTGATGCTGTGTGCCATACTTGAAAAATTGAGAACAAGAATGCCCGAAGCCGTTATTGCAATGGAACCTACAGGAACGGAAACACCCGTACGTTTAAAACGGCTGGATATCCTGCCTTTGGGATACTTTGGCAGAGTGTCTGGATATTTACCCCAGGCAGTACGCCGCTCCCTGAAAATTTTAACATACAGGGATGTTGATATAATACTTGACACATCCGGTTTTGCATACAGTGACGAACTGGGCTCTTCCTACACGGAGAAAACAGCTTCCAGTATCGTCAGGTGGAAAAAATGCGGGATAAGGATTATTCTCCTTCCCCAAGCTTTCGGACCATTCCTATCACCGGCAATTAAAACTGCTTTTGCTGCAATAGCCGAAAATTCCGAACTTATCTTTGTGAGGGACAATGAATCAATGGCCCATATAACCAGTCTCGCATTAAAAAAAATCAATCTTAAAAAAGCGCCTGACTTTACAAATCTTATAGAAGGAATCATTGATGAAAGATATTCAGACAAGAAAAAACGAATATGCATAATACCCAATTATCAGATGATTAAGAAAACAGAAAAGCAGGACGGCATAAAATATACCAGCCTGCTTGGAAAATTGATTAAATACCTTTTTGAAAATGGGGAAAACCCCTTCTTCCTGATACATGGCGGCAGAAAGGATTTTTTACTTTCCAAGGAAATATCTCGTGAGATTAAAAACAGTGAAATTGTGCAGGAAGAAAATCCTCTGATAATAAAGGGAATCATAGGATGCTGTAAGGCTGTCATAAGTAGCAGGTATCATGGCATAATAAGCGGCCTATCGCAGGGAGTGCCTACCTTTGGCACAAAATGGAGCCATAAATACAATGCCCTTTTCAATGAATATGATTTTCCCGAGGGACTTTTTTCTGTAAATCTTGATGAAAGACAAATCAAAAAACTTGCATGTTTCATCTGCAGAGAAAATGAGCTTGAAGATGCAAGGAGAAGAATTATGCGCGCATCCCTGGCTCAAAAAAAGCTTGCAGAGGAAATGTGGAATGAAGTATTCAAAATTATTAATAAACAATCCCCATAAACACATCCTCGCCAATTTTCTTCCAAAATAATTTGCCCGCATCCTGAAAATCAGGCAAATTTTGTATTCAGCATAATTTCTATTTCCTTCAAAATAGAATTGTCAAATTTTCCCTTATTTTCATAAATTACAACCTTTATGAATCCTTCATCTTCTGCCGAACGCAAATCCTTTTCAAGGTAATTCAAAGATTGTAATCCCAGATATTTGGCTCTTTTAAAACGCCTTTTCCTTTTTCTTTCAATATCTCTCAACGTTCTTCTTGTTTCACACAAATCATAATCCGCTTTCACAAATACGGTTATATCTGGATAAAAAAATCTCTTTTTCATTGAAAAGGGCATTCTTTCAAAGGTGATTTTTTTCAGGGTGCGGTTTCTAATCCACCCAAGCCAGCCCAAAAATGATTCATCAATCACGGCAACGCCGCAATCTGTCCTTGAAACTTTTTGAAGCTGAATCTGAAAGGCAAGCCATTTTTTCAATGCCCTGAACATTCCCCAATAAGTTTCCGGTACGTTTGAAAAGACAAGTGCCAAAGAAGCAAGAAGAACTCCGGGAGCGTTCCATATGAAATAGAAGCAATCAATGGCTTTTATGCGGGCATCCGAAAGGTCAATACAATTGTAACAACTGCAAATATGTTCAAGTATTTTATTCTTAACATATGTTTTGCCGACACCCGCTTTTCCCGCAAAATCAATAATTACCCTTTTTTTGCAGTTATTGTTTTCCTTTAAGTAATTCATTGTAAACATTAAGAGTTTTTTTTACCATGATATCCACTGTAAAATTATTCATTGCATTTTCGTACGCGTTTTGAACAACAGGCTTCAAAATCTCAGGATTCTCTATAATATAGGCAATTTTTTCTGCTATTTGCCTGTAATCACCCGGCTTGACAAGAAATCCCGTTTTACAGTCTTCTATGAGTTCAGGTATAGCTCCTATATCGGTACCTATCACGACGGTCTTCGACATCTGAGCTTCTACAACAGTTCTCCCGAAACCTTCCGGCACAAATGAAGGGACAACAAGAATATCGATATTTTTCAAAGCCTCCGCACTATCCATGCGAATGACATCCACCGTTTCATTTAAACCGTTTTTCAATATCCATGACTCAAGATGATTCTTGTAGGAATTGCTTCCGCTTCCCACAATAAGAGCTCTTAACTCCAGTTTTTTTTTAAGAACTTTGACAGCTTCCAGAAAAACATAATGTCCCTTATATAAGCTGAAACGAGCTATCATTCCTATACATATACGGCCGCTGTTATTCTTCCTGATTAAAGTAAATTCATCCGATATGCCGTTATAAACAATCCTGATTTTTTCCTGTGGAATTTTAAGATACTCCACGGCATGCCTTTTCAGGGCATTGCTTACTGTTATTACAAGATTTCCCCTGCCTTCAGACCTGCTGTACAATCCAAATCTGTTAAAACTGTGTATACTGGAAACCCACGGCAATCCGGGAAATTTTTGCATCAAGGAAGCGGCTATCCAGCATGGAAAACGGCTTTGCACATGGACGATATCAGGTTTTTCTTTGTCAATTATTTTTTGCAGCAAACGTCGGGATATGATAAAAGTGGAAAGATTTTTCCTGTCCATGGAGACATCATGCCATTTTATCCCTTTTTCCCTGAGTATGGGAATGAACCTTCCTGCTCCGGAGGTTACGGTTACATCATGGCCCAGCTCTTTCGCCTTGATGGAAAAATCGCATACGCCTCTCTCGATGCCTCCGAAATCCATTGAAGGGAGAATTCTCAGTATTTTCATGTCTTTCAGAGCTCAAAGAGGAAGGGCTGCTCTTTTTCATCGAGCAGAAGCATTGCAGCTTTTGCAATCTGTTCTGAAGTTATTTTTTCAAGGCACATGTAATTTTTTTTGCATCTTACGTTCACATTGCAGGGAAAACAGTCCAGATTGCTGTGAACAACAAGGTTTTTAGTTCCCAGGGGACCGTATCTGTAAGGATTTCCAGGTCCGAAAACAGCTGCAATGGAACACTGCACGGAACAGGCAAGGTACATGGAAACAGTATCCTGGGTAATAAGCAAATCAGACTTTTCCATCAATGAAGTCAATTGTCTAATATTCAACTTGCCGGTAAAATCGTGCACATTGGCATTTCCAGGCAAGTCAATTATCATTCGGGCAATCTCCTTATCCTCTTCTGTGCCTATAAAAATTATATGCGCGTCATAAATCCTTATCAACTCGTCAATAACTGCGGCATATATATTGCTGTCAAGCCTTTTTCTTGCTTTAACAAACCCAGGGTTCACAACAACAATGGTATCGGAATTCCTTATTCCGGCGGACCTCAGTTTCTCTTCTACATGTTCCCTGTCTCTTTTTGAGAAGGGAAAATAAAAATTGGTTTTCTCTTCGTTTTTGCAAAAAAAAGGGTTTAAAAAATCGAGTACTCTTTCACTTTCATGGGTAAATATTTTTTCGGAAAACAAATTCCTCCAGAAAAAAGAAATCCTGTATTTTCCCCTTAGTAAATAAGGAAGAAAAGGATCCCTGAAAGCAATAATTAAATCATATCTTTTATGCCTGACCTTTCTTACGAGCTTCAATATATTTCTGCTTCTGTCGTAGATAAAACTTTCTGAAAAAAGCGCATTTTCAAGAACAAAATCTGTTGATTCTCTGCCCACGATAATATCCATGGAAGAATTCTGGAAAGAATCCTTTATTTTTTTAAACGCAGGTGTAAGCAACAAATTATCAGGCAGGCCGTCAGCCCCTATCACGAGAATTTTCCTTATTTCATATTTTCTAATATCTTTTGGACACATATTTCTGATTCCCTGAGTTTCACGCAAGTCTTTTTTCC
>DAOQVZ010000050.1:0-15190 GCA_035341815.1 bacterium
AGCACGGAAGGTATTTTCCGGCATCCCTGTAAAAGGGAACGTAATGCATGTCAAAAGCATCCCCTTCAGGCAGGAATGAAACCTTTGTTCTAACCGATACCGGTCGGGGCTTGTCATCTTCGTTGGAAACGCTCACACTTATCCAGAGAATGTTCTGCCCTGCATCCAAAGGCTGGCAGAAATATTCCATACTGTAGTGGATGTCCCATGCATAATAACTTGCCACTGCTATGGGGTAACGTCCCTCGTAAAGTCTGATTTCACTGAATCGGGCGTCCGGGACAAAAGGAGGATTGTCAAAAGCAAACTGTAGAAGCATAACCTCGTTCTTATCCCTGTTTTTCCTTTTCTCCTTATCCTCTTCAGACAGCTCAGGAAAAACCGGCAGGCAGCTGATATCGAGGGCGGAATCAACCATAACCCAGACCGTCGAATGGCATGGATGAATGGGAAGGTGCACCGTCATGGGTGCCTGCCATGTCCTGCAGTTGTGACGGAGAATTTCATCCCATTTCAAATTGTTGATATTCCTGTATTCAAATTTTATTGGCTCCTCCCTTAAGGCCAAATCAATCAAGGCCCTTGGTTGTTTTTGAAGCATCATATGTAACGGGCAATTCAAATTCGTTTATCTTTCCAGTCACTCCGTCCATGAAAGCTTCGGCATATTCAAAGCCACACAGTTTTCCGTATTCCTTTGCCCTGCGTCTTGTTCTGTCAACAAACACGGATGTATCCCTGTTGGCAAACTGGCTTTTGAAAACAGAAACCGCCCTGCATTTAATATCTATCGTCTCTGAAATATCCACGAACCTCGTGGGAGAAAAAGACCTGGTTATTGTTCCTGCGTTTCCGTTTTCCCAGTGGAACAAACGTATCTTTTTACCTTTTATCTCAAGCTGCCTGCAGGTACAAGATGCAAAAAGCGCAACAGCATAATGTTCCCAGTGTAAATCATCCGCACTATGAGTTAACAGAATATCCACATTCCTTTTTGATATGAAATCCATCAGAAAACTTACAGCTTTTTTTGAATGACAGGCGCTGACAATGTATTCCCTGCCGGGAATTTCTTTCTCTATTCTCGCAAGGTCTTCACACGTGTTTGTTATGCCGTCAAAATAAGTCAGACCTCGTGATTTTTTTTCGTGCCAGTAAAGGCTTCGAAAATCAAAAAAGTAAACCTCCGAGGCCCCGAGAATTCCTGCTCCTTTTTCCGCCTCTTTTTTCCTTATGCCAATAATCTCATTGTTTGAAGGATACCTGCCTTCCCGGACGTCCTGTTGGGAGGGAAGGTAATAAGGGGTAGTAGTTGCCACTGTATAAATCACTTTCCATCCCTGCCGGGCATATTTTGCAAGTGTCCCTCCACATCTCAGTTCTACATCGTCATGATGTGCCCCAAACGACATTATCGTTTTATTTTCCATTTTTTGTTCTTTCCTCCCAACCGTTCTGCCAGACTTTGCCATACTCCATCATTTTAACCATCCATGAACTATGGAGCCCGTGCAGACATACTTAGAATATAAATTATCAAAAAATATTTTGCAATTTTTTTTCTGCAGGGTACAATATCTGCAGGAGATATTATATGAATAAATTGATTATTGTTTTGTTATTCTTATCAGGAATCCTGATGTCGGGATGCAGAACCACCCGCGGGTCATATTACCCTGCTTATAATCCGCCATTGCAGGCAGACGAGGCCTCCCGCCAGAAGTATTTTGACAGGGCCTCTCAATGGCAGGAGCAGCAGAGGAATAGAGACAGGATAATAAACAACGAAAAAAATTACCCGCAGCCATGGTGGCGATGGTGGTTAAACAGATTTATGCCTTAAGTTAAAATATTTCTTATTATCCAGCCTAATAATTTAATTTTCTTTTTCTCATTGCCGCATTTCTGTTCTCGATTTCATTCTGGTATTCGGAACTGTCAGGGCGTTGAGTCCATCCTATTTCCTGTTTCACTTCTTCAGCTGATTTTGTGTCCTTGCTTTTGAATACAGTTTTCTTTTCCTTCTTTGCCTTGGCATATTCATTACTTTGCGCCTTCAGGGTATCGAAATCTTTCTGGCTCTGAAGCTTTAATGTCCATTCATTATTGTACGGCGGAAAGAAAACCCGTTCCTCGTTAATATATCCCTTTTCCTTCCCGTCAACAGTAATCACAATGCCTCCGGCGCCTTTAAGGGATTCCTCTTTTATCTTAAGAGGGCTTTTCCCGTCTCCTATAACCTCTCCCTTGTTTCTTTCAAAAGGCACCCATTTATAAACCTTCATCTGACATTCTTCAGGTTGTGTTTCAATAGTGATAAATCCTCCTTCCTGGCAGTATAATAACGGGCACAGGAAAAAACATGTCATCAATAAAAGGATAAACGGTTGAAAAAACCTTTGTTTTTTATAACTTTTGTTTTCCATTTGCCCCTCCTTTCCCTGTCATTAAGAATTGCAATAGTTTTTTTGGTGTCTCTTTAACATGATTTTACCATGATTTAACACGAACAAAAAGAGAAAAGACTTTTTACCGCATGCGATTAAGACATATTCGTGGAACCTGAAATCATAGTTTTTTATTTGCTTTTTTCTATTTTTTACAGAAAAATCCTTGAAGGCTTTATCTATCAAGCTTTTGAACTGCCATGTGTTTTTTTATGATTTCATATTTTCCCGACTGGTCGGCGCGCTGTGCCAGCGAATGGGCGGGGTATTGGTTTACTTCAACCAGTTCAACGCCATTTTCCAGGATGGCAATATCCCATCCGAGGTATCTGAGTTGAGGCACCAGCAAAGCAGCTTCCTTTACTGTTTTCAACACAATTTGCCAGTTTGGAATTTTGAATCCAATTATTTTCATCCCTGTAAAAGGATGTTCAATATAACTCTGAAATTTCTTGTTAACGAAAGAAGTGAAAACCATTCCGGTATCAATATCTATCCCTGCGTATATACCCCCTGCACCTTCGTTATCAACAACGTTTTGATTCGCAGAAGTTTTCACAACACAGGAAATAATATGGACAATACCCTTCCTGTCGGTAAAAGTCAGAACCCTGACAGTATTGACCGACGACGGGTTGAGAGCGGCCATTAAGGGGTGTTGGATGATAATTTCCTCAACAAGCTTTCCTCGTATCTCTGCGAATTTTTGCTTCAGGTCATCACCCTGTCGATATGAATACTTGTATATGCCATTGCCTTCATATAGAGCAACAGGTTTTACAATTATATCAACGTGTTTTTGCACAAATTGCAGGAAATCGGCAAATCCGCAATGCTCAGTATCAATCCATTCCCTTGAAATGAAACTTGAAAACAGTTTGTTCGAAATCCTCTTGTCTGTAACCTTTACAAGTTCGTCATTCTTATTGTATGTTTTATTCAACCATATATTTCTGCGCCATGTGATAAACCGGTTCTTCTCATAATTGCTTTTCCTGTAAAATTCATATATGAAGTAATCGCCCGGACTACACCCGAAAAGAAGGGCGCTCCAGGCAAAATCAATCCAGCAGTACACATATCGCTTGTTTCCGTATTGGGCAATTCTTTGATTAAATAATTGGACTTGCCTTTTGACGAACATGATATTCATTTTTTTATGCGGACCTCTTCTCTTTCTCAACTCAGGCGGTCTGCGGCAGATAGTTTTTTTATTTATCAGAACCAGGCAACAGAAGATGTATGCTTGAAAGCAATGTTTAACAGTATCTCTGCCACTGTCCATGATATATGGCTTAAAATAAGACCGAGAAAAAAGGAAACGCTCTTCCGGTATACGTTGTGCCCGCCAAAACGCAGTATAAGCCCTTTTATGAGCCACGCAAGGAATATTGCAAACCACCAGCGTCTCAAAACAGACGAATCAGATATCGGAAAACCTATGTAATGCACAGGCCACCAGAGAAATTTTGAATGAAGAAAAACCAGAATCCCCATTATTAGCGCTCCTATACCGGTAAAAATATATCGGGAAATTATGATATCCGAAGTTACCGGAGACTTTAAATGGGACAAAATGGCTTCTGCAATCTCTATGGAAATGCTTCCCCCGAATATCCTTGCTCCAAACCATGTACCCGTCGTATTTAGAGCGCCTTTAGTATAAGCCAGATATATATGAATCCATGCCGAAGCCACGTATGAAATAATTATAGCCGTTATCACGCCGGCGAAGAGAAACCTGGGTGAAATCCGGGCATCTTCCTGTACCCTGAGCATATTTCCTGCAGTTGTCATCACAGAAGAACGGAGGGAAGCTGTCCAGCTGTACTGGAAACCCAGGGCCACATATCCCCCTTCAGTGACAAGACTTGGAGGCAGGAGATAAGCGGTGTACGCCGGACCTATGCACTGGGACTGTGCTGAGGGCAATCCTGTCTGGCAAACAATTCTTGACAGACCTATGAATACAACAAGTACAAAGAAAAGAAAGGCAAAAGAAACAAGCCATGGCATGCCGGCGTATCTGAGAAAACATGCCATTGCAAGAAAACTGAGAATAGAGCCGAATACTGCCGTACGGTAAGAAAGAATTTCTTTTGAATCGTCAATCCCGCCCCCTTTTGTGAAAGCCTTCCTGAAACATTCTGAAAAGTGCCTTCGCGCGCGCCATATCAGGAAAAAGACCAGAACAATCATAGCTCCTCCACCCTGGAAAGTACTTGCCGCAGTCCTGCCTCCGAAAGGAGCGTTGGTTCCGGGCAGTCGAAATCCCATCATATTGAAAATGCTGTTTTGCACCGTGGCAAATATTAGAAAGAGCCACATCGAAAGAGAGACGCTTCGCGGTATAAGGTAGGAAAATCCAAGTATGGGGAAATCAGGATTAAGAACAAAGTTGAATCCGAACCTCTCGGATAAAATCAGTCCTTTTCTCAGGCTTATCAGAACGGCTCCCGTTGTTACAAGGGAAAGCCAGTTGAAAAAATAAAAAGAAAATACAAGGATGAATCCAAGCCAGAAAAGCTTGTCCTTGAAAAGGACCGGAATACGGCTTTTAGCCTCTTTTTTTGCCATTTCAAGAGGCAGAAGCATCAGGGGATACATCAGCCTTTCTTTTTCAATCCACTGCTTGCGGAACAATACCATAATGCATATGCTTAAAAAAGAAAACATAAGAACAAAAATCAGCATGAACCCCATGGGCTTGAGCCATGCTCCATAAGGTATTGATACACCGGGAGGCAGTCCTTCAAAAAACCATTTGACGGCGTTTTCGTCCTGGACAAACATCAAGGGGCTTATTTTTGAAAGAATGAGTTCTTCCCACTGGTTTGCAGACGTGGCGAAGTATTTCAGCCCGACAACTGATGCTATGACTTGATGCATCAATCCGTAGCTGGGAAGTACCGAGGCAACCGATACCATGACGAAAATAAGAAGAAGCTCCGATTTATCAAGTTCAAAAAACTTGTGTATGCATGAAAGAACAAGCATAATGAAAAGCAGGAATATAGCGGCAGGCGCCCAGTATTCCCATCCGAACCTCCCGGGCAGCCCTCTGAAAACAAGATAAGTGTCCAGCATGGCTGTCAGGACGGAAAAAATAGCCCCAAGAATAAATGCACGTCCTTTCATTTTTTATTCTTTGAAAACGCAATATGATAGCGACTTTATTATCGAATTTCAAACAGGATGCATTTCAATCTTCTTCATCATATTTAAGCATACATTCTCTAATTGTCAAATGGAATTTATAAATATATAATGTTTCCCAGTGCTTCACAAAACTAAATATTTCCCTTTTTTAAAGGTATCTAAGAAAAAAAACATTATTTGCAAATTCAGGTAAGGTACTATCTCATCAAAAGGAGGCAAAATGCACAGTATGATTAAACAGGACTGGGCAGCGGCCATAAATACCCTGAAACCATCCAGGAAAGAACTTGACAGGGGATTGAAACTTCATGCCGAGTCTGTTGTCTTTGACGCTTACGCTCTCGGAATATACGGGCAGGGGTCGAGAGATTGGGATAGCTGGTATATTGGAGCGGTTGAAAAGAAGATCCAGGAGGGAGCATCATTCCTTGAACTTGCAGATTTTGCGGAGGAGATGGGACAGTTAAGGAACCTTACAGATAAAAAGGCATGGGATTACTACAGGTATGCTTTTAAAACTTCAGGCGTAACCTGCATATTCCAGAACGCAGGGCAGGAAAGGCAGGACTCCATGCGCTTGCTGAGAAGAATTACACGCCATACCCTGATTACCGATTTCAGGAAGGATTTCGTGCGAAAGGCCGCATCCCCGGATGACATAATAAAGGCAAAGAAAGAAAACAGGCATGCACTTTATTTCATGTGCAACGAAGTACCTCTTCCACAGAGGTGGGAATCAGCACAAAGCGAGCTTGATTTGATACATCTTTTTTTCCAGCTCGGCATCAGGATGATGCACCTGACATATAACAGAAGAAATATGATAGGCGACGGCTGCGGTGAAAGCGCAAATTCGGGATTGAGCGATTTCGGAAAAGCGGTAATAAGTGAAATGAACAGGACCGGAGTGATAGTGGATGTGGCCCATTCAGGCTGGCTGACAAGCAAAGAAGCAGCCATGATTTCATGTAAACCCGTTGTGGCGAGTCATTCGGGCTGCGCCGCATTGAACAACCACTACAGGTGCAAGCCCGATGACGTGATTAAGGCGATAGCCGACAGTGGAGGTTATATTGGAATATGCTGTATAGGGCGTTTCCTCGGAGGAGACTGTTCAATAAAATCCCTGCTGGACCATATTAAATATGCAGTTAAAAAATTCGGGGCTGACCATGTCGCCATAGGAACTGACAGGAAAATGCCCCATTCAGGCAATATTATTCCGCCTGTGGAAAATTTTCCGCGCGGAAGAAAGGGATGGGCCGGCCTGTGGCCTCCTGCCTCATCCCCCGTCGATTTTGAAAAAATAAGCGGCGCGGCCCCCACCCTTGCATGGACAAACTGGCCGATTTTCACCGTAGGACTTGTCCAGAAAGGTTTCAAGGATGCAGATATCCGAAAAATAATAGGTGAAAATGTCATGCGGGTCGCAAAGGAAGTTCTTTCAGAAAGCGCATTCATCCGTTACTGATTAGGCTGTCTAACTTTCAGCCGGGGAAACACGGGACATTAGCCTAACTGTTTGCTATACTTTTTCCGCAAAAAGATGGAGAGCTGCCGCCGCAATATCTCCGGATGAAAACCTGAGAGAAAGGGTTTTCACGATGGAGGCATAACCGCTGTGTTTTCCTTTCAATATAACAGATTCCAGTTCCGTTCCAATTTTGCTTTCCCTTGCCTTTCTTGCATCATTGCCTGAAGACAGGCTCTCTCTTGAAATTTTTGTCCTGGCGGCTTTTTCTATCAGTTTCAATTGTCTCTTTTCCCTCGGAGTAACAAGAGTAATAGCCTTTCCGGATTTACCGGCCCTGCCGGTTCTTCCGATGCGGTGTACATATCTTTCCGGGTAATCAGGCACGCTGTAATTTATAACATGGGATATATTTGTAATATCCAGCCCCCTTGCAGCAACATCCGTAGCCACAAGAATCGCCAAATTTCCGCTTCTGAATTTTCTCATCACTTCATCCCTTGAAGCCTGGGAAAAATCACCATGTATAGCGCCTGCTTTGTAGCCTTTCTGTTGAAGATTTCTGCATACCTTCTCAACCTCTCTTTTTGTATGGCAGAATACAAGGGCAAGAAATGGGTTTTCAACATCCAGAAGAGCTGTAAGAACCTCATTTTTTTCATTTTCTCTCACCTCGTAAAAAACCTGTTCCGTCTTATCTACCACTGTCTTGCCTGCGTCGGCAAATATTTTTTGAGGTTTTTTCATATACTTCGCAGACATACGGACAATTGCATCAGGCATTGTGGCTGAAAAAAGCATGGTATGCCTTTCTTCAGGAATGGATTTCAAAATCTTTTCCATGTCACCGATAAATCCCATGTTTAGCATCTCGTCTGCTTCGTCAAGAACAACCGAACGGGTTTCATTCAGAAGGAGAGTCCTTCTTTCGATGTGGTCTATTACGCGCCCCGGGGTTCCCACGACAATATCAACTCCCCTCTTGAGGCTCTTTATCTGGCCGCTTATGGACTGCCCTCCGTACACGGCGATGGCATTTATTCCTTTTTTCGCACCGATTTTTTTCAATTCCCCTGCAACCTGCACGGCAAGCTCCCTTGTCGGTACAAGCACTATCGCGTACGGACATTTCTTTCTGCCTTTTATGCATTTTTCAACCAGGGGAATGCCGAATGCGGCCGTTTTCCCCGTTCCTGTCTGCGCCACTCCTATAACATCACTCCCTTTAAGAAGTGGACCGATGACAATTTTCTGTATGGGACTCGGTTCCTTGTATCCCATGCTATTAAGAGCGCTTAAAACATTTTCGGATAATCCGAAATCACTGAACTTTTCGTACATATTACTCCTCTTTCGCTCCGTATGAGCGACAACTGTCCTCCCCTGCTTAAGGCTCGAATGCAAACCCACTGTCTCTTTAAAAAGCACATAACGCACTGCATATGTTTTTATGCGGCAGCATGCGTAAAGAGAAGGTTTGTTATCGGGAGTGAAAGAGTAGCGTTTATCAGAGAAGACTTCTTCAGTTGTTAAATTTGCCTGAAGAGCTTTATGTTACTGCAGCTTTTCCATCACGAAATCCTTATCTCGGGAAAATTCTGTTACAGTATATCATAAATAAATAACTGGCGTCAAATAATAATTAAACAGGATAATATTTCCATGCATATGTTTTCAGAAACAAGCAGAGGAGGATGGTGAATCAATTGTCTGTGAGGGCATTTCTCGGACAGGCATCTTTGCAAAGACCGCACCTGAGACAGTCCTTATCTGCAACAGGATGTATCCCCTCTGACTTGTATTTGTAAGGTTCTATCTGTATGGGACATACCCTTGCACATAATCTGCATTCGTTGCACAATGCAGAATCAATCTTCAGGAAATATTTCTTCCTGCCCAGCCAGTTTGACAGCGAACCAACGGGGCAGAAACTGCACCATGTCCTCTGGTGAAAAAGTAAAGCCAGGATAATCCCTGCAAATGTAACACCGGTTACAAGCCTCACAAAAAAAGAACCTATGCTCAGAAAATCAGGCCACCTGATAAGAATCTGGATTGACATCATTCCCATCATTACTGCAATCACCAAAATCCTGAAAGGATTGCTTTTAAAAAATGCCGGTATTTTTGCTTCAGGGCTGATTGATTTGCCTAAAGTATCAAAGAAACTGCCTCTCGGGCAATAATAATTGCACCATATCCTGCCTTTTGCAATGCCCAATCCTATGCCGAAAACCATGCATAAAGGCACAATGTACCCCAAAGGGGCGTAAATCCATCCTGCAATGATAATAAAGAAAAAGATTACAGTTATTGCAACCTGTTTTCTATACCGATTTGTCGATAGACTTTTGTTCATCTGTCTCCCATTTTTTTTGCCTAATATTTAAACACAGGCGTAAACTTTTTACAAAAAAATACCCATTTCATGTATAACTTGCAAAGAAGGAGAAAACAAATAAATTCGATTTTTTTTATTTATGCCCGAGGGCTTCAATGGAAGAAACCACAGGCAATATGACATGCGACGAACGGCCGCGGTCCATGTATATCCTGTTTGTGGCAACTTCGGTTTTTATGTATTCGGGATTTCCCGCAACGGGTTCAGGACGAAGACGTTCCGTCAAAAGTCTTCTTGTCGTTGCATGGTCTCCGTAGGGTTCGCCTGTATTGGGATTGATATCGAATCTGTCAAAATTGCTGCTTGAAATTGCAATTCTCAAGCGGTGGCCAGGAGCAAGAACGATGGCAATATATCCGAGGTCAACATTAAATTCATAAATCTTTCCGGGTTCCAGGAATTCTTCCTTTGCCAAAGTGTTCCTGTACCTGCCCTTCACTATGCCGTCAAGAAAGAGCATCGAACGGCCGTCAGGATACACGTCAGTAAGCTTTACTGTAAAATCGGTATCCTTTTTGTCGGAGGAAGCCCAGAGCTTTGCCTTAACCTGCCCCGCAATAATCAACGGATTTTCAAGTTCGTGTGTTGTGAAAACAAGAACGTCGGAACGTCCTTCAACCGGCCTCTGGTCGTAAGGTCCCCTGACGGGCAGTCTGGCATGGGTCCTTCCCACAGTCGGCACGGGATTCTCAGGGTCATACCTGTATTCCATAAACTTTTCTTCAGATTCCGGCATTTCCCTTCCGGCTGTTTTGTCCGGGTATATATAGTAAGCAGTAGGAGAAGATTTTGGGGGAAAGCTGTCTGACTCAATCCATATATTTCCCAACGCTGCGGGATTCAGCGTATCCCCCATCAGGTAATACCTGACAGCAGGCCTGTCCATTATACCCGTCTGCTTACCTTTGCACCAGTGGTCAAACCACGGAAGCCAGAATTCTGTTTCCCAATCAAGCTTTGCGTTAACGGGATAGGACATTCCTCCCGGCAGGGCAAGAGGTTTACCAGGATTTTCCTCCTGCATGACCCCGTGTCCCCATGGACCTATAAACAGCTTCTGTGTTTTCTGGGCGCCGGCCCCGCCATTCTGCCTCAAAGCAAGGAACATTTCAATCATCCCTTCCCGGTAGAAGTCGTACCATCCCCCGCTGTGTATCATGGGCGTGTTAAACTGTTTGAGCTCGCTTCTTGAGCGGTTTCTCATTTCTCTTTCTATAAGCTGTCTTGTTCTTGAAGTAAAAGCCCCCCTGAGAATTGTCTCCATGTCTGCCTTGCGGAATACAGACGGGTAAAGAGAGTTTGTGTAGTAATTGCCCGGAGCCTGCGCCGGAATCGTGCATGCAAGGTGGGGAGGATTTGTGACGGCAGTTTCATACTGGGCCGCACCGAGATGGGAATATCCCAGCATGCCTATCTTTCCGTTGCACCATGCCTGGCGGGCAAGCCACTCTACGGTATCGTATCCATCATAGTGGCGGGAAGCCCCCTTTCCCGCCGATGCAGATGCATAAAACCCTCTCATATCCTGCACGGCAAATGCGTAGCCGTTTTTGACAAAACGTTCCTGCCATTTTGCTATTGAACTTTTCCTGCTCTTGTCGTAAGGCGTAACGACAAGTATTGCAGGAACGCCGTCCGGGTATTTTTCCTTTGAATATCCGTAAGGCATGAAAATATCGGTTGAAAGAGAGGAACCGTCCCGCATGGGTATTGAAACAGATTCTTTTTTTGAATTATCCTGTCCATACAAAAAAAAGGCTGAAAAAATAAGAACCGCAAAAACCGCACCGATACATCCATTTGTCGTTTTCATATATACGGCTCCTTTCATTTCTTGTTACCTGCAGTTCTCAGCCCTGTTATGATTTCCTTCAATAAATCGCTCTGCGCCCCGTATATTCTTACGGCGTCAACGATATCTTCTATTGAACGGATAAACCCTGTAAGCTGTTCGGCCGTAAGTTTTACGGTACCTCTTTCCGCCGTAGTAACAAGCTGGACGAAAACTTTTATATTGGGATTGCCGGCACGCAGGATATCGACAATGCGTCTGACCTTCTCCCTGTATTCTTCGGGTTTCACCGGCTTGCGGGTTACAAGGTCAAGCTGAAGGCGCTGAGATTGTATCAGCCAGATATCGCAGTTTTTTGCAAGCTCGGGATAGAGATCTTCTTTTCCCTGCATTTCCCTCAATCCGGGGCCTACAAGCAGGGGAGAACCAAAAGATTGAGACATTTTTTTCGCCTGCCTGACACTGTCAATAAAATTATCCAGTTCAACGCCGGGTGTTCCGGGACTCCGTTCGGGGTTATAGCCAATTATTACCCTTTCAGGATTCACGCCGGCCTTTTTCAGCATTTCTATTGTTTCCTTTATCCCGGGAAAAGGCCTTTCTTTATTTCTTTCAAGTGCAAGAGACAGGCATATCACTTTTACGGGAAGTTTTACTTTCTGAAATACGTCCAGCTTATCACCGCCAAGTATAAGGTCGACGAAATCTTTTTCATGATTGAGAAACCCGGCCGCATCTTCGCTTCGCGGTGTCCATAGAAAACCAATTCCGCAGATTGGCGGAGAATCTGTTTTATTTTTCACTGAAACCGGAGAACCGGTAAGCGGAAGATCTGCCGAAAATTGAAGGGTAATATCCCTGCTCTCTGCCATGGCCATTAAACATGCGGATACCATGAAAAGCAATAAAAACAAAATCCATTTTTTCATAAGCACCTTCCAGTTTTAAATTCTTTTCTGTCAACTTCATATTACCTGCTTTCCCATAAGCAGTCAATTAGCCATATCTGATATACCCTAATCAATGGCGGGTAAATTTTTGAAAGCCGTTACTGAATTAGTGTATAATAAAAAACATGGAAAGGGGGTTCTGGAGTTCGGGAAAAGGTTTTGTTATTGCGGCTGCCGGTTCGGCAATAGGGCTGGGCAATATATGGCGATTCCCATACATGGCCGGCATGAACGGGGGTGCGGTATTTCTTCTCATTTATCTTTTTACCGTTGTCCTTATTGGATATCCGCTTTTTATCAATGAAATGATAATTGGAAGAAAAACTCACCTCAATCCCGTGGGCGCCATGAGAGCAATCGCCCCCGGTTCTCCATGGTGGCTTGCCGGAGCCCTCGGAGTCTTCACGGGATTTATAATACTTTCCTATTACTCCGTTGTCGCAGGTTGGTCTCTCGCATATATATTCAAATCCGTTACAGGAGGATTTAGAGAAGGGATAAATTCTCTTGACATTTTCAGAGACCACATTTCCAATCCTTTAAGCGTAATTTCATGGCATGCCGTATTTATGTTTCTTTGCATTGTGATAATAGCATACGGAGTGGAAAAAGGAATAGAACGCTCTGTAAGAGTTCTTATGCCGCTTCTCGGTTTGCTTCTGGTTTTCCTGATAATACGTTCTATGACCCTGCCGGGTAGCATTGAGGGACTTATGTTTTTTCTAAAGCCTGATTTTTCAGAAATCACCGGCAAAACTTTTCTTGCCGCAATCGCACAGTCTTTTTTCACACTCAGCCTTGGAATGGGAGCAATCATTACATACGGCAGCTACCTGAGCAAAAAAGACGAGATACCTGTTAACGCCCTTTCCGTGGTGGGCCTGGATACTCTTGTCGCCGTGATGGCAGGCTTTGCAATTTTCCCGGCTGTGTTTGCACTCGGTTTTGAACCTGCTTCGGGCCCCGGACTTACATTTATTACCCTTCCTGCAGTTTTTTCTAAAATGCCTGCAGGTGAATTTTTCGGATTTGCTTTCTTCGTACTTTTGAGCATTGCTGCCCTTACATCCGGAATTTCTCTGCTTGAAGTTATTGTTGCGTGGGCCGTGGACGAAAAAAGCTTTTCAAGAAAGAAGGCATCTGTTATATTCGGAACTGTAATATTCCTTATAGGTATCCTGCCCGCCCTTGGATACAGCATCCTGCAGGATGTAAAATTCAGGAATATGGACATACTTGATAACTTCGACTGGTTTGCAAACAGCATATTCATGCCGCTCGGAGCCTTACTCACCGCAATATTCACCGGCTACGCATGGCGCTCAAAAAACGCCTGCATGGAGGCAAACCTTGTAAAAAGCCGCATAAAAGTTGGAACATGGTGGGTTTTCCTGATAAAATACATAGTGCCGGTGGCAATAGTTGCCATAATGGTTGTCGGATTGCTTTCAAAATCCTGATTTGATTAAAAACGGATAAAAAATGAATACAAAATACGACGTAATAATCAAGAATACTTTTCTTATCGACGGAACGGGTGAACCCGGCTTCCATGCAAGCATAGCCATCAAGGACAGAAAAATTTCTGCCATTGGCGACTTGAAAGGAAATGCAGAAAAAATCATAGACGGAAAAGGTCTTGTAACATGTCCCGGCTTTATAGACCCGCACAGCCATGCGGACAGGGCAATTATTAAGGACCCCGTTGCTGAAAATCTTCTGGCGCAGGGCATTACCACCTTCGCAGGAGGCAACTGCGGGTCAAGCCTGGCCCCGCTCACGGAAGGCGAATATGAATGCAGGGTTCTTGAAGACGCCGGCGTCACGGGAACTTCTCCATTCAGAACTTTCGGACAATTTCTGAAATACGTCAGCGGGTACACCATCGGACCGAACTATATCCCCCTTGTTGGCCACAATACCATAAGAAGAAGCGTTCTGGGCAGGAATTACGCCAGGAAATCCTCTAACGAGGAACTGGTATCCATACAGAATATGCTCAGGGAATCTTTCGAAAGCGGGGCTTTCGGTTTCTCCATGGGACTGGACGGAAACATGCCTGGACACTTTGCGGGAATGGACGAGCTTGTTTCGGTTGCCTCGATTGCGCGTGAATACGGAGCCATATTCACCCCGCATACGAGACACCACCAGAACCAGTGGCCCGCAAGCGAACCTTTTGAATGCGCTTACGGGATATTCGACTCTCCTGCAGGAGAAATAATTGCCGGCAGGTATCACGGCCTCATGGAAGCAATCGAGCTCTGCAGAATGGCCGGGTACCCCAGGCTCCATATCGCACATATGACCCCCGCCTACATCATACCCCAGCCCCATCCCTTGTACGTGGATGAAATACTCGCCAGGGCTACCATAGAAGAAATAGTGGAAAAAGCGGAGAAGGAAGGGATGGACATTACGTATAACGTGATACCCTCGGAAAACAGCATAGGGGGCCGGCAGAGAATCATAGACACATTTTTCGGCAAAACTCTTAACCTGCCCAAATGGATAAGGGACATGGATGCCGAAACCTTTTCAGCGGAACTCAAAAACGCCGCCTTCAGGGAGAGGGTGAGAAATCTCATGTTTTCCGGGAAGATGAAGATATTCATGGTACACCCTCTGACAGACCCATATTGGGCCGACGACTACATGGTGCTTGACTGCTCGTTAAAAGAATATGAAAATAAGACAATATGGGAGGTTGCAAGGGAAAGGGAGCCAAATTACACCATAAAGGCGGTATACGAAGAGTCCTACAACGTGCTTTTCGATATACTGGCCGAAGATCCCAATGCAACCTGGACGCTTGTAAAAGACAAGCGGGAATACGGCTGCTACCATGTCTTCTTGAGCCACAGGCTGGGATTACCCTGCACGGATTACGTATACCCTCCGGTTGTGAAAACGGGAAACGGAAAGGTAGTGCAGGGCAATTATGGCATGGCTCCGAGCCTATGCAACATG
>DAOQVZ010000051.1:0-15011 GCA_035341815.1 bacterium
TTCATCCATTACCATTTCGGCAAAAGTATCTTCTTTGCCCGTTTTCCCGGAAGATATATCCGTAGCAAATAAATTATGCGCCCTTTCCGACAATTCACAGATTAATTGATAAATATTCAGGTTCCTGTCAAACCTGTCAAGAAATTTGAGATTTTTGTTCATATCACACCAGTTTTATGATAACCATTTCGGCACTGTCTCCCCTTCTTGGAGCCAGCTTGATTATCTGGGTATAACCACCGTTTCTGTCCATGTATTTGTCTGAAATATCCTTAACCCTCGAAAGACTTGGAGAATGATTTAAAACTGAATTTATATGCCTCAAGCTTGCAAGGTCTTTCTTCTTGCCGACTGTTATAAGTTTTTCCACCGTACGCCTCAATTCTTTAGCTTTGGCTTCCGTTGTTTTTATCTGCTTGTGTTCAAAAAAACTGATGGACATATTCCTTATCAAAGCTTTTCTTTGAGATTTATTCCTGCTGAGTTTCCTGATATCTTTTTTATGTCTCATTTTTTGCCTCTTGTGCTGATTCCGGTTTTGAAATTAATTTATAGCCTCTTTCAGCCAGTACGCTATCTATTTCTTCAATTGATTTCTTGCCGAGATTTTTCATTCCTTCAAATTCTTCTCTCGGTATCTGCAACAATTCATGCAGAGTATTTACTTTCAGTTTTTTAAGGCCGTTGCTGACCCGTGTAGAAAATTTGAATTCCGATATATGTATATCGTCATCTGCTATTCCTGTTTTTACATCCTTAACATCTTTTTTGATTTCCTTGACACCTATAACCTGCTTGTCTTCTATTGCTCTGAAATGGGCATTTATTATTCCCGTTGCTTCTTTAATGGCATCCTGAGGAGCAAGAGCCCCGGTCGTATAAACCTCAATAATCAGTTTTTCGTAGTCATGGGATGTTTTATAAAGTATGTTTTCAACATTAAAGGTAACCTTTGTCACCGGAGAATAGATACCGTCAATCAGCATGTTTCCCAAAGGCAGCGATGCCCCTTTGCTTCTCTTGATACTTTCATTTGAAACATAACCTCTGCCGTCAGTAATCTCCATATCCATCAGAAATTTCTTTTTCTGAGTTAATGTCATGACATGCAGGTTTCCGTTGAGAACTTCCACGCTGCTGTCTGTAATAAGGTCTGCCGCAGTAACAGGCCCGCTCGCTTCTACCTGCACATTGATTTTGTGAGGGAAATCCGATATGTTGGGTCTTAATCTTATCTGCTTTATATTCATCAGGACTTCAACCATATCTTCTTTCACGCCCTCCAGTTTGGTAAACTCATGGGAAACACCGTCAATTTTGACAGAAGTTATTGCAACTCCCCAGAGGGAAGAAAGTAAAACCCTCCTTAACGCATTGCCAACCGTTACGCCGTATCCTCTAATAAGAGGTTCTATTGTGAGTTTACCGTAATTCGGTCTATATGTCTCCTGATCCCAAACAAACTTCTCTGGAAATTGAAAATCTTTCATCTTTTCACCCCTTATTATTTATTTGGAATAAAGATTGATAATAAGCTGTTCTTCTATAGGCAGAGTCACCTCTTCCCTCACGGGATGCCTCAATACCTTTATTTTACACTGTTCATTATCAACCTGAAGAAAAGCGGGAATAATGTGCTGCTTGTATTCTTCCATGCTTTCTTTTGCCGTAGCAACATACTTGCTGTTGGGTTTCAGCTGTATCTCATCGTCTATTTCAACCATATATCCCGGTCTGTCAACTTTTTTCCCGTTAACCAGAATATCTCCGTGGTTTATAACCTGCTTGGACATTCTTCTCGAATAGAACCAGTTTGCCCTGAAAATAACGTTGTCAAGCCGCCTCTCGAGAAACTGAAGAAGTATTTCTCCGGTAACGCCGGGTGTTGCTTTTGCAGTTTCGAAATATCTTTTGAACTGTCTTTCAAGAACTCCATAATAAATCTTAACTTTGTTTTTTTCCCTCAACTGTATTCCGTACTCGGATATCTTTTTGCGCCTTACGAATTTTCTTGTCCTTTTCTCTCTCTTGTCGACAGGACATTTGACTGTCTCGCATCTCCTGCCTTTCAAGTAAAGTTTAATGCCATTTTTCCTGCATTCCTTGCATAAAGGTTTAGTTGTTTTTGCCATTTTATTCTCCCTTCTTTAAACTTTTCTCCGACTGGGCGGCCTGCAGCCATTGTGAGGTATAGGAGTTATATCTTTTATTGAAAGTATATTCAAGCCTCCGCTCTGCAAGGCTCTTATCGCCGTTTCTCTTCCGGGGCCCGGGCCCTTAACAAAAACGTCAAGCTCTTTCATGTTATATTGAGTCTGTGCTTTCCTGGCAACGCTTTCTGAAATAAGCTGCGCCGCAAAAGGAGTCCCTTTCCTCGTACCTTTGAAACCAACTGTTCCGGCACTGCCCCATAAAAGAACCCTGCCCTGCATATCAGTTATGGTAACAATTGTATTGTTGAAAGTCGCCTGTATATGGGCTACTCCCTTTAAAATCTCACTATACTTTTTCTTTTTCTTCACATATGTCTTTTTTTCTGCCATTTTTAATCCTTATTGTTTTGTTTTTGGCCCTTCCTGCATATCCTGTTTTACTGCCTTTCTCGCTGTTTTATCTCTTATTACTCCCACTGTTTTTCTCGGACCTTTCCTTGTTCTTGAATTTGAACGGGTTCTCTGTCCTCTAACCGGAAGTGAAATCTTGTGCCTATGCCCCCTGTAGGAGCTTATCTCCTGCAGTCTTCTGATATTTTCGGAAACTTCTTTTTTTAAATCTCCCTCTACCGTAATATTCTTCTGGATAAAACCCGCAATCTTACCCAGTTCTTCCTCGTTCAGGTCTTTTACCCTCTTATTTCCTTCAACCCCGGAATGCTTCACTATGTTTTCTGCAGATTTTCTGCCTATGCCAAATACATAAGTAAGGGCAATTATAACCTTTTTGTTGTCAGGTATTTCAACACCTAATAGTCTTGCCATTTTTTCTCCTTGTCCCGAACTCCACTTGATTATCCCCGCGGTGAGGGGCTATGATTTGTTATCCCTGTACCTGTTTATGCTTGGGTCCTTCCTGTGGATTGCTGCATATAACCCTTATCTTTCTTTCCCTTTTTATTATTTTACACTTAGGACAAATCTTTTTTACAGATGCTCTGACTTTCATTGTTTTCCATCCTTATGTTATTAGAATTCAGGAAACAGGAAATTTCATATTCTTTTTATTATTCTTCCTCTCGACATATCGTAGGGAGAAAGCTCCAGAATTACCTTGTCTCCGGGAATTATTTTTATATAGTACATCCGCATTTTGCCGCAAAGATGTGCCGTAACTATATGTCCGTTTTCAATTTCAACAAGAAAAGAAGTTCCGGGCAAAGCCTTGTTTATTCTTCCCTGCACCTTTATTTTTTCTTCTTTTTTTTCCATAATCGTTGTGTTCTAACAGGCGAGCAATTCAGGCCCCTTCTTTGTTATCAATACGCATTCTTCGTAGTGAGCCGAATAACCGCCGTCTGCTGTAACGACCTTCCAGCCGTCTTCCAGTATTTTCACATCAGGTCTTCCTGCATTGACCATGGGTTCTATTGCTATAACTTCATTTTCATGAAGCAGGACCCCCTTGCCTGGCACTCCGAAATTGGGCACTTCAGGCAATTCATGCAGGTCTTTACCCACTCCATGCCCCACAAATTCTCTTACAACAGAAAATTTGTTCGCTTCGGCATATTTCTGAACTGCAGCACCGATATCTCCGGTTCTCATGCCGGGCAGAGCCTTGGCAAAACCCTCCATGAAAGATTCGCGCGCAACTTCTATGAGTCTCATGTGCAGGGCAGATATTTTGCCTATGGGAAAAGTTGCCGCATAATCGGAATAAAAGCCCTTATATATAGCCCCTATGTCTATGGAAACTACATCGCCATCCTTCAGAATTTTTTCTTTTGAAGGAATACCGTGCACAACTTCTTCGTTCACGGAAATGCATATGTGTGCAGGATATCCGTTGTAATTTTTGAATGCTGCTACCACGCCGGCCAATTTGAGACTTGCCGCTGCCTTCTCGTCAACCTCGTATGTGCTTATCCCTTCCTTCAAAAATTCTCCCAACCCTGCAAGCACTTCCCTGCACTTTTTGCAGGAAATTCTTATCTTCTCTATCTCTTCGGGGGTTTTTACCATTTCATTATCTTTTTTATTGCATTCATCATGTAGTCTATACTGATATCGCCTGCAATTACATGGAGATAACCTTTATCCCTGTAATATTTTAAAAGCGGAGCTGTCAGGTCCTTGTAAACTTCAAGACGTTTCCTGATAACTTCCTCGGTATCGTCTTTCCTCTGCACAAGACTGCCCCCGCATATATCGCATATCCCTTCCCGTTTGGGAGGAAGATTTACGAGATGGTATATCTTTCCGCAATTGCCGCACACCCTTCGTTTAGAAAGGCGCTTTATAAGAAAATCGTCTTCCGCCTTAAGATAGAAAACGTTAAATGAATCTCCTTCAACCTTGATACCGTCCAGCATTTCAGCCTGGGCAAGGGTTCTTGGAAAACCGTCAAGGATAAATCCCTTGCTGCAATTCGGTTCCGCAATTTTTTGACCTATCATCTTAATTACTATATCATCCGGAACCAATTCCCCTGAATCCATGTACTTCTTTGCCTTCATCCCGAGAGAAACGGCTTTCCTGACATTTTCTCTCAGAAGGTCTCCCGAAGCTATTATCGGCACCTTGAGATAAGCTGAAAGTTCACCGCCAACACTTCCCTTACCCGCACCCGGGGGACCAAGCAGGATAAGAATATTCCTCATCATCTCCCTTTAGCCTTCTTGATGAATCCCTGGTAATGCCTGACCAGAAGGTGGGATTCTATCTGGCGAATCGTTTCAAGCAGAACAGACACGACTATCAGAAGACCCACTCCTCCGAACAAGCTTGCCACGATGTATGGTATCTTCCGGTAGAAAATCATCATTATATAAGGGAAAACAGCTATTGCCGTAAGCATTAAAGCACCTGGCAGAGTAAGCCTGTTCAATATTTTTTCAAGATACAGTGCCGTAGATTTTCCGGGTCTTATTCCCTGTATGAAACCGCCGTATTTTTTAAGGTCGTCCGCGATATTGTCAGGATTAAATATAATGCTCGCATAAAAATAGCAGAAGAATACTGTCAGGATAGCGTAAAGAACCATTCCAAATCCAGCGGTTGGGGATATAAAACGCGCAATGTTTTGCAGGACCCTGTTCTGCGAAAAAGTCATTATTGTCGCTGGGAACGTGAGTATCGACATTGCAAAAATAAGAGGTATAACCCCTCCCTGGTTAAGTTTAATCGGCAGATAAGTTGACTGCCCTCCGTAAACCCTTCTGCCTACAACCCTTTTGGCATATTGGACAGGAATCCTTCTTTCGCTTTCATTTATCACTATCGCAAAGGCCACAACAAGAAACATGAATATTGCCATGATTATCACTGCAATAAAATTTATTTCTCCAGCATTCACAAGCTCAGCCACCCTGTGAAACCCAACAGGCATTCTTGAAAGAATGCTTGCGGTAATAATAAGAGATATGCCGTTGCCTATGCCCTTCTCGGTTATCTGTTCTCCGAGCCACATCAGAAAAATAGTTCCGGTAGTAAGCGTGATAACTGTGGTAAACCTGAAAAGCCATCCCGGATTGGGCACTACCATTATATCTCCAAAATGGGCAGGATTCTCCAGCCACATGCTTATGGCAAACCCCTGGAATATGCACAATCCCACAGTTCCGAACCTTGTAATCTGAGTCAATTTCCTTCTGCCTTCCACACCGCTTTTTTTCAGATTTTCAAAATAAGGAATTACAGAAGTCAGAAGTTCCAGAATAATGGAAACGCTGATGTAGGGCATTATGCCCAATGCAAATATCGTAGCGTTGCTCAACGCTCCTCCTGCAAAAAGGTCGGCAAGGCTGAAAAGGGTATTGGGGAAATTTTCAAAAAACTTTGCAAGCGCATTTCCATCTATCCCCGGAGACGGAACATAACAGCCAAGCCGGTATACAGTTATAAGAATTATAGTAAATACGATTTTCCTTCTCAGGTCCGGCACTTTAAAACTATCTCTGAAACCTTCTATCATTTCTTGCACCTTTACGCTTTATGCCGAGCGTTTTTGCATGGAGCTATGATTTTTCGCTTTTACTTTTTTTCCTGGTATCTTTATCCGTCTCTGTCTTTATAATCAAAGCCTTGCCACCTGCTTTTTCAATCAAGGTTTTGGCCTTTAGGGAAAAACTGTGCGCACTAATCTCCACTTTTTTCTTCAACTCTCCGTCACCGAGAATCTTCACCTTAATACCTTTCTTCACCAGGCCTGCCTTTAGCAGACTTTCAGGAAAAATTTTATCCCCGTCGTTAAATTTCCTTTCAATATCAGAAAGATTAACAATTTCATGAGGGCTCTTTTTGATATGCGTAAACCCTCTCTTGGGAAGCCTTCTTGCAAGAGGCATCTGCCCGCCTTCAAAGTTATAGGAATGAGAAAAACCGCTCCTTGACTTGTGGCCTTTATGTCCGCGGGTAGATTGTCCTCCATGACCAGAGGCATTGCCCCTGCCTACTCTTTTCCTGTGATGTTTTGAACCCAAAGGCGGCTTGATATCATGTAACTTCATTTATTTCTCCCTCTTTAGAGCTTTTAAGTTTTGATAAGGCTTTTACAGTAGCGCTTATAACATTCAAAGGATTTGTCGAACCGAGACATTTGCTCGTAATATCGCTTATTCCGGCGACTTCCAAAAAAGCCCTCATTGTTTTTCCTGCAACCATTCCATGTCCTTTGGAAGCAGGCTTCAAAATTACCTGAGAAGCCCCGAATTTAGCGCTTACGTCAAAAGGTATAGTTGTTTCTGTTACGGAAATAGTTATCATGTTTTTTTTGGCTTTTTCTATCGCTTTCCTTATAGCTTCAGGCACTTCCGCCGCCTTGCCAATTCCGAACCCCGCCTTACCGTTTCTATCCCCTACCACAACCAGAGCACGGAAATTCAAGTTTTTCCCGCCTTTTGTCACTTTTGTAACCCTTCTGATTTCGACAACAACCTGATTTTCCTGTATTGCGTCATCAACCTTGTGCTTTTCCATTAAAATTTCAGACCTCCTTTTCTTGCGGCTTCGGCAAGCGCCTTCACTCGTCCGGCATATATATATCCGTTTCTGTCAAACACGACTTTCTCGATACCCATTTCTTTCGATTTGCTTCCGAGAAGGGCTCCGACTGTTTTGGCGCCCTCAATATTGTAACCCTTGATTTTAACGGATGTATCCTTTTTAACTTCCTCGGACAGACTTGAAACCGTAAGCAGGACCCTTGCTGAATCAGATTCGTCTACAACAAGAGAAGCATAAATATGTTTATTGCTCTTGAATACAACAACCCTCGGGCTTTCAGACGTTCCTCTTATCTTCTTTCTTATGCTTAAATGCCTCTTCTTTCTTCTTTCCTCTTTTGTTAGTATCATTGTGTTGCTCCTACACCGGTTTTGCCGGCTTTATGTCTTACATATTCTCCCCTGTATCTTATTCCCTTTCCCTTGTAAGGTTCGGGGGGGTATACGCTCCTGATAGTTGCCGCATAATCGCCTACCTTCTGAATATCCCTTCCTCTTATGAACAGTATGGTGTTTTTCAAAATTTCCACCGATACTCCTTCTGGAATATTCATTTCGACAGGATTGGAAAATCCTACGGAGAGAAACAATTTTTTTTCTTTAATTTCTGCCTTGTATCCAACTCCGTTCATTTCCAGAACTTTTTCAAATCCCTTATCAAGCCCACAAATCATATTTATAATAATTTTTCTAAGTAATCCCTGAAAAGCCTCCGTTTTCCTGAAAAGTTTCTTCTCTTTGTCCGAAACGGTGTTTTTCACAAAAACTTTGTTCCCTTCAACAGAAATATCCAGGAAAGGGAATATCTCGTGTTCCATTTTTCCTTTGCTGCTTTCCACTTTTACCTTGCCGTCAGCTACAGAAACTGTGATACCTTCAGTTACATTAATCGGTCTTTTCCCTAATCTTGCCATTTTAACCTCTCACCATACATAAAAAAGCAGTTCCCCGCCCACTCCCTGTTCCCTGGCTTTTTTATCGCTGAGAACGCCTTTGGAAGTTGACAGTATTGCGACGCCTTTGCCACTCTTGATAACCGGTATCTCGTCCTTGTTTACATAAACTCTGCCACCGGGTTTGCTGACTCTTTTTATTTCAGTAATACTCTTTCTCCCTGCAGAATGATAAAGAAGTTCAACCTTGAGATTTTTTCTGCCTTCCGAGACAACTTCATAATTCTTTATGAAACTGCTTTCCTTTAAAACCTTAAGGATATCTTCCTTAAGAATACTATAAGGTACAAGCACATCGGACTTGGAAATAAGGTTTCCGTTTCTTATTCTTGTAATCATATCAGCAATCGTATCGGTCATAGTCATATATGCCTCCTACCAGCTGGCCTTTCTAACTCCGGGAATTTCTCCTTTAGATGCAAGGTCTCTGAAACATATCCTGCAAATTCCGAACTTTCTATAATACGCCCTCGGTCTTCCGCATCTCCAGCATCGGTTTTTTCTTCTTACTTCGTATTTAGGTTCCTTTTTTGTCTTCTCGAAAAAACATTTGCGTGCCAATTTATTCCCCCCTTATAGGCAATCCAAGTTCTTTGAGCAGTGCCAATGTTTCCACTTTATTCTTAGCATTTGTAACTATAGTAATATTCATTCCTTTTACTTTGTAAATGGAATTATAGTCGATTTCCGGAAATATGCCCTGCTCCCTAACTCCTATGGTATAACTTCCCTTTCCGTCAGTTGAAGAAGCGGATAACCCGTTAAAATCTCTCACACGGGGCAGAGCGACGGTCACAAACCTGTCAATAAATTCATACATTCTTTCGCCCCTGAGGGTTACGAAAACTCCGCATATATCCCCTTTTCTAAGATTAAAACCCGAAATAGCTTTTTTAGCCCTTGTAACAACAGGCTTCTGTCCTGTTATAAGGGAAAGTTCTTTCTGGGCATTTTCCAGAATTTTAGCATCTTTGTTGTCTTTGCCTATCCCGACATTCAAAACAATCTTAACCAATTTCGGAACCTGGTTCGTATTCTTCAAGCCAAACTTGCTCATAAAAGCGGGTATTGCACTTTCTTTATAATATTGTTTTAATCTCGACTCCATGTTATTTTACCTCTATGTTTTCGTTGCATTTCTGGCAATATCTTATTTTTGAACCGTCTTTAAGCACTTTACTGCTTATTCTTGCAGGCTTTCTGCATTTCCCGCAAAAATACATCACATTGGAAATAGAAACAGGCTTTTCTATTTGAATTATTCCACCCTTTTTATCAACCGATTTCGGCTTGGTATGACGTTTTACAAAATTTATGCCTTCCACCAGAATTCTGCCTTCTTCGGGAAAAACTTTTACTACTCTTCCTGTTTTCCCTCTGTCCTTTCCGTTTACGACCTGGACAAAGTCTCCCTTGTTAAGCTTGAATTTCATTTACAGTACCTCCGGCGCCAATGAAACTATTTTTGTGAAATTGTTATCACGCAGTTCTCTGGGAACAGGTCCGAAAACTCTTGTTCCTCTCGGATTTTTGTCGGCATCGATAATCACCACGGAATTGCTGTCAAACTTTATGCTGGAACCGTCGGGTCTTTTCAAAGGCTGAACAGTTCTAACTATGACAGCCTTGACCTTTTCCTTTCTCTTTACAACACCGTCAGGAATTGCATCTTTTACGCTTGCAGTCACAATATCCCCTATACGGGCATATCTCTTCCTTGAACTCCCGACAATACCTATTATCATAACCTTTTTTGCGCCCGTATTATCTGCTACCGTCAGAACTGACATGAGATGCACCATTTTTATTCCTCTCTCCTTTTTCAACAACTTCTCTTATTATCCACCGCTTATTCTTGCTCAACGGCCTGCACTGAACAACTTTTACAGTATCCCCTTCGGTTGTCATGTTTGCCTCATCGTGCACAACGATTTTCCTGGTTTTCTTGATAAACTTGTTATAAAAAGGGTGTTTTACCCTGCTTACAATCAGAACAACCCTGGTTTTTTCCATCTTGGCGCTGATTACTTTACCGGATTTTTCAACCCTTTTTACTTTTTTCAACTCCATTTTTCACTCCTGTTGAATGCTTTTCTTCCATAAGGGTATTTAAAACGCTTATATCTCTTCTTGTTTTTTTGATGACAGAGAAATTTTTCAACTGCCCGATATGCAATTGATGGTTAAACTTGTATAACTCTTCTTCCAATTCCCTGATTTTAAACATTATCTCTTCCGCAGTTGACTCACGCCATTTTTTTATATCTTCTTTTTTCATTTTTGTAATCTCTATTAAAATTTATCCAACCTTTGATACATATCTTCTGACTATTTTAGTCTTGTATGGTATCTTATGCGAAGCCCTCTTTAAAGCATCCATGGACAAATCGTCCGGAACGCCTGCAACTTCAAACAAAATTCTGCCCGGAAGAACCACTGCAACCCAGTGAGAAACATCTCCTTTCCCTTTTCCCATTCTTGTTTCTGCAGGCTTTTTTGAAACCGGCTTATCGGGGAACACTCTTATCCATGTTTTCCCCCTTGATTTCAAGTGGTGGACAATCGCAACTCTTGCTGCCTCAATCTGGGTATTGGTAACCCATCCGGGTGCGACCATCTGCAAGCCAAAATCACCGTAAAAAAGCATATTGCCTCTCGACGACTTACCCTTCATTCTGCCTCTCTGGGATTTTCTATATTTTATTCTTTTTGGCATCAACGGCATTTTTATTCTCCTTTCCGAGTACATCACCAGTATAAACCCATACCTTGAGTCCTACTGTACCTGACCTTGAAAAAGCAGTCGACAAGGCATAACCTATTTTTGCCCTGAGAGTATGCAGAGGCACCTTGCCTTCCTTATATTGCTCCGAACGGGAAATTTCAGCTCCGCCTATCCTGCCGCTTATCTTTACTTTCACACCCAAGGCTCCTGACTGCATGGCAAGGGCCATTGTTTTTTTTATTACCTGCCTGTGGGGCATCCTTTTTTCAAGCTGCATGGCAATATTGTCTGCAAGGAACTGGGCGCTCTGTCCCTGTGAATTTACCTCAAAAACATCTATTGTTACCTGTTTATTGAGAATTTTATAAAGTTCGTCTCTTACGCTATTTATTTCCGAACCCCTTCGTCCCAGTATAACACCCGGCTTTACGGCATGAATTTTTATCCTTATTTTTTCCGCTATTTTTTCTATGTAAACATCGCCAATTGTGCCCCTCGGAAATCTCTTTGCAAGATATTTCCTGATTTCAGTATCTTCCTGGAGCATGGCTTTGAAATCTTTCTTATTTGCAAACCAGCTTCCCCGCCAGTCTTCAACTATGCCCAATCTTAAGCTTATAGGATTAACCTTTTGTCCCATTTTATTTTGCCCCCGGTTCTGATTTATCTTCAAGAATAACAGTTACATGGCTCATTCTTTTTTTTACTGTGACCGCCCTGCCCATTGTAGCGGCTCTGAATCTTTTCAATGAAGGACCTTCACCTATTGATATATTCTTAATTTTAAGGTTCTCTGTAAATTCTGTCTTCTGTTTTGCATTTGAGACTGCAGAATTTATTGCTTTCTTTAAAATTTCCGTACCCATGTTTGGCAGATTGTTCAATATGTCAATGGCATCTTTGACATCCTTACCTATTAGCAAATCGGAAATTATTTTAAGTTTCCTCGGACTTTTTCTCACGTACTTAGATTTCGCTACAGCTTCCATTGATACCTCCAGAAATAAAAACTATTATGTTTTCTCTCTTGTTCTTTCCGTGTGAGTTCCGTGACCCCTGAATGTCCGGGTGGGAGAAAATTCACCCAGTTTGTGACCCACCATATTCTCGGAAACGAAAACATTTATAAATGTACGTCCGTTATGAACCGCAAATGTATAACCTATGAATTCAGGAATAATTACTGACGCTCTTGACCATGTTTTAACCGTCTCTTTCTTGCCTGCATCTCTCATTTTAGTTATTTTTTCAAGCAACTTAGGGTCGATAAAAGGTCCTTTTTTCTTGCTTCTCATTTTCTATGTTACTCCTGTTATTTCTTTCTTCTCTGAACTATGAGTTTATCGGATGGTTTATTTTTGTTTCTGGTCTTATAGCCTTTTGTAGGCTTACCCCATGGACTCTGGGAAAGATGCCCCTTGCTCCTTCCTTCTCCCCCTCCGTGCGGATGGTCAACAGGATTCATGGCTATCCCACGGACCGTAGGCCTCTTGCCAAGATTACGGTTTCTACCCGCTTTGCCTATGGAAACATATTTGTATTCAGGGTTGCTTACCTGTCCTATTGTAGCCATGCAGCCAAGGTCGAACAGCCTGACTTCGCCGGAAGGAAGTTTCACCTGCGCATACTTGTCACCTTTAACCATCAATGTTGCAAACGTTCCCGCCGACCTCACAAGCTTGCCGCCTTTCTGTGGAACCGTTTCTACATTGCATATCTGCAGGCCTTCAGGGATATCTTTCAAAACAAGACGGTGTCCCGGCTTAATTTCAGATTCTTCCCCGCATCTTATTTTATCGCCCTTCTTCATATTATCGGGAGCGATAATATATCTCTTGATACCGTCGCTGTATATAATAAGGGCGATACGCGCTGACCTGTTGGGGTCATATTCTATGCTCTCAACCCTTCCTTCAATATTCAATCTGCCTTTAAAATCTATAATCCGGTATAATCTCTTATGGCCTCCGCCCTTGTGACGGGTAGTAATCCTGCCCTGGTTGTTTCTTCCGCCCGTTTTTTTAATTCCTTCAACCAGCTTCTTCTCGGGCTTTGACCTGGTAATTTCAGAAAAATCCTGCAGCAAAGCGTGCCTTTGTCCGGCAGTCACCGGTTTAAGTTTACGTAATGGCAATTGTATCACCCTCCTTAAGAGTAACTATGGCTTTCTTGTATCCGGGACGGTATCCCTCTATTCTGAATTTGTATTTTTTTTTCTTTCTGGGCATGCTTACCATGTTCACGTCTTTCACTTTCACGTTGTAAATATTTTCGATGGCTTTCTTGACCTCTATCTTGTTTGAAGTCTTGTTGACACAGAATACATACTTGTTTCCCGCGATAGCATCGTTTGATTTTTCCGTAACAATAGGAAATTTTACTATCTTGAAATGTTCAACTGCCATTTTCTTCTCCCAGGTATTTCTTCATTGTATTAAAAGTTCCGTTTTCTATAATCAATCTGTCGGATTTAAGTATCTCATATGCATTCAGCTGGTCGGAAAAATCATATTCAACAGAATTTATATTTCTAATGGACTTTATAAAATTCCTATTGCCTTCAGCGCCTTTGTCGAGAATGAAAAGCGTTTTCTCTTTCCCAAAACCTATTTTCTCTATAAAGTCGGCGAAAACGGATGTTTTCGGCTGTTCAATCTTTCCTCTGACAAAAAGCACAAGCCTGTCTTCCTTCAACTTATCCCGTAGTACTTCCTTTAAAGCCTTTATTTTAACCTTACGGGGCAATTTATGGAAATACTCCTTTGGCTTGGGACCAAAAACTATGCCTCCGTGTCTCCAGACCGGATTCCTGGTGGAACCAACCCTTGCACGACCCGTACCTTTCTGCCTCCAGGGTTTTTTACCCCCACCCGAAACCTCGCTTCTTGTTTTTGTGGAGGCATTACCCTGCCGCTGATTCGTGAGATAAGCCTTTACATAGTAATAGATTACAGCCTTATTCAAAGGAGGCGTTATAATGTCCTCTGAAATAGATTCCTCTGAAACAAGACTGCCTTCCATATCATAGACCGGTATTTTTTTCATTTTGCAAACCCTGAGTGAATGTTATTTTTTCAAAGCCTTCCTGATAATTAAATAGTTTTGCGCGCATCCGGGCACAGCACCCCTTAAGAAAACAAGATTTTCTTCCGGAATAATTTTGACTATCTGCAGATTTTGCACGGTAACTTTCCGGTTGCCCATGTGTCCGCTCATTCTTCTTCCTTTAAAAACTCTTGCAGGGTCTGTTCCTCCTATAGAACCCGGTGCCCTGTGAGACATGGAACCGTGTGTTGCAGGTCCACCATGAAATTTATGTCTCTTCATTACTCCCTGGAAACCTTTGCCTATTGATTTTCCTGTAACGTCGACATAGTCTCCTTCCTTGAATATTTCAACTGTAAGTTTCTGCCCGACTCCAAACTCTTTCAATTCACCATCGCCTTTAACCCTGAATTCTTTTAAAATCCTGCAAAGGGGAAGGTTCTTTTTCTTAAGCTCGTTCAGCCTAGGTTTATTCAATTTTTTCTCTGCAACTTCTTCATAACCAAGCTGAACCGAGGAATACCCGTCTTTCTCCATGCTTTTGATTGCCGTTATATAACATGGCCCCGTTTCCAGGACAGCCACAGGAACAATCGAGCCGGTCTTGTCAAAAATGTGGCTCATACCTAATTTTCTGCCTATTAATCCTATACTCATTTTTCCCCTCAACTAAGTTTCATTTCAACTTCCACGCCTGCAGGCAAATTTAACTTGCTTAGAGAATCTACCGTCCTGGCCGTAGAATCCATGATATCTATAAGCCTCTTGTGAACCCTTATCTCAAACTGCTCCCTGCTCTTTTTATTTACATGCGGAGACCTGAGAACGGTATAAATTTCTTTCTTGGTCGGCAGTGGAACGGGCCCAACAATTTTTACTCCCGACCTTTTTGCGAGTTCCACAATTTCTTCGACAGATTTGTCCAGAAGTCTATTGTCAAACGATTTCAGTTTAATGCGGATTCTCTTGTTATCCATGTTATCCTTCTTCTCTTATATCAGCTTCCATCTGTTTTTAGTTATGCATAAAGTAAATATTGTACCCTTTTTTTTATAATAATGCAACTCTTTTATTTTTTTTATTCAAGTATCTCTGTCACGGCTCCGGCACCGACAGTTTTTCCGCCTTC
>DAOQVZ010000052.1:0-15005 GCA_035341815.1 bacterium
CGCCCAGAGTATCATCTTCATGTTTTTCTTCTTTCTAAAGAACTTCATTACCATTTTAGCCTCTCCCTTTGATTATCAGGACAAACTCGCCCCTGACATCTTCTGTTTTTGAATATTCTTCGCATATACTGGACACTGTCCCCACTTTTATCTCTTCGAATTTCTTTGTAAGTTCCCTGCATAAAGCCATTTCCCTTTCCGGTAACAGGGAATTGAGCAAAGCAAGCGTATCTTTAATCCTGTGCACTGACTCAAAAAAAACCAGTGTTTCTTCCTTGTCGATCAGAGAAACAAGAAACTGCATTTTCCTGTTTTTCTTCCTGGGAATGAAGCCGTAAAAAGAAAACCTGTCCGAGGGCAGCCCGCAGGCGGACATGGCCACTGTAATTGCTGAAGCTCCAGGCACGGGTACAACTTTTATGTTGAAACGGTACGCCTCCCTTACCAGAAGGTATGCAGGGTCGGAAATTCCGGGCGTTCCCCTGTCAGATACAAGGGCTATATCCTTTCCTTCGAGAAGAAGTTCCAAAGCCTTTTTCAGGCGTCTTGTTTCATTATCCTTATAATAACTCAACAGGGGCTTTTTTATATCCAGATGGTTGAGAAGCTTCAGTATCTCCCTGGTATCTTCGCACAATATCAAATCAACATCTCTCAAGACGTTTATTGCTCTTAAGGTTATGTCCTCAAGGTTTCCAATGGGCGTCGCCACAATATATAGCATTGTATATATTCACAGGCACAGGGTAAAAGTTCTCTGAAAGCTTTGCATTTCTGTGCTGCCTTTGTGCACCTTTCCTGCCTGTCTTTGTGCCTTATTTAAAACTTTTTGACAATTAACGGTAGAAATTATATCATATTGGAGAAATTTTTCAAAAACAGGGAGGCATAAAATCCATGGAATACGAAAAGATTCTGCCTGAAATTGTTAAGAAAAACGGCAACAAGATACTTCTGCTGGTGCTTGACGGTATCGGTGGATTTCCCCATTCAGTAACCGGCAGAACGGAACTGGAAACGGCAAAGAAACCTCGCATGGACCGGCTTGCTGCAGAAAGTTCATGCGGAATAATGACCCCCGTGCTGAAAGGCGTCACTCCGGGAAGCGGCCCCGGGCACATAGCTCTGTTTGGATACGACCCCATAGATGTCCAGATAGGAAGAGGCACACTCGAATGTCTCGGGATAGGAATCAATTTGGACAAAAACGACATTGCCATAAGGGGCAATTTTGCTACAATTGACGACAGCAGCATTGTTACCGACAGAAGGGCCGGCAGAATATCAACCGAGGAAAACAGAAAAATCGTTGCACTCCTGTCTGAAAAAATAAAAGAAATCTCTGGAGTAAAGATAGAAATAAGGACAGTAAAAGAGCACAGGTGCGCCATTGTTTTGAGAGGAGAAGGTCTTCAGCCTGCAGTCATGGAAAACGACCCCCAGAAAGAAGGACTGCCGCTAAAACAATTAAAAGCTCTCGACAGGGATTCAGAAAAAACCGCCATGGTCCTGCGCGAATTCGAAAAAAGGGTGGAAGAGATACTCAAAGGTGCGGATTCAAAAGCTAAAACCCTCCTTTTGAGGGGCATTTCAAAACTTCCGAAAATTCCCACCTTCAGCGAAAAATACAAACTGAATGGAGTCTGCATAGCTGCTTACCCCATGTATAAGGGGGTTTCAAGACTTTTGGGCATGGATATTGCCGATGCGGGAGAAACTGTCGAAGGAGAATTCAAAGCTCTTGCGGAACTTTACGACAGTTACGATTTTTTCTTCATGCATATAAAGAAAACCGACAGTTACGGGGAAGACGGCAACTTTAACGCCAAGGTAAAAGTCATAGAGGATATCGATTCAAAGATATGGCAGTTGGAAAACATGAAATTTGAAAGCATGGCTATAACGGGAGACCATTCAACCCCCTCAATGCTGAAAGGCCATTCATGGCATCCCGTACCACTTATTTTAAAATCACCGAATGCCATGCCTGACGATGTGAAAAAGTTCACGGAACGGGAATGCGCAAAAGGCATACTGGGGAATATCTATTCAAAGGAACTCATGTATATCCTGCTGGCATGTGCCCTTAAACTCGACAAATTCGGAGCCTAAAATGTTCAAAGGCGGTTTAAAGATATCTGCTTTCAAGGAATTAAGCAAGGAAGAAACGATTGAGACGTTTCCTTGTCCTGAGAAAGTTGCAATACCTCTGTCCCAGCATACCGGTCTGCCTGCAAAACCCGCAGTTCAAAAGGGTGATTTTGTCAAGGAAGGGCAGGTTATAGGTGAACCGGCAGGATTTATAAGCAGTTACGTACACTCAAGCATTTCAGGCAAAGTAACAGGCATCGAGAACCGCAGCCTTCCGAACGGCAAATCTTCCATGTCCGTAATAATTGAATCAGAGAATGGCGCCGAACAGGATTGTCCCCGGCCGGATATCCCTGAATGGCAGCTTCTCTCCCCCAGGGAAATCACGGAATCAGTGAAACAGGCAGGAATAGTAGGCATGGGAGGCGCCGCATTTCCCACATTCGTAAAACTGATGGTTCCGCAGGGCAAAAAGGCCGAATACGTTCTTCTTAACGGCTGCGAATGCGAACCTTTCCTGACTGCAGACTACAGGGTCATGAAAGAAAACACGGACGAAGTTATAGAAGGCCTTCAGATAATATGCAAAGCGCTCTCCGTACAAAAAGCGTTCATAGGAATCGAAAGCAACAAGAAGGACCTGGTGAAAATACTTCAAAAAGCCCTGCAGAACCTCAAAATTCCTCTTGATATCTCACTGAAAATACTTCATGAAAGGTACCCCCAGGGCAGCGAAAAACACCTGATAAAGTCAATTACGGGAAAAGAAGTCCCTTCTCTCGGACTGCCGATAGATATAGGATGCGTCGTATTCAACATACAGACGGCACTTTCTATAAAGAGAGCGGTTTGCGGTAATTTGCCTCTTACAGAACGGGTTCTTACAGTTACAGGACTGGTGAAAACGCCTAAAAACCTCAGGGTAAGGATAGGCACTTCAGTTGCGGACATCCTGAGCCATTGCGGGGGAATCCTTACCGACAGCAGGAAACTGGTTATAGGCGGACCCATGATGGGGATCAATATTACATCTCCCGATGTCCCAGTAATCAAGAGCACGACGGGAATAATCATACTTCCGCAGGATACCCGGCCTGGCAAAGAGATAAAGCCATGCATAAGATGCAGCAGGTGCATAGACGCTTGTCCCATGAATCTCGTGCCGGCAGAACTGGGAAGGTATGCGGAAAATAAAAACTGGCAGGCATGCAAAACACTAAACGTAGCCGATTGCATAGAATGCGGATGCTGCAGTTACATTTGCCCTTCGGAAAGACCCCTTGTAGACCTGTTTAAATGGGCAAAGGCCGAACTGCGCAAGAATGACAGCAGGTAATAGCAGTATTTCCAGGGAAAGGGAAGAAAAAATGAATGAGATAAGATGGGCCCCTCACATTAAAAGCAAGGACTCTACGCCGAAAATCATGTACACCGTAACCATTGCCCTTTTGCCGGCAATGCTGGGAAGCATTTATTATTTCGGACCTTCCGTTTTAAAAATAATCCTTGTATGTATAGGGTCATGCATGCTGAGCGAGATTTTCAGCAAGAAGCTTTTTGGCAGGACTGTAAGCATAAATGACGGAAGCGCAGTTCTGACAGGTTTGCTGTTTGCATTTGTGCTTCCTCCTGGAATTCCCCTGTGGATAGCCGCACTCGGAAGTTTCATCGCGATATTTCTCGTCAAGGAACTTTTTGGCGGGATAGGTTACAACCTGTTCAATCCCGCTCTTGCGGCAAGGTCCGTATTGCTTACTTCATTTCCCCTGCAGATGACAAGATATATCGTCCCTTTTTCTTACAGAACCGATACGATTACTGCCGCAACTCCTCTTGCAGTGCTGAAAGAAAACGCAAGTATCCAGCTTCCTTCTTTGTGGGATATGTTTCTGGGAAACAGGGCCGGATGCATAGGGGAAACAAGCACCCTGCTTCTCCTGATAGGAGCACTTTTACTCCTGGCAAGAAGAATTATAACACTGCATATCCCTGCCGCATATATTCTTACTGTTGCCTTACTATCCTATATTTCAGGACAGAACCCCACCTTGCAGATAATGGCAGGAGGCCTTATTCTCGGGGCATTTTTCATGGCAACGGATTACGTGACATCCCCTTTGACAAATAAAGGCAAAATTATTTTCGGCATTGGATGCGGAATAGTTACATTTCTAATAAGACAGAAAGGCGGATATCCCGAAGGCGTCGCTTATTCGATAATATTTATGAATATGTTCGTACCTCTCATAGACCGCTACACGCTGCCAAGGAAATTCGGGATGCCCCAAACAAAGAGAGAATAGCGGAGGACATGTCTTTGTCCGGGAGATTTTCAACATGAAGAAAAAAGATATCATAGCCGGTATAGTAGTCCTTTTATCCATATCTGTCCTGTCCGGATTCCTTCTGGCCCAGGCATACAGGCTGACAAAACCAAAAATTGAAGAACAGAAAAAGATAGAAGAAGAAAGGCTTAACAGGGAGATTTTCAATGAGGGAATAAAATTCAGTCAGGACAAAGTAAAAGAGAGACCTTGTACCGCCGTCTACAAAGAAAACGGAGAGCTTGCAGGATGGATTTTCGATTTGAAAACCACGGGGTACGGCGGAAATATCCTTATAAAAGCAGGCTTTGACAGTGACATGAAGATAAGAGGAATAAGAATACTTGAACACACGGAAACCCCCGGTCTCGGCTCGAAAATCACCGACACCAAATTCCTCGGGCAGTTTAAAGGAATGGAACCTTCAGTCCTCTACCTGAAAAAGGATAAGTCAGAAGGCCTGATAGACGGGATTACTGGAGCAACAATATCTTCGAGAGCCGTGACGGAAAGCGTACGTAAACTGCAGGAAGAGCTCGAGTAAAAAGAGAAAACGGAGAGATTCAATGAAAAAAATAATAGAACCGAAAAACCTTATGCTCGGCATATGGAAAGAAAATCCAATATTTTACCTGATGCTTGGCCTATGCCCCCTTCTGGCCGTTTCGGGTTCTCTCAGGGATGCCCTCGGAATGGGCGCTGCCTTTATCTTCGTTCTTCTCGGGTCTAATATTACAGTTTCAGTAATCAGAAAAATTGTCCCCGCCCATGTCAGAATACCCGTATTCATAGTTGTCATAGCAACTTTCGTAAGTGTTATAGACTATTCACTTGCAGCCTTTTCACCCCAGCTCCATAAAAATCTCGGAGTATACCTTCCCCTCATGGTGGTCAACTGCATACTGCTGGGAAGGGCGGAAGCTTTCGCTTCCAAGAATAACGTAATAAACTCGGCACTCGACGGAATAGGCATGGGCATAGGATTTACCATGGCAATTCTAATTATTGCATCAATAAGAGAACTCCTCGGACAGGGAACTCTTTTCGGCATTAACATGCTGGGCGATAATTACCTGCCCTTTCTCATTATGATTATGCCTCCCGGGGCATTTATCGTAATAGGTTTTCTGATAGCAATCAAGAACAGTATCGGAGGAAAGAAAAAATGCTGAATGAACTCAACCTCGGTTATATTTTCCTGTCTGCTTTCATAGTAAATAATATCCTTTTGATAAGGTTCCTCGGATTGTGTTCGTTTATAGGCATTTCTACAAATATAAAGTCTTCAATAGGCATGGGAATAGCAGTAATATTCGTAACGGTAATGGCTTGCAGCATAAGCTGGGCGGTTTATAATTACCTTCTTTTGCCCTTCCATCTCGAATATCTAAGAACGGTAACCTTTATCCTAACCATAGCTTCTTTCGTCCAGTTTGAAGAAATAATAATAAGAAAAAAAGCGCCTGCCCTTTACAAGGCCTTCGGCATATACCTGCCTCTCATAACAACCAACTGCGCAATACTGGCTTCCGCTTTCCTGGGGATCGATTACAGGCTGAATTTTCTTCAGAACCTCGTATTCGCCCTTGGAATTTCAGCCGGATACTGTCTGGTTATAATTCTTTTTGCATCTATGAGAGAAAGGCTTGATACTGCCCCTGTTCCCAAAAACTTCAGGGGTATTCCCATAGCTTTCATAATGACCGGCCTTATCAGCCTGGTTTTCCTCGGATTCAAGGGGCTCTTTAAACTATAATGTTTTTTTTCTTTCCTCTCAGAGACGAATACAGGGTTAAGAAATTTCCCGTGCTTGTGCTCACGATAATTATTATCAACGTTGCAATATTCTTACTCCACGTTGCAAACCCCGAATATGACAAGGTTTTGCTAAAATACGGCTTCATCCCTTCGGATTTTTCAGTTACAACTCTCTTCACGTCCATGTTCCTGCACGGGGGAATCATGCACCTTGCTTTCAACATGTGGTACCTGTGGCTTTTCGGCAACAATATAGAAGACAGGTGGGGAAGAATTCCCTTTATTCTTTTCTACCTTTCGGCAGGCATATTCTCCATGCTTCTCTATTCTGCCCTTATACCGGAACAGGCAGCAGGAATACCGACAATAGGAGCATCGGGAGCCATAGCCGGAGTCCTGGGGGCTTACGCCATACTGTTTCCCAAGAGCCGCATTACCTTCAAGTATTTTATATGGATATTCCTTTTCATTATCCGTTTCGGGGAATTCAGACTTTATGCAGTTGCCTGGCTCGCATTCTGGTTTGTACAGCAGTCCTTTTCCACCCTGCTTGCAGCCAGGGGTATAACGGCAAGTTCAGTGGCATTCGGTGCTCATTTTGCCGGATTTCTTTACGGAGCAGTGATAGGACTTGGAACCAGGCTGTACAGGGAAGCAAAATTCAGGGAAAACGTGCAACTTGGAAAGAATGTCCTGTTTAACCTTCTCGGAAGCAAACAGCATCCCATCAGAAACATGGAAGAATACGGGAAAATAGAACATGCAAAAAGCCTTATTCTGTCAGAAATTGACGAAGACAGGCTGCTCGCTTCAAAATATTACGGAGAGATAACGGAGAAATATCCGGAAGTCACCCTCCCGGAAAAAATACAGTACGCCATCGCGGATTCACTGTACAGGCAGGGGGAAAGAGACAAGGCATACCTTGCCTACAAAAATTTCGTCCTTAACTATCCCTTAAGCAAACTTGCAGACAACGCACTTCTTGCCATTGGGAAAATACTCGTTGAGAAGAAAGACTACCAGAAAGCTAAATACGCTTTCCTGCAGGTGGTATTGTTCTATCCGTACAGCGATTGCTACGAGGAATCGAAATATTACCTTGAGAAACAACTGCCCCGCCTTTCTTTTGAAAATACGCTTTAATTCACCCCGGAATCCCCTGATTTTGCATGAAATATGGAACACGGCGCTTAAAACAGGTACAATAGTAAGCATGGATAAATTCAGGCTCGTTTCGAATTACAGACCTTCGGGAGACCAGCCCCATGCAATAGAAAAACTGGAAGAGAACCTTGCCAGAGGTGAAAAAGAACAGATTCTTCTTGGAGTAACCGGAAGCGGGAAAACCTTCACGATGGCAAACGTGATAGCTGATGCGAACCGCCCTGCCCTTATAATATCTCACAATAAGACTCTTGCCGCACAACTTTACAGCGAATTCAGGGAATTTTTTCCCGAAAACAGGGTAAGATACTTTGTAAGCTATTACGATTACTACCAGCCGGAAGCCTATCTACCCGCAACCGACACATACATAGAGAAAGACGCCTCGATAAACCAGGACATTGACAGGCTGAGGCTTGCTGCAACGAGTTCCATACTTTCGGCTAAAGACGTAATAATCGTGGCCAGCGTATCCTGCATATACCCCATAGGAAGCCCCGAAGACCATAAAGCAATGATGCTGCACATTGCAAGGGGGCAGGATGCGGGAAGAAAGAATATCCTGAAAAGGCTGGTTGAAATACAGTACGAGAGAAACGAATTTGAACTTGAAAGAGGGAAATTCCGTGTCAGAGGAAGCACTATAGAAGTAATACCTGCATATGACGAAATCGCGATAAGGATAGGGCTTATAGGCGACAGGGTAGTCAAGCTTGAAAAATTCGAACCTCTGACGGGAAAAGTTTTTTCCGAAGAAAAGGAGGTTTACATATACCCCGCAAAACACTTCGTAACGCCTGCGGAAAAAATGGAAAAGGCAAAAAACAGCATAAAAAGGGAACTTGAGGAACAGCTTGAATATTTCAGGAAAGAAAACAAACCTCTCGAAGCCGAAAGACTCGAGATGCGTACCAATTATGACCTTGAGATGCTTGAAGAGCTCGGATACTGCCAGGGCATTGAAAATTACAGCAGGCACCTTTCAGGAAGGAATCAGGAAGAAAGGCCAGAGGTTTTACTCGACTATTTTCCCGAAGACTACATTATATTCATTGACGAATCACATGTCACGATTCCCCAGTTAAAAGGCATGTTTTACGGAGACAGGTCGAGAAAAGAAACCCTGGTAAAATTCGGGTTCAGGCTTCCTTCCGCAATGGATAACAGGCCTCTTGTTTTCAATGAATTTGAAAATCTGGCAAAACAGATTATCTACGTATCGGCAACTCCCGGGAAATACGAGTTGAACAGATGCAGGGTTGAAAAACTGGGAACGCCTTCCCGCCTGGTAGCAGAACAGATAATAAGGCCCACAGGACTTATCGACCCTCCCATAACTGTCCGCCCCACCTTAAACCAGATTGACGACCTCTTATCAAGAATAAGGGCAAAAACAGAAAAAAAACAGCGGACCCTTGTTATTACTGTCAGCAAGAACCTTGCCGAAGAAATAGCCGATTATCTGAAAGGTTTCAATATCAAAGTACATTACCTTCACTATGAGATAGACACGCTTGAGAGAATAGATATACTGCAGAAACTCAGGGAAGCGAAATTCGACGTACTCGTTGGCATAAACCTTCTGAGGGAAGGACTTGACCTTCCGGAAGTAAGCCTCGTGGCAATACTTGACGCGGATAAGGAAGGATTCCTCAGGTCAGCCACTTCGCTCATACAGATATCAGGCAGGGCGGCAAGGAGCATTGACGGCGAAGTTGTAATGTATGCCGACAGGATTACCAACGCAATGGATGCAGCCATAAGCGAGACGGAGAGAAGAAGAAGAAAACAGATGGAATACAACCTCGAAAACGGGATAATTCCCCGTTCCATCCAAAAACCCATTTATAAAAGTATTACTGAAATAATCGGAGGAACAAAAAAAGCGCAGGAATCAGTTTCAGTTGAAGACGATGAGTCTTTCTACGGAAAAAACCTGTTTCAGACTCTTAACAGGCTTGAAAAGAAAATGATGTCTGCGGCAAAAAAGCTTGATTTCGAGGAAGCCATTCATTACCGCGAAAAAATTAAAAAACTGAAGGAAGAAAAGTAGCCATTAAGTATGCAGTATACGGCCAATCAAACTAAGGCATCAGGTTTTCCGGAAATACCCGGCCCCAGACTTTCACTTTTTTAAATGCCTCCGCATATTCCACGCCGCACTGCAATCCCCTGAATCCGGACACTTTTTCAATAAACTTTACTGGGTTTGCCTGGTGGTGGTTCTCAATCCATTTGTACTGGCTTTCATGAGAAAGAAGCATCTTCTTTTTCGTCTCAAAAAAACCTGTAATATCTATATATACGTCAGGTTCGAAACAAATACCCGCTGCGGTATCCATGCTGTAAATGGGCATAATCTTTTCGTGTGCGGGGAAATCGGTCTTAAACAAAGGAAGGGTTGCGGTAAAAGCGGCATCAAAAACAAGCTGGCCGGTTGTAACGTGGTCGGGCATATAATCGTTTGTACTGTGGGTGAATATAAGGTCGGGTTTGGCCTGCCTTATGATGTCGACCACTTTTATCCTCATCTCCCTGGTGGGATAAAGACCAAGGTCATCCGCAATCGGACCGAAAACTTTCGCCCCGATAAGACCCGCGGAATTTCTTGCTTCCCGCGCCCTTATTTTTGCAAGCTCTTCGGGGCTGGTGTCCTTGCTTCCGTAACACCCGCTGCACAGGTATGCCATGAATATTTCATTTCCATCCTTTGAATATTTCGCAAGAGTTCCGCCGCAATGAAATTCAATATCATCAGGATGCGCTCCAACAGCCAGTATTCTCATTTTTCTTTCCCTCCCATGTTTTTCCCACGCCTTTTCATGTCCTTTTCAGGATGTTAGTTTTCAGAAATATTATTTCCCTCAAATTTTCAGCCTTTTTTTGTAACGCACGCAATACGGCATCAGTTGCACTCAGGCACGAGCGGTCCCGCAAGGTCTTTCAGAAAGAATAGTTTCCCGGGCATCACTGGCATAAAACTGCTCGGAACCCATATGTCAGGCCCGTACCGTAGGGTAACCCAGAGACTCATTCCCTGCCACATCATTCCTCTTCCGAGAGTTCCATCCGCCCCTCCGATAATCTTGTCAGCCTTGAGGAATATGCCCGGCCCTATGGTGTTGGCAAAGCAAGGAACCAGCGTAGTCCTGCTCTTGAAACTTGTTATCGCATTCTGCTCAATCGTCAAAGGGTGAAGCTTTGCACCCAGCCTGTAGCTCTGCTTTTTCCATTCGGCAGAGGAAGAAAATTCGGCGGCGAAATGAGGCTCCCAGAAAGCAATGTGGAAAACCCTTCCTATGCCGAAAATTAAAACCAATTTTGCTCCCTTATTCCTTAATTCCTCTATCTTCGGAGGGTATCCGGGAAGCATTTTTCTTGTGGCGAAAAACCTTTGGCTTTTCGGAACAGTCAGCTTTCCGAGCGGTCCGTAAAAAGCTTGTTCCATGGCGTTCTGGAAAGCCCCGGGATTTGTCGAAGGAAGGGTATTGCCCCTGCTGTCGCTCCATTCGTCCATGTTGAATCCGTAAACATGCCTGCAGTCAACGTTCCACTCTTTCAGGAAATATACTATCCATTCATACATTCCCATGGGACCTACGGGCAATATGAGTATCAGTTTCTTCTTTTCCTCTTTTGCAGCACATATCTCATAGGCTATCTCATGGCCCATTTTTGCGTTAAACTCTTCAAGGGTATTGCATGAAACGGGAGCAAAATTCCTGTTCCACCACTTCTGCCTTTCGGATATTTTTTCCGGCTTATTGCTGCAGCAGGAATCAATTTTCTTCATATCCCAGCCTTTCGGAAAAAAACTTTCCAGAAGAGAACCTTTCAAAGTACTCATTAAATCCATGGAAACCTCCTTGAATCTTAAGACTGCCGAAAAATTTGACCTTTTTAGAAATATATTGTAACTTAAATATGCAAGAAATCAAAGCAAATAACCCGGACAAAAACAGGAGGAAAAAATGGAAAAACTGGCAATTGAAGGCGGAGTTCCCGTAAACAAGGAAAAATTCCCCATGTGGCCTTCCTTTTCTCAAAAATCGATAGAGAAGGTATCTGAACCACTGAAAACGGGCAAGGTAAATTACTGGACCGGAAAAATCGGGGTTGAATTTGAGAAAGCGTGGGCAAAATGGAACGGGGCAAAATACGGCATCACTACAACAAACGGGACAAGCGCCCTGCATACTGCTGTGGCAGGTCTCGGGATAGGTCCGGGGGACGAAATAATATGCCCTTCCTATTCTTTCATCGCCTCTTCTTTCTGCGTCCTTCAGGCAGGCGCACTACCCATATTTGCCGATGTCAACGATTCCCATACACTTAATCCTGATGACATAGAAAACAAGATTACCGAAAAAACAAAGGCAATTATTGTCGTACACCTGTACGGCATTGTTGCCGACCTGGACCCAATCATTGCCATAGCGAAAAAGCATAATCTTTACGTCATAGAAGACTGCGCACAGTGTTTCGGCGGCATGTACAAAGGCAGGAAAACAGGAACAATAGGAGACGTGGGATGTTTCAGTTTTTGCCAGAGCAAGCATTTTACTACGGGAGGAGAAGGCGGAGCGGTGATAACAGATAACGAAGACCTGTGGTGGAACTGCCAGTCTTTCAGGGACCATGGCTATGACGTGCAGGAAAGAATGAGACTTCTTGAACTTGAAGCCAAATTATACTATGTCCACAAGAGGGTGGGATTCAATTACAGAATGACAGAAATGCAGTCCATTGTGGGAATGTGCGAGTTAGAACGTCTTGACAGCTGGAATTTGCCCGCCAGGAGAAGAAATGGCAGGTATCTGACGGAAGCATTGAAAAGCCATCCGCTGGTCATATCTGCTCCTCTGGATACCCCCGAACGGGAAAACGCTTACTGGTGGGCTCCTTTTGTTCTTGATTCGGAAAAACTCAAGGTAACAGTAAAACAGTTTGTATCAGCCATGGAAGCCGAAGGAGTGCCGGCCTACGGAGTACAGTGGCCCGAGATGTACAAAGAGGAAGCATATACGCAGAAAAATGGTTTCGGCAGTCTCAAATATCCTTTTAACGACCCCAACGCAAGGCAGATAGATTACTCAAAAGTCGAATGTAAGAAGGCAAAATGGCTCTCGGAAAGAACGATGTCTTTCTTTACGCATCCAGTTTACGAAATAAAACATATGGAGAAATATGTAGCCGCCTTCAAAAAGGTAGCAGACGCATACATGAAATAAAAGGAATAATGAGGCAAAAAAAAACGAGCGAGGTCATATATTATGAAAAAAGTCAAAATGGGGGTAATGGGAGCGGGAGGCATTGCGTACAGGAAGACTATCCCGGGAATGCTGAAAGCCAGGAATATAGAACTTGCCGCTGTCATGGACGTGGCGAATATAGAAAAGATAGCCGGTGAATTTAATATCCCTCGTTACTATTCAAATGAAAAAGACCTTCTTAACGACCCCGAAGTGAAAGCGGTTTACATCGCGACGCCCGTCCACCTCCACCTGAAACACATAAAATCAGCCGCTGAAAAAGGCAAGCATATACTCTGCGAAAAACCCGTCGCAAAAACCCTTAAGGAAGCAAAAGAAGCGATAAGCGCATGCAGAAGCAACAATGTCTTTTTCCAGGAAGGATACATGATGAAGTTCCACGGAGCCCACAAGAAAATAAGGGAGCTTGTCAAAAAGGGGAATATCGGCAGGGTTGTCTACATGAGGGCCCAGCTCTCCTGCTGGTATCCTCCCGTAAAAGGCGCATGGCGGCAGGACCCTTCAAAAGGAGGCGGAGGCTCGCTGATAGACATGGCTACCCATCTTTACGACCTTCTCGAATTCTTCACTGGAGAAAAAATAACCCATGTCGCCGCATTGACGGGAAGACTGGTCCAGAACTATAAATCCGAGGACTCGTCGACCACACTGCTCCAGTTCTCTTCAGGAGCCCAGGCCACGGTTGACGCCTTTTTCTGCATCCCGGACGAAGCGTCAAGGACGCGCCTGGAAATATACGGCTCGCAAGGCAGTATCCTGGCGGAAGGCACCATAGGACAGGGAACGGGAGGCGCGCTCGAAGGGATTTTCAAGAAAAAAATGGTGGGTTATGATTCCGTGCAGAACAAGGATGTGGCAACAAAATTCGGCAGGATAGACTTTGAAAAAGTCAACCCCTATACGGCCGAGTGCGAATATTTTGCAGACTGCGTCATAAAGAGAAGGCCCCCGGAGATAAACAACGGGGACAATGCCTTGCACATAATGGACATAACCGGGAAAGCTTACGCCTCCTTCAGAAGCAAGAAGATACTGAAAGTTTAGAGGGTATATTCGTCAAGGTACGCCGGAGTAAAAATCTCGCTTTTGCCTTTATCTTTTAACAGCGAGGCAAACTCCTTCACCGCTTCTTCTTCTCCATGGATGACAAATATTTTCCCGGGAGGATTGGTGAACCCGTCAAGCCACCTGAGCAGGTCATTCCTGTCGGCGTGAGCCGAAAAACCTCCTATGTTCTCAATACTGGCTCTTACCGGGTACTCCCTGCCCAGAATCCTCACAGTTTCGGGTTTCCCCAGTATCTCCCTTCCGAGCGTTCCCTTTGCCTGGTATCCCACAAAAGCAATGGTTGATTCAGGACGTGTAATATTGGCCGCAAGATGATGCTTTATCCTGCCTCCCGTACACATCCCGGAACCCGCCATTATAACGGATGACCCTTTTATATGGTTTATAACCTTTGATTCGTTGCTTGTCCTTGTAAGCTTGAGCATGGCAAACTCAAAAGGCGAATGGCCTTTCTTAATAAGGTCTCTTGTTTCTTTGTCGAGATATTCGGGATATTTCCTGAAAACCTCTGTCACGTCTATAGCCATGGGGCTGTCAACAAAAACAAGCAGGTGCGGAATTATATTTTCTTTCAGAAGCCTGCTTAGAAAAAACATGATTTCCTGCGCCCTTTCTATCGCAAAAGTGGGTATTACTATATTGCCGTTTTTTTCGGAAGTTTCGTTAATAATTCTTCCGAGTTCTTTCCCTGCCTCTTCTTCTGTCTCATGCGTCTTGTTGCCATAGGTAGATTCTACAAAAACCGAGTCTGCTTCCTCAAAGAGCGTGGGGTCGCAGAGAATAGGCTTATTCCACCTGCCTATGTCTCCCGAGAATATTATTTTTCTTGAATTCCCGTTATCCTTCGCCTCGAGCTCAATCATTCCGGCGCCGAGTATGTGGCCCGCATCATGGAAGGAAGCGGTAATTCCATCTCCAGCTTCAAAAATTTTCCTGTAAGGCAGCCCTTCCAACAGGGGAAATACTTCTTCCGCATCCTTGGCCGTATAGAGGGGCATGACAGCCGGTTCTTTCTTTCTGCCTTCCTTCTCATGCCTCATCTGCTTTTTAAATGCGTCTTCCTCCTGTATTTTCCCCGAATCCAGAAGGGTTATCCTGACAATTTCACATGTGGGCTCGGTACAAAATATTTTTCCCTTGAAGCCATCCTTGACTATTTTCGGAAGATAACCGCAGTGGTCAAGATGGGCATGGGTAAGAATTATGCTGTCTATTGAAGTCGGTTCAACGGGAAATTTCGCCCAGTTCCTGTCTTTCAGTTCTCTTTCCTGGTATAGTCCGCAGTCTATCATTATCCTGCTTTTATCCGTCTCGAGCAGGAATT
>DAOQVZ010000053.1:0-14469 GCA_035341815.1 bacterium
AAAACCTTCTTCATGAAATTTAGGGTTTCCTTTCCTGTCTCTTCTGTTTCAAACGGGGCGGGATAGATAATGCTGGCAACGGTAAATATCCCTGACTGTTTGCACTTTTGCAGGACTCTTTCCATGTCTTCTTTCCTGAGATTCTTGTTCATTCCCTTTTTGAGTATCTGCTCGTTCGCAGATTCCACTCCAAAGAAAATTGATTCGCAGCCTGATTGTTTCAGCAATGCAAAATCAACATTAAAATCATTGACATGTCCGAATCCCGTATATTTTATGTCTATCTTTTCTTCTATTATTTTCCTTGCTACCTCTTCCATGAAACAACCGGGTGTGCTTGAACCGGCATACTTGAAAATCCGAACCCCGTATCTTTTCCCGTATTCTTTTATCTCGTTTATGACTTTTTGTACGGACTTGGTTCTCCTTTTGCCGCTTTTAACCGGATGAATGCAAAAATTGCAGGAATTGGGACATCCGCGGCTTTCTTCCAGAATAAGCATTTTAAGCTTCTTCCCGATATCAACGTAGACTTCGGGAGAGTAAACAGGCAGAGGAAGACTGTCAAGGTCATATATATGTTTCCTGGGAGTCTTCACTGTCTCTCCGCTTTTACCACGGAATATAATATTTGGAATATTTTCAAGCTTTTCCCCTCCATGGACAAAATTGGCCAGTTGCGTTATGCTCTCTTCCCCCTCGCAATAACAAAGGGCATCAAAAAAATCTCCGGCCTTGTATATATCCTGTCCAAATATGTCCACCTGGGGACCTCCGCCAAAAACCTTTACCCCGGGATGCTTTTTCTTCAGGTATTTTCCAGCTTCGAGCGACCAGGTAAAGCCCTCTCCAGCCCAGAGTTTAAAGCCCACTGCCCGTACATTTTCCCTCTCCACTAATTCCGAGAGAAAAATTTTAAGCCTGTTACAGTAATTTTTCTTGGCTTTTTCAATATGACGGCTGATTCTTTTTAGGACAAAAATGTCCATTAAACCTGGCTTTTCATTCTCTATGAATACCTTTTTAGAAAATTTTTCGAGAGTTTCTTTTATGTCCGGAGTTATAATTTCACTGCATAACGAAGGAAGATTCAAATCAAGTATTTTAACCTTATGGCCGTGCTCTATAAGTGAGGCAGCAAGAGAAGCCATACCTATGTCAGGAATGAAATCAGATAGTATCTTTGGAACGCCGGCTACAGAGACAAGGAGGAAATAAGTCTTCATATTATTCTCATTGCACGAATCAGAAAACAGAAAAAGCAGTAACAAGACAGAAGTTCCATGTGCTTATTTTCACTGATTTATATTATATAAGATTCCTGCAGATTTGCAACTTATATGAACTATGTCCAAAAAAACCTGTTATTCAAACACACTTGGCACAGTTTTTGCATATGTATTTATAAGGGACAGATAAAATACAAAAATGTTCTACGGAAGCTTTAAAATGAAAAAGAAAATGAAAATGATACTTTCGATTGCGCTGTTTATGATAAACATTTCATGCCTGCGGGCTCAAGGCTTCAGGAACCCCCCGGAAGGTCCCGCATCAATATCTCAGGCAGGAGCTTTTACAGCCCAGTGCGACGATGCTTCTGCAGTCACGCATAATCCTGCGGGACTTGTTCAGATTGAAGGAAGCCGGATCCTGATGGGAAGCACTTTCGTTTTCCCATCAACCTCGCATAAAAGCACTTTCTTCAGTGCAGACAAGGAATTTTCTGCGGGTTACATGCCATTCCTTTATTATTCTGACAATTTCGGCAGCAAGGACTGGCGGTTCGGTCTGGGAATAACTTCTCCCTACGGACAGACTACCGAGTGGAGTCATGATTCGGTGAGAACATGGAACTACGAGGTTCCATATTATTCATCCATGAGAACAGTGAACATTTCACCTGTCATGGCATTCAGGTTTACTCCCGAATTTTCAGCCGGTGGCGGACTTGATATATGTTACAGCCAACTTGAACTTAACAGTCTCAGGGTATTTCCGCCTCCTTTTCCCGCCTCGGAACTCAAGGAAAAGATAAAAGCCGACGGCCTGGCTTGCGGAGGAATCCTGGGACTCCTGTACAGGAAAAACAATTTCAGCGCAGGTTTGACGTACAAGAGCGGTTATAATATAAAGCACACCGGAACTTACAGAATTCCCGGTCTTCTGCTCTATGAAAAAGCCTCCATAAAAATGCAATTCCCAAATACATTAAGCGCCGGAATAGCTGTCTATCCTGCATCACGTCTGAAAATGGAATTTGACACGGAGTGGTTCGGATATTCATCCCTCAGGAATATTCCTTTGTCAGTGAGCAATTTGGGTACTGTCAGGATGTCAAAAAACTGGAAAGACGCATATATGTTTTCTCTCGGAATGGAATACAAAAAATCCGCAAATGCAAAATTGAGAGCGGGAGGAGCGTACATAACAAGCCCCGTACCTTCGTCAACATGGGAGCCGAGCATTCCCGATGCAGACAGCTTTGTAATTTCTGCAGGAGGAGAATTTGTTACATCCCATGGAATTTTCAGTATCGGAACGGGAGTCAATATTTTAAAAACAATCAAAAGGGAGGCGCCATATGCTGGAAATTACAAATCAAAAGGATACTTTCTCAGCTTCTCATACAGAAAAGAGATTTGAAGAAACCTGCAAGTCCGGGACTATTCTTGTAATCGATGATGAGCTGGGACCGAGAGAATCTCTCAAGATGCTTCTTAAGGATTCTTACAGGGTTGTCACTTCAGATTCAGGAGATGCAGGAATAGAATACCTTAAGCACCATGAGGCAGATACGGTTATCCTTGACCTGAAGATGCCCGGGAAAAACGGGATTGAAACACTTGAAGAAATAAGAAAATTCGATGAAAATATTCCGGTAATAATACTCACCGGTTACGGAGACATGGATGCGGCAAGAAAGGCAATCCACCTAAACGCAATAGAATTCATCAACAAGCCTTTCGACGTACAGGATATGAGAAATATGGTTAGAAAAGCGTGCGCCAGGAAGGAGGCTGACAGAAAAACGGAAAATCTCATAAGTGAACTGAGCGTTTTGAACCTGCAACTGAAAGACAAGATGGCGAAAATAGAAAATATGGCCACAATAGGCCAGCTGTCGGCAGAAATTATACATGATGTAAACAATTTACTTACAGTTATCTACGGATATACTCAACTGCTGCTGCTGGAAACCGATAAAGACAACGATGCCAACAGGCAATATATAGCTACAATAGAGGAAGAGATAAAGAAATGCAGAAATATAACAAACAGCGTTGTTGAATTGTCAAAGATAAAAATGGAAGTCATGCCGGTAAACATAAATGGCATCGTTGGCAAAGTGGTAGAATTTTTCAGGAATTCAAGCATATCGCAAAATATCAAGTTCTCTTTTGCCGCAGACAACAATATTCCTTTTGTAAACGCGGACGCCGTACAAGTTCATAAAGCCCTCATAAATATTGTGTTGAACGCAATACAGGCAATAGAGAAATCCGGCGAGATATCTATACAAACAAGCAGGCAGGGAAACCATGCCGTAATTTCAATAAAGGACAGCGGAAAAGGCATATGCAGAGAAGATATCTGCAATATATTCAAACCTTCATTCACTACCAAGAAAAACGGAACAGGACTGGGACTCCACATAGCGGACAAAGTAATCAACAGGCATAAGGGCAGAATAGATGTTAAGAGCGAACTGAACAAGGGTGCCGAATTTATCATATACCTGCCTGTGTTTACCGACGCAGGTAAGAATTAAATATGCCTTCATGGTGCCTGTATTTATTCACGGTCCGGACAGAAATTTTGACGTTGTGTTCGGAAAGCCTCTTGACAATCTGCATGTCTGAAAGAGCTTCTTTCTCTCCCGCGATGATTTCTTTCATTTTATCTATTATAAAGTGCTTGCTCAGAGAATGGCCTCCCACTTCTGCCGAGAAAAAATCCTTGATTTTCATCAACCCTTTCGGGGTATCAATATATTTTCTATTGACGGCCCGGCTCACGGTTGAAACGCTCACATTCTTCTTTGCCGCTATCTCCCTTTCTCTGAGAGGCACCAGGTTTCCTCCCAAAAGAAACGCCTTCTGGCAGTCAGCCACTTCCTGGAAAACTTCCGTGAGAAACTTGTGCCTTTCATGAAGGACTTCTATCAGAACCCTTGCCTGTTTTATTTTTTTCTCTATATATTTTCTTTCCCTTGATGATATAAGCGGATTACCGGAATATCTTTCATGTAAATCGTTAATTCTCAGGAAAGGAAGGATTTTCTCCTCGACTGAAACTTTCAGACTTTCTCCCTCCTTCTCTATTTTACCCTCCGGTATAATGAAAACTCTGTTTTTTTTAAAAAATCCGGCCAAAGGAGCAACTGCAAGTTTTTTTATATGAGAAACGGATTTTGAAATATCGGAAACCGGGACACCTGTTTCATCGCTGATTTTCCTGTAGTTTTTTTTAATCAGGGATTCCCAGTGACTGTAAACAATTGAGTGGAGAAGCTTGTCCTCAGGAAAATATCTTTCTATCTGTGCCAGGAAGCATTCCCTGAGATTGCCTGTCCCGATACCTGCAGGTTCAAGGGCATGCAGAAGCCCGGCAGCCTTTTCAATATCTTTTTCGGTGTATCCCCCCTCCGAAGCAATTTCAGAGGCAGATTTCCGCAGATACCCGTCCGTCTCGAGATTCTCAATCACGTATTCCCCCGCTTCTATCAACCTGTCCGAGTCGGTTGAAAGATGAAGCTGTTGCACAAGGTAATCCATGTAAAAATTCGTATCCGGGATATCGCTTTTCAAAGGCAGGTTTTTCCAGCCTGCTTCGTAATCAAGACAGGGGTTTTGCTCAACCTGCTCTTTTATCAATCCGTTCAAATCAATGTACGGCAGATTCAAAAGAGCAAGAAATAATTGACGCCTGGGAGCAAGAAAGATTTTTTGCTGAAGACTGTTTTCAGTTTTTAGATGCATTTGAAATGGCTGTGTTTGTTATTATTTTTTCTTTGTGTTTAGCTTCTATTATATTATAATTATAAAACCTGTGGATATAAAGAAAAGAATAAATTTGAATTACGGGATGCTTACTCTGATGGCAATAGTTTCAGTTGCAGTTTTCAGGTTCTTTTATATTTCTATTCTTCCTCTTTCCGCAGATGAAGCATATTTCTGGGTATGCAGCAGGCATCCTGCATTATGTTTCTACGACACCCCCCCAATGGCCCCATGGATGATTTCCATTTCCACTGCATTATTCGGAAACACCGAATTCGGCGTAAGGGTTTTCGTATCTGTTTTCATGGCTCTTGCTTCATGCATCCTGTATCTTTTCTCCATGGAAGTATTTGAAGGAGACAGAAAATCTGCTTTTTTTTCCGTGCTGATGCTCCTTTCAATACCGGGATTTGCCCTGGCAGGACTTCTTTCGGGAGTTGAAGCGCCGCTCGTTCTCTTTTATCTTTTATCAGTATCTTTTCTCTACAAGGCAATTTTGAAGGAAAAGCCCTTTTACTGGTTTCTTGCAGGTATCTCAACGGGACTCGGCTTTCTCACGAAATATCTCATTCTCTTCCTGCCGGTATGCCTTTTCCTTTACCTGATATTCTCTGATAAGAGGAAATATCTAAAGGGTCCCTATCCTTATATGTTCCTTCTGACAGGCATCCTGGTATCTTCTCCCGTAATAATATGGAACGCGCAAAACCAGTGGGCAAACTTCCTTTTGAATTTCCTGAACAGGACAAGAACGTCACCGGCATTTTCCGTGAACTTTTTAAATATTCTCAAGCATATAGGGGCACAGGCAGCCATCATGTCTCCGGTTATGCTGATTCTTTTATTTTACGGATTCTTCAAAATGGTGCTTGCGGCAACCTCAGGAAAAAACAAGAAGATGTTTTTTCTTTTTTGCTTTTCCGCCCCCGTATTGATATTTTTCATGCTCTACTCCATATTCGTAGAAATACCCGCCCCCCACTGGGCAGGAATAGGATACATTGCTTTAATAACGGCCGTCCCCCGCTTTATCCATGGAGGAAACTGCGGCAGACAGGTAAAAAAACTTTTCGATGCATCCATCTTCACCGCAATCTTAATAACTTCGGTTGTCCATTCCGTTCCATGGACGAAAAATATCTTTCTGAAACTGCCTCTCGATGAAAAGAACAAAAGCAATTTTGAATCTTTCCTTGCAAACTTCCCTTCAAAAGCAGGCAAAAAACTCGGAAAATTAAGGGATGCCATGCCGGGCAAAGAAAATTACTTCTTGATAGGAAGGGGATTCGCCACTGCATCATACCTTGAGTTTTACAACCCGGGCCAGGAAGAAATCTATATGCTTTTCCAGAGAACAAAACTGGGACATGGATATTATTTCTGGCAAAACATCAACGAGAAAACAGGAAAAAATGCAATATTTGTTGATGAAAACTCAAGGTGTGAAGAAAAACTCGAAACAATATTTTCTCATGTGGAGAAACTGCCGGATTTCCAAATAAATAATGCAGAAGGAAAGGAACTCAAGACTTTTGTATTTTACAATTGCATCGATTTCAAAGGAATGGAGAAACAGAAACCTCCGGTCCTCCGACAAAGGGAAGAAATAAAAAAACGAAAAGTTGAAAAATAAGCTGCAATGTTGTAAAATTTACTCATGGAAAAGAGGATAAAAAAAATAATTGAGATTCTTGAAAAAGAATATCCGCATGCAAAAAGCGCTCTTGAATACAAATCCCCTTTCCAGATGCTTGTAGCTACGATTTTGTCCGCACAGACAACGGATGAAAGGGTTAACAAAGTTACACCAGGACTCTTCATGAAGTTCAAGTCGATGGAAAACTTTGCAGACGCTCCCCTGGACGAAATAAGAGAGGAAATCAAATCCGTGAATTTCTACAGGAACAAAGCAAATAATATCAAGAAACTTTCACAGATGATAATAAAGGATTTCAACGGAAAATTTCCCGACTCCATGGAAAAGCTTATTATGCTTCCCGGAGTCGCCAGAAAAACGGCAAACGTTGTGCTGGGAGAGGTTTTTGGGAAAGCAGAAGGATTTGTCGTGGACACGCACGTCAAAAGGCTGGCATGCCGTCTTGGTCTGACCGAAAACACAACACCTGAAAAGATAGAGCTGGATATCATGAAACTGGTCCCTCGGGAAAAATGGATTTCCTTATCGATGGAACTGATACTTCATGGGAGAAAAATATGCAAGGCTAAAAAACCCATGTGCCAGGATTGCAGGCTCAAAATATTATGCCCGTCCGCCTGCACAAAAAAACAATGAGTACTATCAGAAATATGAATGTTAAAAATAAAAGGACTCCACAGAAAAAACTTCAGATTCTTATACTTCTGCTCATGCTTATTTCCGGCTGCACACTGACCGTGGGAACCACTTCCACAACTTCATCAAAAACCGAAGATGTCACCAGCCACTATGTCAGAAGGGGAGAAAACCTTTTCAGAATTTCAAAATATTACTACGGCCTCGAAAAAACCATGGAAATACACAGGGGCATTGACAGGATTAAAAAAGCAAACAGCATGAACGAAGAAAAACTTTCTGTCGGACAAAAGCTTTTGATTCCAGGAACTGATAAAAAACAACCTTCATATGCTTTGACACCTCCTGTTTCCTCTCTTGCAGAACCTTTTAAACAGGACTATCCTGAACCTCCCACTGAAAAAATGGCTCCTGAGACGCCGGAACTGCTGCCCATGCCTGAGAATCCTGTTCCCATAATCAAAGATAAGGTTTTCCTCTGGCCTGTAACAGGAAAAATAATATGTAATTTCGGAGAGCTTGGAAACCAGGGAATAGATATAGCAGTCGACCCCGGCAAAGAAATCGTTGCTGCCGACAATGGAAAGGTGGTCTTTGCTGGAATGACGGCAAAACATCAGGAGACTGTTGTGTTGGAACATCTGAATGGCATATATACAATCTACGGGCACGATATGGAAATACTGATAAAGCAGGGAGACAATATAGCCAGGGGTGAAACGATAGCCCGGATAAAGAGCGGCACGCACAGAATAAGGTACCTGCATTTTGAAATAAGGATAGGAACAGTTTCTGTCAATCCCTTGTTCTACCTGCCGGAAAGGGATAAAAATGGAACATAACGGACAGAGAAAAGAGATTGAGCAAATAAGCCTGGCCGCGTACGCGGTTAAATCTTTTGAAACCATGGGCCGAAAATACTCAGAGACAGAGCATCCTCTGAGGACTCCTTTTCAGAGAGACAGGGACAGGATTATACATTCAACCGCATTCCGGAGGCTGGAGTATAAGACACAGGTTTTCATATACCATGAAGGCGACTACTACAGAAACAGGCTAACACATACTCTTGAAGTACAGCAGATTGCAAGGACAATCGCAAGAATTCTGAGGCTTAACGAAGACCTTGTGGAAGCCATTTCCCTCGCCCATGACATAGGACACACTCCTTTCGGACACAAGGGAGAAGATGCGCTTAACAGCCTTATGCTCAACCACGGCTGTAATGGTTTTGAACATAACAGGCAGGGATTGAGAATAGTCGACAGGCTTGAAAAAAAATACCCTCAATTCACGGGCCTGAACCTCTCGTTTGAAGTAAGGGAAGGGATAATAAAACATAATACGAGCTACGACCTGCCGGCCGAAGAACAGGAATACGAGGAATTCACAAGGAATCCATCACCTTCCCTGGAATCCCAGGTAGTAAATTTTGCGGACGAAATCGCTTATACATGCCATGACCTCGATGACGGCCTTAAATCAGGCATCATCAATTTCGAAGACTTGAAAAATATACAGCTCTGGAAAGAAATCGAATCGTCTTCTTACCTTGAAAATCTTGACAAGGAACTTAAAAGAATCGTGATAATCCGCAGGCTTATCAATTTTCTCGTTGAAGATATTGTAACCAGAAGTTCTTCAAATATATCAAAAGCAGGCGTTTTCAGCGTAGACGAAGTCAGAAAAATATCGCCCGTTGTCTCGCATTCCCCCGAATTGAAAGAAAAACACAACCAGATGAGAAAATTTCTCGAAGAAAACATGTACGCGCATTACAGAATAATAAGGATGGCACAAAAGGCTGCGAAGGTTATAGAAGATTTGTTTAATTCGTACATAAAAGAACCAAAGCAACTGCCTCCACATACACAGAGAAAAATGGAAAAAGAGCGCATGGAGGTTGTTATCTGCGACTACATAGCCGGCATGACAGACAGATACGCCCTCATGGAACACCAGAAGCTTTTTAATCCTGATTCCACAGTTTGAACGGCCTCAAATGGAAGAGAAAAAATTCTGGATTTGTGCTAACTTATCCGGACTCGGTCCCGCAAGACTTAAGAAACTTGTTGCCTTTCACGGCTCCATCGAAAAAGTTTTCCAGCTTGGATTCAATGAGCTGAAAGAAGCGGGAGTGCCGGAAAAAGTTGCATGGAAAATTGAGAGATGGGAACAATTGCCATGGAAGAAAGAGATTGAATTCTGCAGGGAAAACGGTGTTCGAATTGTCACCTTTCATGATACCGAATACCCTCTCCTTTTAAAACATATATACGACCCTCCCTATATGCTTTACGTGAAAGGACACATTCCTGAAACAGACAAAATGCTTGCCGTTGTTGGAACGCGGAATCCCTCTTTTTACGGAATCAGGATGGCCGAAAAACTTGCCACCGAGCTCGCATATTACGGTTTTGCAATTGTCAGCGGACTGGCAAAGGGAATCGATGCTGCCGCCCACAGGGGAGCATTGAGAGGAAATGGTAAAACCGCAGGCGTTCTCGGGTCGGGATTTAATAATTTTTATCCGCGAGAAAATCTTAAGCTTGCCGATTCAATAAAAGAAAATGGGGCAGTTATCACGGAATTTAATTTTTCAGCCAGGCCCGAACCCGGACATTTTCCACTGAGAAACAGGATTGTGTCAGGCATGTCAAAGGGAACACTCGTAGTTGAAGCGGGACAGAAAAGCGGAGCGCTTATAACTGCTAATTGCGCACTTGAACAGGGCAGGGAAGTTTTTGCCCTGCCGGGACAGGTTGACAACCTTTTTTCAAAGGGAGTAAACCGGCTTTTGAAAGAAGGAGCCACCCTGGTAGAAAATATTCAAGACATTCTCGATTCCCTGAACCTTGAAATAAAAAATGCTTCCTCTGAAAGAAAATCAAAGGAAGGAAACCTTACAGAAACCGAGAAAAAGATAATGGAAGCCGCTGGAAAAGAGAAAATCAACGTCGAAGAACTGATTTCCAAAACGGGGCTGAACGCAAGGGAAATTTCAGATGCGCTTATAAGACTTGTTATAAAAGGTATGCTGTCCGAACTGCCAGGCAAGATATACACCGCCAAATAATTTGATTTTTCAGTCCTTATTGGTATATCATATCATTGAAGTCTGATAGAAGTTCTCTGGTATTTTAGAACGCGAAAAGTGAAATGTTGAATGTGAAATGAAAATAATTGACAGCAAATTGCACACGGTATTTATTGAGGCAGATTACAGCTCCATACCCAAAAGATGTTAAAGAAGGGTATGGAGCAAAGGAGAAAAGGTGGAATATAAACAGTTATGCATGATGTCATACACTATTGCCCTGGGAGAATGGAACAAGACAAAGGATATTGTTAAGCTGTGCAGGTTAACCAGGAAGCTCGAACTTGAAGCCATAGACTGGATTACAACATACGGCACAGCTCCCGCCGAGGTAAAAAAGATATGCGATGATTTCGGACTTAAAACGGCTTGTTATACTTTTTTTTCGGATATAAACTTTCCCGACAGGAAATCGAGACAGCCCGGCATTGACAAAATAAAAGAAGGAATCGAGACTGCATTAATACTGGGAACTGACAAGATAATGCTTCCCCTGACAGGAAAGGAAGGATTGACAAGGCAGGAGAGCAGAAAAAATTGCATTGAAGGATTGAAAGATGCGGTAGAGATAGGTAAAAAAAACGGCGTCACGGTAACAGTTGAACATTTTCCCCAGGACTCGGCGCCTTTCGTTATTTCATCGGACGTAAACGAAGCTATAAAAGAGATTCCGCAGTTGAGAGTCACTTATGATGCTGGCAATATGCTGACTGGAGGAGAAAATCCGGTCGACGGGTATCTGAACTCAAAAGACTATATAGTCCATGCTCATTTCAAAGACTGGGAGCCGGCAGGAAAGGAAGGCAGACATGGAGCGGACGGAAAATACTATAAGGCAGCTCTCACGGGCGAAGGTTTGCTTGACTATCCTGCAATTATCAAGGCAATGGCAGAAAATAACTATGGTGGGTATATCAACTTTGAGTATGAAGGCAAAACATACACCCCTGAAGAAGCAATGAGAAAGGCGCTCAAGTACTTCAAGCATCTTTTTGAAACAGTAAAATGAGAGTTTGCACTGAAAATTTTTCATGTCAATCAAGACTTCTAACAGGGATTCAGATAAAAATATTGGATGGTTTAAACTGCCGCATGAAATACAGACAATAATAAACGGCACAATTGAGAAAAAGGAGAAAAGACATGCAGATAAGAAAGAGAAGCAAGCTTGCCCTTCTTGGCGGAGAAAGAACGATTCCCAAAGGTTACGTAAAACCCTGGCCGCCCATAGGCGAGATAGACAAAAAATATGTTCTGAAAGCACTTGAAGGTCCGTCTCACACGTACGGGCCTAACTGTACTGCTCTCGAAAAGGATTTTGCCCGGTGGAACGGAAACAGGTTTGCCATACTGACCAACAGCGGCACTGCTGCTCTTCACATGGCTGTAGCCGCATGCGGCTGCGGTACAGGGGACGAGGTCATAGTACCTGCATACTCATGGTCATCAAGTGTTACATGCATTCTTCACCATAATGCAATACCGGTTTTCGTTGACATTGACTACAAAACGATGAACATTGATACCGACAAGATAGAAGCTGCCATAACACCAAAAACAAAAGCCATTCTTGTCGTTCACCTGCACGGACTGGCAGTAAACATGGAAAAAGTATGCAGGATAGCAAGAAAACATAACCTTAAAGTTATAGAAGACGCCTGCCAGTCGCACGGAGCGGAATTCAAGGGAAAAAAAGTTGGACTGTGGGGAGACTGCGGCGGTTTTAGCCTGAACCATAATAAGTGCCTGACTTCCGGAGAAGGAGGAATTTTTGTAACCGATGACGAAGAGATGCTCAATACCGCAAAGATGCTGTGGTCATTCGGAGAGGATAGGAAACCCAATGAAAGCAGAGATTACCATGCCTATGCTCTCGGCTGGATGTACAGGAGCAGTGAACTGGTGGCGGGATTCGGCAGAGCGCAGCTGACAAAACTCGACAGCTATCTTAAAATACAGGAAGAAAATGCGCATGTTCTCCTTGAAGGGATAAAAGATATAAAAGGACTTATACCTCCCTATGTACCGAAGGGACACAAACATATCTGGTACAATCTTACAATGCACATAGACGCCAAAAAGCTGGGTTATGAAGGAAAGGACGTTTTGCTGAGAGACGCCATTCTTAAAGCCCTGGATGCAGAAGGAACTCAGTGCAATATATGGCAGAGATACATACTTCCGGCAATGACAGTCTTCCAGGCTAAAAATGCTTACGGCAAGGGCTGCCCGTGGACATGTCCAAATACAAGAAAAATCACCTACAATCCCAAAGACTATCCTGTAGCCCAAAAACACTGCGATACCCATTTCGGCATGACAATGCCCCTGAGAGCCCCGAATAACACAAGGGTGGCAAAATTGCTGGCTGAGGCATTTGTCAAGGTTTTTGACAATTTGAAAGAGCTTGGAGTATAACCTCTTGCAGACGTTTTACAAAGAGTCACATAAGTTATGTCGGAAAACTGTATCCTTTTGTTCCATTTCATACATGGTTCATTATTATGGACTTACCAGAGCGACTTTAATTATGAATGTATCAGAAATTCCGACATAAGAAATTTAATGGTAAAATCCTTGATAGACATAGGTTTAGCAAGCTTTCTTTTGATAAAATTACAATTTTTTACATAGTAAAATTTTTTTGGTAGCCGCAGGCTTTCTTGTGCCGGGTATTTCCGGTATTTATCCCGTGTAACGGGGAGCCTGCGTCCTTGCACGATTATCAACCAACGCACCTTTCCGCCACTAAGGCGTTGGCGGACTATCGAAAGGGTGTACCTCACGGTATAAACGGCTACCGTTTGCAGAATATACAGACATAACGCTTTTCTTATTTCGGAATTTTAGAAAAATGTATCAAGAAATTTGCATAAACAGAGACTTATCTTGGAGCATAATGCCGGACTCTGTTTAGCGAATGAACTATACAACAGCATAAAAATGGGGGCTGAGAATGAAAATATTAAATATTATTATCAGTACAATCTTCACGATTTCAGGAATATGTCTTGCTTTTTTCTTCCTGACTGTATGGGCGGCAAAACCTGATTTACTGTTAATAACTGCCGGATACATTGAGAAAAACATGCTGGTTTTCGGACTCATAGGAACGGGCATGATTCTCATGGGAATAATATGGGCAGTAAACTGGTTCGACCATATATACAAAACAAAGGTTGTTTCTTTCGACAATCCTAACGGCAAGATTAAAATTTCCCTCAGGGCTATAGAAAACTATATTAATTCCATGCTTATAAAGCAGATAAAAGATATCCATTCTCTCAGGGTAAAAACCGTTATTTCATCAAAAGGGCTCAACACAACGATAAACCTCAAACTTTTTTCCCATTTCAATATACCTGAACTCTGTACCCAGATACAGGAAGTAACCAAAAATTACCTGCAGGATGCGATAGGCATAGAAAGGATAGGCAATATTGAGATATTTATTTCAAGAATCAAGAGCAACGGCGCCCAGGAAACAACAGAAGATACAACTGACGAAGAAAACGATACGCAAGAGGAAGAAAAAGAGGCGGAAAAACAGCCATAATACAATTGTTAATTTCTCCAAAATACAAACATATTATTTTCCCCGTGCCCTCCGGCTAAGGTAACCGTCCTTTCAGAAACATGAAAAACACTCTCAGAATAATTGACGCAAATTTCAACAGGGCAAGAGAAGGACTCAGAACAATAGAAGACGCCGTGAGGTTTTATTACGGACTTGGTCCCAGCGATATAAAAAAACTGAAAATATTAAGGCATTCCCTTTCGAAAGAAACGGAAAAGCATTTCAGGCTTATTGAACTCAAGGCTTCGCGGGATACGGTATGCGACAGAGGCAAGAAACTCGATGCAAGAAACAGGGAAGATATGCCGACAACCGTGGGAAAGAACTTCATGAGAGCCGGCGAAGCCCTCAGGACAATGGAGGAATATTCAAAAATAATAGTTCCGGAAGCATCCGAGTTTTTTCACAACCTGAGATTCAGGCTTTACAAAGTTGAAAAAGAAATCACGATGAAAATATCCCGGCGCAGGTTGCCCTCTCCTTTCCTGTACTTCGTATATGA
>DAOQVZ010000054.1:0-14316 GCA_035341815.1 bacterium
TATTATACAAATGTATACTCTTGACTCCTCTAAACAAAAAGCTTGCTTATATCTCAGGGAATCCCAAACCAAACAGTTGGAAGTGGCATTCCAAATGTCCAGATAATATCGTACAGATTCATAAAATTTACGAACAGTATTTTTAAAATTTCAAAAACATGAATCAGACTAACTCAAATAAAATCAGAATCTTTATAACAGGTGCAAAAGGTTTTATAGGACGTAATCTTGTTGAATATCTGAGTCAATCTTATTCAAATGAATATCTGTTATTTTATCCGTATCATAATGAACTTGAATTACTGAATACGGAGGATGTAATTCAATTTATAGCAGGGAATAAAATTGATATTGTTATTCATTGTGCTAACGTCGGGGGTTCCAGGAAAACTGGATATGACATAGGTAAAACAGATATAGTAACAAAAAATCTAAAGATGTTTTTTAATCTGGTTAAAAACTTACCGCGGATAAAAAAAATAATTTTCTTGGGAACTGGTGCTGAATACTGTCGACAACATTGTATGTCTTTAGTAAAAGAAAATTATTTTGATACATATATTCCGGTTGAAGACTACGGCTTTTCAAAATATGTCTGTTCCAAATATATAGAATTGTCTGATAAAATTGTCAATCTGCGTCTTTTTGGAGTTTTTGGGAAACACGAGGATTATGAGTATAAATTTATTTCTAATGCGATTGTGAAGAATCTTCTGAATTTACCCATTGTAATAAACCAGAATGTCTATTTCGATTACCTCTATGTTAATGACCTGGGCAGGATCATAAACCTTTTTATAAAGAATAAAGTTCGACATAAATTCTATAATGTTACTACCGGAGGAACCGTAGATTTACTCACCATAGCCGGGAAAATCAACAGATTATCTGAAAAACCCTCAGAGATTATTGTTGTGAATCCCGGTTTGAATACTGAATACAGCGGAAGCAATAAAAGATTGTTGGAAGAATTTCCAAAAATAGAATTTACTTCTTTTGACGATGCGTTGAAGGAATTATACGATTGGTACAGGTCAATAATCAGCAGAATTGACAAGGAAAAAATTAAGCTGGACGAATATATAAAATACTGTAATACGAGAAAATAGCCTATGAACTGAAGGGATAAACATCGCATTGAGATACTTTTAAAAGTGGAGGGTCTTTTAAAAACGGAGAAACCTGAATTTTAATTCGGGAAAAGCGTATGTATATTATAATACTCGAGAAACATAACTGCGTTTTGCAGGTGGCAATAAAATTAACAGTGCAATTTCAAATAATGGTAATTCTTTTATTCAATGTGTTGCATTAGACCATGTAATCCCAAAATTCAAGCCAACATTTATCAATATGGATATTGAGGGCGCAGAGTTGGAAGCGCTCAAAGGTACTGAGACGTTGATTAAGAAAAATAAGCCTGATTTAGCTATAAGTGTGTATCATGCTCCAAACCACATTTGGGAAATTCCGCTTTACATAGAAAGTTTGAAACAGGGATATGAATTTTATCTACGTAATTATACTTCGTTTACGCATGACACTGTACTTTATGCAACAATATAGGGTTATTTAATGATGAAGAGCCACTTATTTTCCCTGATTTTGACAGAATTGTTGAAGCTATTGACCCGTTAAAATTCTGGATTGTTGCCGATACCAACGGCTGGTTTCTTGACAGGGAGAGGGCAAAACACCTTAAAAAGATAGGGGTTGACAAGATTCAGTTGAGCATTGATGGACTTGACCCGTCAGAGCACGATGCATTCAGGCGAAAAAAAGGTTCCCACGAAAGATGCCTGAGGGCTCTTGACGCTTCTCTTGAAGCCGGGCTTAATGTAATAATCCAGACGGTCGTTACAAAACAGAGGCTCAGGAGCGAAGAATTTATTAAATTCCTTGAATTTTTCAGGAAGAAAAATGTGGGGGTCTTTGTAAGTTATGCAAAGCCTGTTGGAGACTGGGAAGGCAACTTTGATGCACTTGTGACAATGGAAGATATGAATTATATGAGAGAGCTTGAAAAGAAATATAACGTGTTTACACATCTTACACCTTCTTACGGTCTTGATCTCGGTTGTATAGCCGTAAAAAGAATGATTTCTATTACCATGTACGGGGATGTCATGCCGTGCCCGTACATACACGTATCCCTGGGTAACTTTTTTGAAGAACCTTTGAAGGAAATTATTGAAAGAGGTTTGAAGATTAAATATTTCGGCAAATATGTTGATACCTGCCTGATAGCCGAGGACAGGAAATTCATAGATAAATATGTTGCCGGCAGAATATACGGAAAAAGTCTGCCCGTGCCCTGGAATGAAGTATTCAAGGAAGAGGATATGATAGATGAAAAAAAGTGAAATAATCAAAAAGGAAATTTTCGGGAAGGTTGAAAAATACTGGAAAGAGAACAGGCAAAGGGAGAAGTTTATTCCCGGCCGGACTCCCGTTAATTACGGCGGCAGGGTTTACGATGAGAAGGAACTTCTCAACCTCGTGGAAGCCTCGCTTGAGTTCTGGTTGACGGCCGGAAGGTACGCGGAAGAGTTTGAAAAGAAACTGGCAGGTTTTATCGGGGTGAAATACGCTATTCCTGTCAATTCCGGTTCCTCTGCAAACCTCCTGGCGGTTTCTGCTTTGACCTCGCCTCTGCTGAAAAAGAAAAGGCTTTTGCCGGGAGATGAAGTAATAACAACGGCCTGCGGGTTCCCTACCACCCTGAACCCTATACTCCAGAATAACCTGGTACCTGTTTTTCTTGATGTAGAGCCAGGTACATACAATATCAATGCAGACAGGATTGAAAAAGCAATTACGGCAAAGACAAAGGCGATTTTTATCGCGCATACACTTGGTAATCCTGCTGATTTGGATAGAATTACGGATATTGTAAAAAAATATAACCTGTGGTTTATCGAGGATAACTGCGACAGTCTCGGCTCAAAGTATAAAAACAGGTATACAGGGACATTCGGACATATCTCAACCTGCAGTTTCTATCCTCCCCACATGATAACGACGGGCGAGGGAGGGGCCGTTATGACAGACGACCCTTTATTACGCAGGGTAATACTTTCTTTCCGTGACTGGGGAAGGGACTGCTGGTGCGAACCGGGATGTGACAATACCTGCGGGAAAAGATTTTCCACAAAGCACGGCAGGATGCCTTTTGGCTATGACCACAAATATATATATTCGCACATTGGATATAACCTGAAAATGACCGATATGCAGGCGGCAATAGGGGTCGCCCAGCTTGAAAAACTTCCCGGGTTCATAGAGGCTCGCAGGAAAAATTTTGACTTCCTTTACGGCAGTCTTAAAAAATATGAAGATCTGTTTGTTCTGCCTGAATGGCATAAATATGCTGCCCCTGCCTGGTTCGGGTTTCCTTTAATGGTGAAAAAAAATGCGCCTTTCAGGAGATCGGATATTGTAAACTGTCTTGAGCAGAATAAAATCGCCACCAGGATGCTTTTCGGGGGCAACCTTGTAAAACAACCGGCATACCATGACATGAAATGCAGGATACCAGGCAAGCTTGAAAATACAGACCTGGTTATGAACAACCTTTTCTGGATAGGTGTATACCCGGGAATGACATCTGAAAAACTAAAATACATGGTGGTGACTATTGAGAAATTTCTCAAAGGCAGGACCTGAGATGCGTGTAGGATTTTTTAATTATTACGAGGTATACAACAATAACAGGATGTTTACAGATAAGGATGCTCCCATCGGTGACGATCTTCTTTACCCCAACGTTTACCTCAGGCAGTATTTCGTTGAGAAAGGCCACAGGGTTGATACGATTGATACCGACGATCTGAAAAATTTTGATGCTTTCGTATTTATGGATTTTCCAACTTTCGGAAATAAATACTTCATGGAATTAATCAAAAGCGGGTGCAAAAATCTCTATCTTATGATATGGGAATCAGAGATTATCAGGCCGGATAACTGGAATAAGGAAAACCATAAATATTTCAGGAAAATTTTTACATGGAATGACGATTACGTGGACAATTTTAAATATTTCAAACTGAATTTTTCCCAGAGAATTCCTGAAAAGGTTGATACGTGTATTGCACGAAAGAGTAAATTCTGCACCATGATAGCCTGCAATAAATCACAGAATCATCCGTTGGAACTTTACACGGAAAGGAAGAGGGCTATATGCTGGTTTGAAGAAAACCATCCTGGAGATTTTGATCTTTACGGTTTCGGATGGGACAAGCATTATTTTACCGGTTATATGTCAAAACTGAACAGGATTAAGTTTTTGACAAAATTATTGCGTCCGAGATACTCGGTTTACAGGGGTTCAATCAGATCCAAAAGGGAAATCATGAATAAATACAGATTTTCAATATGCTACGAAAACGGGAGAAGTATACCGGGATATATAACCGAAAAAATTTTTGATTGTTTTTTTGCCGGATGCGTTCCTGTTTACCTGGGGTCCCCTAATGTGACCGATTACATACCTCCGGAAACCTTCATAGACAGAAGGAGTTTCAAGACCTATGAAGAGCTTTATAAGTACATGAAAAATATGCCTGATAAGGAGTATGAAGAATATCTGGAAGCCATAAAGGATTTTGTTCAAAGTGAAAGGATATATCCATTCAGTGCGGAATGCTATGCCGAAACCTTATTCAGGGAGATTGTAGAGAGGCAGGGTGATGGCAGATAAAAAAAACGAAAGAGTAACAATAATCAGGCCCACACCTGGCTGGGTTGGAATTGACTTCATAGAACTGTGGGAGTACAGGGATATTGCCCTTATGCTGGCTGTCAGGGATATAAAGGTACGTTACAAACAGACCTTTTTCGGTGCTGCATGGGCAGTAATCCAGCCATTTTGCGCGATGGTTGTTTTTACTCTGCTTATAGGCAGAATGTTCAAGGTTCCCACAGAGGGTATTCCTTATCCCATTTTTTCCTATTCGGGACTGCTTTTATGGCAGTACTTCAGCCAGTCGATAACCCAGGCCGGCAACAGCCTTAATGCAAGCTCCAACCTCATTACAAAGATATATTTCCCGCGAATACTGATACCCATGAGTGCGACTTTTGCAGGACTGCTTGATTACCTGATTGCCAGCCTGGTGCTTATAGGGATGATGGTCTTTTACAAGTACTCAATTGCCCTAACCATATTTTTTGTTCCGGTTGTTTTATTCTTTACGTGGCTGCTGGCTACAGGAATGGGTTTATGGTTTTCAGCCCTGAATGTGGAATACCGTGACATACGCCATGCACTTCCCTTTCTGGTGCAGATGTGGATGTTTCTCTCTCCGGTTATTTATCCCAGCAGTATACTGGAAAAATACAGATGGATTTCTTTCGTGAATCCCATGGACGGTTTCATAACAGCCCACAGGATGTCATTTCTGCACGCGCAGCCAATAAACTACGGCTTTTTCCTTGTAAGCGCTTCTGTTACCGTGATTATTTTCTTTTCGGGACTCTATTACTTTAAGCGGGTGGAAAAAAACTTTGCCGACAGAATATGAATACTGCAATTAAAATACGGAATATTTCAAAAAGGTTCAATCTCGGGGAAATTCGCGGATATAAGACTATTCGCGAGACACTGCAGAATCTGTTCAGGCTGCGGGTGGAAAAGCCGGATATTGATTATATCTGGGCATTGAAAAATGTTTCAGCCGATATACAGAATGGAGACGTAGTGGGGGTCATAGGCAGAAACGGGGCGGGTAAAAGCACCCTTCTTAAAATTATCAGCCGTATTACCGGACCTACTGAAGGGATAATTGAGTTGCACGGCAGGGTTGCAAGCCTTCTTGAAGTGGGTACAGGTTTTCATCCCGAACTCACGGGAAGGGAGAATATCTTCCTTAACGGTGTAATCCTGGGGATGAAAAGGGCGGAGATAAAAGCCAGGTTTGATGATATCGTGGGTTTTGCCGAGGTGGAGAAATTTCTGGACACACCCGTAAAACGTTATTCTTCTGGTATGTACGTACGGCTGGCTTTTGCCGTGGCTGCCCATCTTGAATCGGAAATTTTGATAGTAGACGAGGTTTTATCCGTGGGTGATGTAGAGTTTCAGAAGAAGTGCCTGGGAAAAATGAAAGAGATAAGTAGAAAAGCAGGCAGGACTGTTCTATTCGTAAGCCACAATATGTCGGCTATATCAAGCCTTTGTACAAGAGGACTTCTTCTGGAACGGGGGAGACTGGTTTACGCGGGCACTGCAAAAGATACCGTAAAGAATTATCTTGAAGCTGCAGATAAAGTCGGCAGGAGAAAAATGGAGTGGATAGCACCTGATAAAAAATATCCTTTTATGGATGCAGTAAGAATAAATCGTTTCTATGTAGTTGATAAGAATGGGAATATACCTGAAGGTAAATTGTTTAACAGCAAACAGTATGATGCTGTCATAGAAGCTGATTTAATTCAGAGTGATTCAAGATTGATATTCAATATACTTTATTACGGGGATGACGGCACTATACTTTTTGGTACGGATGTTCATGATACAGGTGAAATAAACTTCGGCAAAGTTCTGCCCGGCAGGATAAAACTTTCTGTTCCAGTTCCGACTGAACTCTTTGCCAACAAGGCATACAGGTTGGAACTTATCTGTGCAATGCATTATACCGGCTGGATTCTGCCGGCAGGCAATGAATCCATGATGGGATTTGAATTTTTCCGCGACGTTGATTTTAACCCGTATTCCAACGATACGCGCCTGGGATTGCTCTCCCCTGTATTGAAATGGAAACTTTCCAGGCCATAAAAAAAAGGAAACCGATATGCCTGACAGCAGCAATATAAAATTGACAGTGGCGATACCTACCTATAACCGGGCAGGATATCTCCGCCAGGCTCTGGATAGTGTTATCAACCAGCTTGATGGGATAGGCGAAAAGATAGAAATTATCATTTCGGACCATGGGTGCGTTGACGAAACACCCCATGTAATGGAGGAATATAAAAAGAAATATCCTGATTTGATAACCTGTTACAAGAATGTGGAAAAGATAGATTCCTACAGGAAATTTGATGCATTCATAATAAAGGCAAAAGGGGATTATGTATGGCTGCTTGCGGATGACGACATGCTTGAAAAAGGTGCAATAAAAAAGGTGCTGGATGTAATCAGGAATCACGGAGATGTTGCATGGATATTCGTCAACTATACCAGATATGATGCCGATATGAAGAAGAAATGCGGCATGGTAATAAAAATCCCTGAAGACCGTTATTGCAGCTCTGGTGAAGAATTTTTCAGGGTTACGAGATTTACAAATACGACGTTTTCCGCAAATATAGTTCGCAAGAGAGGATGGGAAAAGGATAATTTTGGAAAATATCTTGATATTTCGGCTCTCCATGCCCAGACGGTTTTACCAATATACACGTTGAAAAACCAGCCTGCTTATGTGGTATCAAGTCCACTTGTGCGGTTCAGGAATCCTGCTGAGGGAAAACCGGGATGGATGAAAAGTCCTGACCAGTATCTTACGCTAGGCATAAAAATGCTTTATGCATTTATTGATGCTTTGAAGAAAAACGGTTATTCCAAGGGACTGGTAAGGATTTTGATCAAGGGTTTCCGCAAGGGAATTATACAGCAGATGATAAGCCTGAAAATGAACGACGTCTCCTTTTCCCGGGAGGCACTTTCCCTGGTGCATGGTTTTTACCGGGTAAGTGTACCGTTATTTCTGGTCCTCGTCACTTTTTTACACATACCGGCTGCTTTTTTTACCGCAGCCCGCAGGATTCATAAAAATAAGGCTATGAAAAAAGTAATGAAAGTACCTGTAAAACTATTGTGGGAAGATAAATTCCCGACGGCTGAATGATGAGCGGACAACCACTGGTCACCATAGGTATTCCAACATATAACAGCGGAAGGTATCTCAGCCAATGTCTTGAATCAATTTTAAGGCAGACGTATACCAACCTGGAAATAATAGTTTCGGATAACGGGTCCACCGACGATACGGAAAAGATTATCTTTTCTTACGGCGATGCGAGGATAAAATTCAATAAAAACAGAGAAAATCTCTACTGCTACGGTAATTATAATGTAATACTCTCTCTCGCCAGAGGAGAATTTCTGGCTTTTTACCATTCGGATGACGTTTATCTTCCTGATATGGTGGAAAAAGAAGTGAATTTTCTGCTGGGATGCCCGGAAGCTGCAGCGGTTTTTACCGAAGCATATAAGATAGATGAAGCAGGAAGGATTATCGGGGAGAGAAATTTACCACGGAAGTTTTCTGGTGTTAACATCATGGACTTCGAAAAAGCCTACAACGGTTTTCTTGAATCATGCGGTTTTCTTATATGTCCGAGTGCCATGTTTGTTAAAGAGATATTTTCAAAAGTGGGTAACTTCAAGAAAGAGAATTTTTTTTCTGATCCCGAAGCGGCAAGATGGATAAGTCTCCTTCAGAAATACGGTTTGGATAAAAATAGCACCTTTACGGCAAACGACCTGGAGATGTGGCTGCGTATTATGCAGAAACGTCCGGTGGGAATCATCCATGAAAAACTGATGTATTACCGTGTCCATTCCGGCCAGGGGTCACAAAAGTTTGATACTAACAGTGAAATTTTTTTTATCGTAATGGATTATTATGCCGGTTACGCAGGGGAGAAAGATATCATTTCAAAAATCTCATGGCGAAAATACGGCATTTTGAAATCGGTGGAGGAATTTGCTTCAGGGCAAAAAGCGTTGATGAAAGGGGATTTTAAAAGTGCAAGGAAATATTATATCTCATTCCTGAAATCGCCATATTTTTTAAGGATGTGTTTTTCCTATGAAAACCTGATAAGAATTATATGGGTTTTTATAGCAAGCGGCATGATATTATTCAAATGCGGTGCTTTTTCCCGTAAGATACTGGTCTATTGGCGAGCAGGTGGAAAGAAATAAACAGGTTCATATAAACGAGAATTTAAGGATAACATGCGGTTAAAAGTCCTCTGGGAATAATAAAAGCTGCATTCACCCAGGAAAATCGAAGAAGAAAGATTATATTGGGGAGCTTAAGATATGAATAAAAATGTTTTGCAAAATATGCAATTTTGCGCACCTTATCCGGGAAATTTTATGAGGTCCATTTGGGCTTTAGATGATAAACTGCGTGATAAAGGCATAAAAACCTTCTATCTGCTCCCTTTTCAGGCTAAAGAATTATCATGGATTAAAGAAGTAGAAAATTTCGGTAAGCACAATACCATTTACTACAAAAATGGAAGGAAAATTCATGATGTCAGACTTATGATTCAGATAATAAAGAGACATAATGTTGGTATTATACATACTCATTTTGGAGGTATCAAAGATATTCTGTTGACTAAACTGCTCAAAATAGTAAAGCCTTCGCTCATGGATATAATTCATCATCATAATCACTACAATAAAAGTAATTCAGCATTCAAAGAAGTTCTGAAAAAAATTGTAATGCACGGCAGTATTCATATAGCTTGCAGTAAAGACGTTTCTGTAAATTTAATAGAAAGCGGATTTAAACAAAAAACAGTATATACAGCTGAAAATGCAATTGATTTTACCAGATTGGATAATTATGAGCCGGTAGCAAAAGAATCGCTCGGTATAAAGGGAGACGATAAAATGTTTTTAATGTTTGGCTTCGATTATCTGCGAAAAGGTGTTGACATAGTGGTGCATGCAATGCAACCTCTTGCGGGAGATAAAAAGATAGTACTGGGAATAGTGTTGTCAACGAACAAAGAATTAGTGAAAGGCCGTCTTACGGAGATTTTAGGAGGGAGTATCCCTGATTGGATTAAATTGTTGCCTCCAAGGGATGATATAGCAACTTATTATAAAATAGCAGATTGTTTCATATCGGCAAGCCGCGAAGAAGGATTCTGTTATTCTGTTATTGAAGCAATCTACGCTGGATGTCAGACTATTCAGAGTAAAATTAGGGGGCACCGTTTTGATATACCGAATTGTAAAATTTTTGAAAGTGAAAGTATTGATGGTTTAAGAGAATGCATATTAGGCATTCTTAACGAATCTCGAAAAATCAAAGAAGAAATAAATGCAGAGCAAAAGGATTACGTTATTAAAAAATACAGACTGGATAATTGGGTTGATAAAATAATAGATGTTTACAAGGGATTAATTCAAAATGAATAATTATATTGAGAATAAGTATTCCGTTAACAACTTCATTATAGATTCTCAAAAATCAGGTTGGCTATAAAATGAAAATAGCGATTGATGCAGCATTCGGAAAGAAAGAGCCGGCAGGTTTGGAGTTATGGGGGATGCAATTTATCAGACATCTTGCGGAATTCGACAGGGTAAACGAATATATTATTTACGGGTATTTCTGGAGGAATTTTCATCAAAGAAAAAAAATGGTTTACGTACCTGAAGAAAAAAAAATTTCTCTTTGCGTCAGCCGGATACCAAAACAATGCGTTGATTTCATGGAATCGCACAATATAGGAATAATTGAAAAGCTTCTGGCAGGTCAGCAGATAGATATCTTTCACGGCATAGGTTTTTTCCTGCCTAAATTAAAAAAAGCGAAAGGTATTATAACCGTTCACGGCCTGGATTTTAAAGAGCTGGAAGTAAAGTGGTACAAAGACAGATGGTACAAGCATTTTCCTGTTTATCTGAAACGTGCTGACAGTATAATAGCAGTTTCAGAATACGTAAAAAACAAACTTGTGGAGTTATATGATATTCCAAGAGAAAAAATAAGTGTTATTTACCACGGTATAAGAAGCAATTTTGCTTACCCGGGATTTGATAATATAGAAAACGGCGTAAATGAAAAATCCTATATTGTATGCGTTGCAACTTCAGTAGAAAGAAAAAACCTGAAGAGAATCTTAAAAGCTTTTAATACTATTAAAGACAGGCACAAAGATGTGAATCTGTTAATGGTTGGGGATGAAAGGATGCTTTTAAGTTCCTTGAAAAAACTCATAGAAGAACTTGATCTCTCTGGACGTATTATTTTCCCCGGATATCTTGGAGAAGATAGTCTTCCTGTGGTGTATAATAACGCAAAATGTCTCGTATTCCCTTCCCTTTATGAAGGGCTCGGGCTTCCCATAATAGAAGCAATGGCATGCGGTTGTCCGGTTATTACCTCCAACATTACTGCAATGCCTGAGATTGCAGGAGGAGCGGCTATTCTTGTTAATCCTTACGACGAAGATGAGATAGCAGATGCTGTAGATAGGGTATTATCTGACGAAAGATTGCGGCAGGATATGAAAAAAAAAGGTTTGGAGCGCGCAAAATTCTTCAGCTGGGAAAAAGCAATTAATAATACTCTCGATTTATATAACAGGCTTTCAGAAAGGAATTAAAATGGTAAAGATATGTTATGTAATAGGTACGCTAGAAGTAGGAGGAGCTGAAAAGCAGTTGTACCTGCTTATCAGGGACCTCAATAAAAAAAAATTTGAACCTGTTCTTATAGCTCTGCGTGATGGTAGAATGAGACAGGATTTTGAGAAAATAGTCAAACTTCATGTTATTGGGAAAAAATGGAAGATCGATATTGTTTTTCTACTGAAACTTATACAGATAATGAGGTTGGAACGGCCACATATTTTACATGCATCGATGTTTACTTCAAATTTGTGGGGAAGACTTGCAGCGTGCATAAACAGGGTACCTGTTATTATTGCTTCCGAATTGAGTATGGACTTATGGAAGACTTCCTTCCATTTGTTTTTTGATAGGATTTTAGCATGGTTTACAAGAAAGATAATATGTAATTCCCAAGAGGTCGAAAGAAGGTACAGGAAGTCGCTTGGAAGGTATGGCTGCAAATTGAGCGTCATATACAACGGGATAGATATAGCTTTTTATGACAGTGTTGAAGATAAACAAGCTGTCAGAGGGGAACTGGGGATATCCAGAGAAAAAGTCATATTAACCGGCGGCAGGCTTTGTGCTGAAAAGGGTCTTGATTATTTTCTAAAGGCGGCTTCCATTGTGGTAAAAGTTACGGCTGATGTGAAGTTCCTGATAGTGGGGGAAGGGGATAAAAAAAAGAGTCTTTTAGAGATGGCAGAGAAACTGGAGTTGAATGAACATGTTGTTTTTACAGGCTACAGGAAAGATTTGCCTGATATTATAAAGATATCTGATGTAGTTGTTCTTTCATCTCTCTGGGAAGGAATGCCTAATCTTCTGATTGAAGCAATGGCTCTTAGGAAACCCGTTATCGGTACAAATGTAGGGGGGACAATAGAAATTGTGAAGGATGGTGAAACCGGTTTTCTCGTACCTGCTAAAGATCCGGAGATGCTTGCCGGCGCCATGCTGTGCCTTCTGAAAGATAAAGTCCTGAGGGAAAGAATGGGTAACAAGGGGTATGAATTCGTTAAGGAAAAACTCTCTCTTCAAAAGATGGTGAAGAAGTATGAGGAGTTATACGAGGAACTTACGGGTGTTCAGGAGTAAGCCTTTTGTAGCGGTGTCCCTGACGGGATAAAGGATTTATCCCACTTCAAGAATTAGTCGCATAAATGCGACCGCTACAAGAAAATAGAAAAATGGTCGCAGGTTTACCGGACAAACCCGGGATAAAAAAGCCTGTGCCAACAGGAAAAACGTGTTAATAAAGAAAAGGGAAAGAATATGTGCGCCATTTGTGGAATTATCAACTCAAATAAAAATGTAGACAGGGAACTGCTGAAAAAAATGACCCGTGTTATGGATTACCGCGGTCCGGATGAAGAAGGATACCTTGTAAAGGATTCTGCCGGATTGGGACACAGGCGGTTGAGAATAATAGATCTTTATACGGGACAGCAACCCATGTCCAACGAAGATAACACTCTTTTTCTTGTATGCAACGGAGAAATCTATAATTTCAAGGAGCTGAGAAATATCCTTGAAGGGAAGGGACACAGGTTTAAAAGCAACTCCGACAACGAGGTCATACTACACCTTTACGAGGAAAAAGGAGCCGGGCTTCTTAATGACCTGCGCGGAATGTTTTCATTTGCCATATGGGATGAAAAAAAGAAGGAGCTTTTCCTTGCGAGGGACCGGATAGGGAAAAAACCCCTGGTTTACTCAGTCCTGCCCGGAGGAATTATTTTTGCCTCGGAACTGAAAGCTCTTCTCTGCCATCCTGAGGTCAGGAAGGATATTGACCTTCATGCCCTGGATTTATTCATTACATACCAGGCTATTCCTTCTCCCCGAACTATATTCAAGGGCATAAAAAAACTTCCTCCTGCCCATTATCTATCATGGAAAGATGGCGGGATAAAAAGTGGAAGGTACTGGGACGTGGATTTCAAGGAAAAAATCCACCTGAAAAATGAGGATGAATATTCGGAACTTTTGTGGGAAAAACTTACCGAGGCTACTAAACTGCGCATGATTTCAGACGTGCCGCTGGGAGCTTTTCTGTCGGGAGGCATAGATTCTTCAACCGTGGTGGGTATCATGAGCAGGCTTTCTTCTCACAAGGTAAAGACATTTTCCATAGGTTTTGATATAGAAAGTTTCAGTGAGCTTAAGTATGCGGCTATTCTGGCAAAGAGGTTTGGCACCGAACATTATGAGTTTACGGTTAAGCCCGATGTCATGGAAATACTGCCTAAGCTTGTATGGCACTATAACGAGCCTTTCGGGGATTCTTCCATGATCCCGAGTTATTACGTGGCAAGGGAGACGAGAAAGCATGTTACCGTGGCTTTAAACGGCGATGGCGGCGATGAAAGCCTCGCAGGATATACAAGGTACTGGCAGACTTTACTGCTGGAAAAAATAGTCAATTTCAAGAGGATGTGTCCTCGCGGCGTGCAAAAGAGTGCTATGAGGGTTTTACTTAAAGGGTACGATAAACATCCTTCAAGCACATTTTTCAGGATATGGAAATGGGCGGATGAAACCGAAAAATACGGTTATGAGCATGCATATTCAAGAAGGCTTACATCTTTCTCCAGGATACAGAAGGAAAGTATATACTCCAGTGCTATGAAGGAAGCCGTAAAGGGGTTTGATTCTCTCTTACCTGTCAGCGATGCATGGGAAGAAGCAGGAGATGTCTGCCTGCTGGAGAAGATGCTTTATGCGGACCAGCACCTTTACCTTCCGGAAGTTCTGACTGTTAAGATGGATATAGCCACGATGGCAAACTCCCTTGAAGGCAGGAGCCCTTTCCTTGACCATGAATTCATGGAGACCTCGGCATCTTTCCCTGCCGGATTAAAACTCAGGAGGTCAACCTCCAAGTATATACTTAAAAAGAAACTGAATGGCTTTCTCCCCGATGAAATTTTGAAGAGAAAGAAGATGGG
>DAOQVZ010000055.1:0-14301 GCA_035341815.1 bacterium
GGCTATAAGCCCGAATTATCTGAAGGTTCGATAAAATGCCCGCTTTTTCAAACATCTACTTTTATTTTCCAGACCGCTGAAGAAGGCAAGGCCTTTTTTGAGCTGGCCCACGGAACAAGGAAACGAAAAAAAGGGGAGAAAAAAGGATTAATATACAGCCGCATCAACAATCCTAACCTCGATATCTTTGAAAACAGGCTCAAGCTATGGGACGGAGCTGAAGACTGCGCTGTTTTTGAAAGCGGCATGGCGGCAGTTTCAACGGTACTGCTGGAATTCCTGCATCCGGGAGATATGCTTCTCATAAGCACTCCCCTGTACGGAGGAAGCGACTATTTTATAAAAACAATACTGCCCAGGTTCGGCATTAAAATCGCTTTTTTTAAAACAGGTCAGACAAAAGAGGAAATCATTAAAACCGTAAATTCAACCGGAATGGCAGACAAACTGGCAATGATTTACATAGAAACGCCTGCCAACCCGACCAACGACCTGATTGACATCAACGCAACGGCTGAAATCGCAAAACATTTTTCCATAGCAGGCAAAAACATTCATGTCACCGTTGATAACACCTTTTTAGGACCCTTATGGCAGCATCCCCTGAAACACGGTGCCGACCTGGTTGTATATTCGGCGACAAAATACATCGGCGGGCACAGCGACGTTATCGCCGGCGCCTGTCTGGGGTCGAAAAAGCTGGTAAAGCGGGTCAAAGACTTGAGGACATTCCTCGGCAACATGGCAAGCCCTCACACAAGCTGGCTTCTGACCCGAAGCCTGGAAACCCTGAAGGCGAGAATGGATATCCAGGCTGCCAACGCTGAAAAAATAGCCGAATTTCTCAACAGGCATCCTGCTGTCAAGAAAGTAAATTACCTGGGCAACCTGTCCGAAAAAAACGGCGAGCAATTCAATATAAAAAAGCGCCAGTGCCTTTCTAACGGGGCCATGATTTCATTCGAGGTCAAAGGTTCGGAAAAGGAAGCCTTCAGATTTCTCAACGCCCTGAAACTCGTAAAGCTTGCCGTCAGCCTTGGAAGTACCGAAAGCCTGGCAGAACATCCTGCTACCATGACACACTCCGAGGTTGATCCTGAACTGAGAAAAGAATTCTCCATAACCGAGAGCATGGTAAGGCTTTCCGTGGGGATAGAAAACTTTGAAGACCTGATTTCGGACATAAACCAGGCCCTAATTGCTGTAGAAAAATAACATTAAAGGCATGACGAAAAAAGAGGCGGCAATTTTAGTAAAGACTGGATACCTTCTGCAGTTGCTGATTATAACATCAGCGGTTTTATTTCTTTGTCCTGGCTCAAGCGAAGGAGGAACAATTCTCCTGAAAAAAATCAGGACAGTACCTGCGGGCCGTTGCCCAAAAGGAATTGCCATGAGCCCGGACGGCAAATATGCAGCCGTAACGAATCTTGAAGGCGGAAATGTTCTTTTTTATGACACAAAAACGGGGAAACCCGTGAAGAAAATACAATTCACGATAACCCGGGGCACAGGCTTTGATTACCAGCAGAAAAAACGTATTCCTTCGTTCAGGGAGAAACCTGTAGAATGCATTTTTTCCAAGGATGGTAAATGGCTTTTTATATCACTTCATAATGACTGCGGCATAGCCGCCTTTGCCATGGAAAATGGGCGCCTGGATTTTCCTTCATTAAAGAAAGCCGCAGTCATTGATTTAGTCACAGGTGAAAAATACGCATGTGATATTCCCTATATCAGAACCGGAATTACGCCCAAAGTAATGACTTTTTCTCCCGACGGAAAATATCTTTACGTCTCAAACTGGCATTCGGGAAACATTTCAGTTATCGAGACTGACAGTCTTAAGAAATTATACGATTTTTGGGATTTGAAACAGCCGCGGGGCATCTCTTATTATTCCAGAGAAAATTATATCCTTGCAGCGAATTTTAATGCGGATTACATAACCGTGTTAGATACCCGGAAACGAACTTCGGCTTATTTAATCCGCACAGGCAAAAATCCCCGCCATATAATTCAGGGAGCGGATGAAGATACTTTCTTCGTATCTCTTGCGTCAAAAGGATACGTGGCGAAAATTAACATGGCAAAACGAAAAATTACGGGCATGGCAAAAGTCGGCAATTCGCCCAGAACGATTGCAATTACTTACGACGGTCAGTATCTTTTCTCTGCAAATTATTATGACAATACTGTCAGCGTGGTGGACACAAGTACTATGAAACAGACAGGATGCTACACGGCAGGAGTTCATCCATGCGGGCTTTGCATCACTACTGACAACAAGGAACTATGGGTAACAAATTACCTGTCAAACGACATAACAATTTTCAGAATCCAGGGCAAGCACCATTTTTGACAATCAGCCGATTGCACCTTTATGAGCAGTATGAAGAAATGCAGAAAAAAAGTTTAATGAAAGGTTTGCGTAAAACAATCTTGACATTTCAAGGAGGATTTTCCCCATGATCAAAGCAGGATTTGCAGAGGTGGATATAACCCCTTCGCCCGGCATGTCGGTCACAAGCTTCAGCGAAAGCGCCGCGCATTCCGCTTTAACCCCTCTTTCCATTACCGCTTCGGTTTTCAGTGACGGACAGAAAACCGTCGCAGTAGCTGGAATCGATGCTCCCGTTATTGAGGGGGAAGTGTTTGCCGCCGCTTTTGCAGAGTTGAAAAAGAAAACTGGTCTCGACCTTTTACTCTGCTGCGCTTCCCACACCCATAAAGGAGGGCCTGTTATCAGAAGATGGGCGGGGAATGACGAAATCTTCAGAAAGATAGAAGAAATTCCTAAGGAAATCAGGGACCTGGGTCTGGAGACCAGTTGCAGGATTTGTTCACCGGTCAAATGCGGAGACAGGAAACTTAACGAAAAATATTACGTCTCCTTTAAAGACAAAATCGCAAAAGCTGTCACGGAGGCGGCCGGGTGCATGGAGGAAGTCCGTTTGATAAACGGACGTTCAACCGTTTACGATGTCGGATATAACAGACGCCAGAAGATGAAGAACGGTTTCACTGTGTCGCACGCAGGAAAAGGAAATCCCGACATCGTGGATTTTGCCGGACCGTGCGACAATGAACTTGTTGCGCTGGCAGCGGTTAACAAAGACAATAAAATAATCGGGACGATTGTTAATTATGCCTGCCACGGAACGGTTGAAAACAGTAATCATTTTTCGGCAGACTGGCCGTATTTTATGAGAGAAACCGTCCGGAAAATGACAGGACCGGAAAATATAACGGTTTTTGCCAATGGCTGCTGCGGAGACGTAACTCAAATCAACAATCTCAGCACGGAACCTTTGCGCAGCGGGGGCAAATGGCCCGAGATACTCGGACAACGTGTAGGTTTTGCCGCCGTTGACGCGATAAGCAATGGAGACCCAGAAACCTTCAACAAGATAAGTTTCATGACAGAAAACCTTAAACTCGGTTACAGAAAACCCGGCAGGAAAAATTACGAGAATGCAGTAAGGCAGATGAATATAACGCCTGACACAGAATATTCCAGGTTCTGGGCAACCGGAGTCCTTCTGCTTAAACGGAAAAGCGAGTTATATCCCGATATTGACTGCGGGCTTAATGTTTTGCAAATCGGAAATTTAATAATCTGCACCACTCCTGCAGAGACTTTTGCGGCGACCGGACTGGCGGTCAAATCGTCTTCAAAATTTCCTTATACCATGGTGGTGGAATTGACTAACGGCTGGCTGGGGTACATGCCAACAAAGGATGTTTTCGGACCCCACGGTGGCGGATACGAAGGACAGTTCAAATTCGGCAGTTACATGGAGAAAACAGCGGAAGAAAAAGTCAGAACAAAACTGAGAGAGATGATTAATAAATTCAGTCCGGAAAAAGAAATCAAGCGCCAAAAAGTCGAACCGGGAAAACCATGGTGGCCGGCCAGGCCTGATGAATTGTAAATTACGTTATAAAAAAATCAATTGAACCGTATTCCTACAGGGAGAAATGTTCAATGGAAAAAGTGAAGGTTGCTCTAATAGGCTGCGGGGGAATCAGCCGTGAACATGTTGACGCTTATCTCAAATGCCCCGATGCCAAACTCGTTTACTGCGTGGATATTGACGAGAAAGCAGCCATGGAGAAAGCTGATATGGCAAAGTGCCGGTGGCATACCGATTATTTAAAAGTTCTCGACGAAGTCAATGCGGTAGATATCTGCACCCCTCCCGACGCACATGCAAAGATAGCAGTTGAAGCCGCACGCCGGGGAAAACATGTGCTTGCAGAGAAAATCATGGCCCGAACTCTCCCCGAAGCGCGCTGGATGATAGAAGAAACCGAAAAAGCTGGCATCGTTTTCATGGTCGCTTTTGTTCTACGCTACTGGCCGGAGTTCAAAGTGATACACGACGTATGTACAGGCGGGCGTATCGGCGATATACTGCAGGGTTATATCCAGACCCAGATGAATATGGCAGGATATTGGCTTAAAAGTCCTCAGGGCATACAGAAATGGCGGCAGGACCCATACAAGTTTCCCATGGGAGCATTCCTGTCCCACGGGTGCCATTATGTGGACATTCTGCAATGGTGCATTGGAACTATTGTTGAAACAGCCAGCGTCAGCCATGCCAAAATACTGGGGGATGCCATTCCCGGCGGCGACGATACAAATTGCGCCATCTTCAGGCATGAGAATGGGGCAGTCTCCACCTACCTTGAAAGCTGGGCGCTTCCTTATTCCACGGGAGGCATGCGTTTTGAGGTTTATGGAACGGAAGGCTCCGTACAGCTTGCCCTGCCGGGCGGAGGACACAGAATTGTAAACCTTCTGAATTCCGAAGGAAAAACCGAATTATATCATTTCAATCCTGAAAAAAAAGAGGACAACGTATTGTCCGGCAACACCAAGGGGCATCAAATGCAGGGAGAAATAGAACATTTCATTTCTGCCGTCCAGAAAGGTGAAGAGCCCATTACTCACGGCCGCGAGGGTATAAAATCCATGCAGGTTATTCTTGCCGCGGAAGCCGCTGAGCGCGAAAGGTGCATCGTCAATGTCGCAGAGTTTATAAACCGGCCGGAAAATAAAAAGCCGTGGAACGAAAAAGATTTTCTCGCTCTGATTAAAAAGAAATACGGCAGACGATTGAAAAAAATGAAATCATGGGAAGAATTTAAAAGGGAATCGAAAAAGAAATACATTTGGGCCCGTACGAATAAAATTAAGAAGAACGTTAAAAAATGAAATTAATTTTTCACTATTCGGATACAAGTTGACAAACAGTAACAATAAGATATAATTTTAGAACAGGGATATTTAATAATTTAAAGATTCAATAATCGAATCTCCCTTTTCATGTCCTTAACCAGGCAATTGGAAGGGAAATCACAGGAGGTCAATATGGTAAAATATGATGAATATAAAGGAAATCCGCTGATAATTCTGATGAGGGACGAAAATGACAGGTACAAAATGTCTTTCGGCTTGTCCAAAGCAAAATTGATATTATCCCACATCGAAGAAATAAAGAAATTTATCCAGGACAACGACCATTCGAATAATTCTTCAGAAAAAAGCAGCGAAAGCTGAAATAAAAGCTTTTTAGACTTACCGAAAAAACTTTCCTGAAGAAAGTCAAAGAAAATCCATGTATGCACTTGTGAAGAATTGCATATTTCTGCATGGAGAAAGGCAACAGGCTCATGAGTGAACAAAACGAGAAGTACGAGAAAGGCAGTATACTGAAAAGAAAAATCTGGTATACCTTTTTCTTCTACCACGTGGGAATATACGTTGGAAATGGCGAGGTCGTGGAATTTGACAGGCGGCGCAAGGGTTCAGATAATTCAGTCAAAAAAAATTCATTGGAGCATTTTTCACAGGGGAAAGAACCAAAAGTTCACGTCAGGCCGAAAAATAAACAGCATTCAGAACAAATATTGTCAAGAACGTCTGCAGCGCTCGAACATCCTTACTTGATCCCAAGATATGTTTTATTCAATAACTGCGAGGATTTCGCAGAGATTATATACGGACCGGGTTATCCAAGGTCCCAAAGAAAATATGTTTTGCTTCTTATCATTCTGTATGTCTTTTTCAGATATGTTGTGAAATCTAATATCGAGCAGGCAATAGCGATAACTGTAATTTCAGTTCTCATGTTGAAATTAAGCAGGCAAATAATTCTGCGACGATTTTCAAGCCGGATGTCCGAGAAAAAAAACAATTGAAAAAAATATAGCCGGCTGTTCCCATGAAATTTTCAAAATTTGAAATATCTGCAGTTATAAATCTTTGGTAAAAGGAGATCGTGATGCAAAAGAGAAAAATGCTAATGTTTTTAATACCGATTTTTTTATGGGTGGTTCTTTTTTTCAGTGGTTGTCGCGAGCCAAAACAACCAGCATCGGAACCTATTCCGGTAAGAGTATCGGTGAAATTCATTGTCGAAATAGATGATGTATATATAACAAATAACTCAAAACCAACTCCCAGGCCCCCTATACCACCTGCATGGACCCACATATTTGTTAAAATAGAGACCGGCCCTTTTGTTACGCCTGATGGTTCCAGAGAACAACTGGATAAGAAAATACAGTCTTATTCAGACAAAACAAATACTTTTGTGCAGTCTTGCTGCTCAGGTGTTGAAATTCGATTAAAGGCCATCATAGAAGGACATAGAACAGGTCAAAAGGACATAGGGTCTGTTATACTGACTGATGCCCCTGAACAAGTGATATGGATAACACTTGATAAAGATGGGTCGCGAATAAAACACTTCAACTAACCTCAGCATACAATTGTCAGACGCATCAGGAAAGGGATTGAAAGGGAATTTTTCGGCTCTATCTCAACGCATGAACAGAGAATAGCCCATGTAAGGCCGGCGGATTGGGACCTGATAATGAGAGGCATTACCGAGAATCTAAAAAGCATTTCCTGCATCCCGGCAAGCTATGATTATATAAGCATGTATGCGGAAAACAGGCTCTTTTCCAAGGTGAGCCGGGCCTCCTATGATAATAGAAAAAACGAACTTTCCATTTCCATGAGCGGAAGAAGCTCGATGAAACAGAAGATGTATCTCTTACTTGAAGATGGAAACAAAATAACAGAAAGACAAGCGGGCCGAGACCATGAAAGACAAAGAAAAATACTCCTAAAAGCACAGCCGAATTTGGCAGAACGGAAAAAAACGAAAGGATAAGAAAATGAAGAAATGGTATGAATCTCTTTTTGAGAATTACGGGAAAAAATATGACACAGAGGTTTTCACTCAGGGCACAATCGGAGAATGCGACTTCATAGAAAAGGAAATAGGCAGTAACAAGTCACTGGAAATAATTGACATTGGCTGCGGCACTGGCAGGCACACAATCGAAATGTCAAAAAGGGGTTACAAGGTTACAGGCATAGATTTATCGGAATCTCTTCTCGCCCGTGCAAAAGAAAAAGCGTCTTCCCTGAACCTTCAAATCGACTTCCAGATACATGACGCAAGGAAACTGCCGTTTAAGAATAAATTCGACCTTGCCCTCATTATCTGCGAAGCAGGATTTTGTCTCATGGAAACAGACGAGATGAATTATGAAATATTGAAAAATGCATCAGCGGCGCTGAAAGAAAAAGGGAAATTGATAATGAATGCTCTCAACGGGCTATTCCCTCTTACCCATTCCCTTAAGGATTTTCACTCCGATGGCGAAGTGGATGGAAACGCTTCGTACAAACAAGGATCATTTGATTTAATGACCTTCCGAGATTACAATACCGTTGAAGCAGAAGACGATGCAGGGAATAAAAAAAAGCTTCAATGCAATGAAAGGTATTACGTCCCGTCTGAAATAACCTGGCTGTTGAAATCCGCAGGATTCTCAAAAATTGATATTTACGGCGCAAAGCTTGGAGCTTTTTCAAGGAATGACAAATTGACGCCGAATGACTTCCAGATGCTGGTTATAGCCGAAAAGTAAAGCTTCCACGGGCACAGCCGGCGGTTTTTCTTCTGCGCAATGAAGCCCTGTGAAAGCGCCGGCATAAGCCGGCTCAAAGGCTGACTGACAAATGTTTAAAAACGAAATATTCTGTTTTATTGCACGAAAATTTCGTTTTTCTATTATATGTTGTGTCAAAAATAACATGAAAGAATATGAATCGCTAATTATCCCAAATATGTCATTCCGGATCCTGATTAACCACATATCAGGACAGGTAGAGCTTTTGTAGCGGGTCTCCCTCACGGGACAAGTGATTTATCCCGTATAACGGGACAAGTCAGGCGCCTTTGCCTGTATATATACCGCACGATGTAAAAAGCGTCCAATGAATTCTTGTCCGCCAAAGTATTAGTGGAGGAGGACTCGCTACAAAAACAAAAGCAAAAATGGGGAGAGGTCTATAAATACTTTTAACACCGTTGAAAGACTAAGAGAAATACTATTAAAAACATAGCCAAGTTTGGCAGAACGATTTTAAATAAAGAGAGGTGGAAAATGATTAGAATTGCAAAATGTGCATTTATCATCGCACTGGCGGCGTCTCTGAGCGCAAAGGGACAGGGAAGCGGATACACTGATTGGCTCAAAAGAAGGGATGCGCTCAAGAGCGACCCGTCCGTTGCCAGGTATTACACCTTCGAGGATGTATCCGACAGTAAAAGTATCGTAAAGGACCTGAGCGGCAACGGCGGCGACCTGAAGTTTTTCCCTTTTGTTGATGAAAAAACGAAAGAAACCTTTGACGACCTGAAGATTATAGAAGGCAGGTGGCCCGAAAAGAAGGCTGTCAGCCTGGACAGGGGATGGTACCAGGGCAAGCCGGTAGAGATAGTGAACAAGAATTTCACGGTAGAGATATGGATGCGCAAGAACGGCCCCGGAAGTATTACGGTTCCCCCCGTAGGAAAGAGAGGTTATATCGTTTCCGGACCGGCCGGCTGGGGTGCAGGCTGGCGAATAAAGACAGAATATTCTCCTTCCAAATTTTTGACATTTGACATAGGCATACCCAGGAACAACGTGCGGGCCAAGAGCGACAAGATGTATTCAGACGGCATATGGCACCACGTTGCCGCCACGTGGGACGGCAGGGATATGAAGCTTTACGTTGACGGGGAACTGGCCGCTTCCAGGGAATATTCGGGAGAGTATTATCCTGGAAAGGCTCCTTTCAGGATAGGCTTCAGGAGCGGAGGGTCGGTGCTTCTCGATATAGACGAGGTGGTCATATATAACAGGGCCCTGAGCGCCGAAGAGATATCAAAAACAGGCAAGGGAGATGCCGGGGTATCCCCACAGGAAGCCTTTTCCAGGGCAGGAAAACTGATAAAGTCAGGCGACTACGAGGGGGCAAGGAAACTGTACGAAAAGCTGAAAAACCTTCCGAGCTTCGGCAAGGAGATGGCCCTTTTCAGCATAGCGGAGAGCTACCGTATTCAAAAGGATCACCCAAAAGCCCTTAAGACTTACGGCGAGATATTGAAACTGGAGAAGCTGACCCCTTACTACAGGATTCACTGCCTTTTCAGGCAGGCGGATGTTTACCTCGAAGAGAAGAATTACGATGCCGCAAGGTCGTGTTACAAAAATGTTACGGAAACAGCCGGAGCACTTAAACATCATATCTTCACCGCCCGGATGAAGACGGGAGATACCTACAGGGATGAGAGGAAGTATGGCATGGCAAGGGATATATACTGCAAGCTCCTGGCCGGGGAGGAATCTGCATCCTACCCGCACGACGGGTACAGACTGGATTTGCGCGACAGGCTCACGTCAATAGACGGGGCGGAAGACGGAAAGGAACTGAAAAACTCCGCGGATGAACGAAGGGAAAGGGTAAATAAGCCCAGGCAGGCCTTATACGTATCTGTCACGGGAAATGACGGGAATCAGGGAACCAGGGAGCATCCTTTCCGCACGGTTGAAAGGGCAAGGCAGGAGGTAAGGAAGATAAAAGAAGCAGGCATGCCCGGGGAAGGTTTGGCTGTTTACCTGAGAGGAGGGAAATATTTCCTTTCTGAAAGCATCTCTCTTGACAGCGAAGACTCGGGGCAACCCGATGCGCCTGTCGTCTACAGAAGCTTCCCGGGAGAAACTGCACGCCTGATAGGAGGACGGCAGGTGGACGGGTTCAGGCTTCTTACGGATCCGGCCGAGCTTAAAAAGCTTCCCGAAGAGGCAAGGGGAAAGGTATGGGTTGCAAACCTGAAGGAATCCGGCATAACAGATTACGGCACGCTTCTCAACAGGGGAGGGTACTGCTACCATGGAAAGCCCAACCCTGCGGCCATGGAGCTTTTCTTCGAAGGTAAATCCATGCAGCTTGCCCGCTGGCCCAACCAGGGTTACGAGCGAGTGACTGGTTTTCCGAAACCTGACGGTTTTGATAAACACAGGAAGGCCAATTACCAGAAGGGAACCTTCTGCTACCCCGGAGACAGGCCCCTTAGATGGCTCGGCGAAAAAGAGATATGGCTTCACGGGTACTGGTACTTCGAATACTCCAAGGACCACGTTAAGGTTGCAGCCATAGATCCCAGGAGCCGTTCAATAAAAGTTCACCCGGACATAAGGTGGTGGGAGACATATCCGCTATATGCCGTGCCCATACTGGACAAAGCTCCCTTTTACGCGTACAACATACTCATGGAGCTTGACGCCCCGGGAGAATGGTATCTGGACAGGGATACCGGACGGCTTTACTTCTATCCGCCGGGCGATATTGAGAAGAGCGAGGTTCTGGTATCCACCCTCGATGCGCCGGTAATAAGCATGAATAACGTATCTAACATCACAATATTCGGATTGACGATAGAAGCCGGCAGGCGCAATGGTATAGAGATTGAGGGCGGAACGAATAACATGGTTGCAGGATGTGTCATAAGAAACACCGGGCAGTCGGCTGTGATAATAGAAAACGGCTGGAACCACGCGGTTACAGGATGCGACATGTACGGCATGGGCGAGGGAGGAGTCTCCCTGAACGGCGGCGACAGGAAAAAGCTTATCCCTGCATGCCATACCGTGGAAAATAACCACATACACGATTTCAACAGGTTCGACGGCGGCTACAGGCACGCTGTCAAGGTCGACGGGATAGGACAAAGGATATCAAGAAACGTTATAAGCGGCTCCCCCATGCAGGCGATACATTTCAACGCCAACGATAACATCATCGAGTTCAACGAATTGTACGATTCCCCCTACGAGGGAAGAGAGATAGGCTGCATGTATGTTTATGGTGAATCATATTCGCTCATGAACAGGGGCAACATCATAAGGAACAATTTTTTCCACCACATAAGCTACCATTCGTCCCCGAACCTTACCCAGGGACTCTGTGCGATACACCTCGACGCGGTTAACGCCGGCATAGTGATGGAGAAAAACTTCTTTTACCGTTTCCCGGCAGGCATCTCGAGCACCCACCCGGGTAACAGGATAGAGAATAATATTTTCCTGGACGCGGCTACGATAAGCATATCCCAGGGAGACAGGACCTCCCTTTTCCACAAGAACGGCAACCCGGACGATGAACCCAATTTCTCATCAATTGCCAACTATGCACGGATACTGAGAAGCGTAAATTACAAGCAGCCGCCATGGAGTTACAGGTATCCCCAGCTGGCAGGACTGATGGCGGAGCCGGTTCAGGAATGGGCGAAAAATAGGGGCAGCGTGATAGAGCGGAACCTCAACAAGGGAGGCAAGTTCATATCTTATTCAAGGGGTGCGAGCCGCCACACCCTTGATTTGAACAACATGGACAGCGAGGAAATACTCTTTGCTGACGAGGCCATGATGGACTTCTCCATACCCGACGGGGACCCGGTTTACGGACTTACCGGATTCGAGCCGCTGGACATGAATAAGATAGGAGTTTACAGGGACGAATTGAGGGCAAGCTGGCCCATAAATAGAGAGCCTGTAAAATATTATAAGACAGACTGGAAAAGGTCTTCCGCGATGTCTTCAAACCTGGCGCCGCTCAAAAGAGTCAGCAAGGCTCTCGAGTACACGGTCAGGAGAACGGAAAAACCTGTGGTGATAGACGGCAGGCTCGATCCGGAAGAATGGATGGGGCTCGGCGAGAAGGATGCAATGATAATAAAACAGTATTACACGGGAGAAGATAAAACGGGTCCTGCCAGCCGGGCATGGATGGTTCATGACGACCGTTATCTTTACGTGGCCATGACTCACGATGCGGACCCATGGAAAGAAGGCATGCCCGTCAGCTACAGGGATAAGTTTCAGCCCGTGGTGGAAATGGTCTTCGAGGGCCAGGCCGGACCTTCAACCAAAAGCTGGTGGAGAGAGGATATGGTCACGGGGCCGCTGTACATACTCTGGTTTCTGTCCGACGGGAAATTCGAGGTAAAGAACAATTTCGGCATGCCCCACGCCTCATTGTTAAAGCTCCAGTCCTCCATAAAATACCGGGCAACCATGATTGATCCTTCTACGTTCAGGTGGGTATCCGAAATCATGATTCCCCTCGTTGACCTGGGAATAGATCCCGCGGAAGCCGGTAAGCTCTCTTTCAACATCGGCATAGGCAAGAGGCCGGGATGGTTCGCATGGGTGGCCACCGGCGATTCAATATGGAGAGTCGAAAATGCAGGGTTTATAAAGTTTGAAAAATAGAATCCTCATTAACCGGGTCCTGTTCCGTTCCGACAATAATGGAAAAACCGGTTGAATGAAAAAAATGTTCACTTATTTCAAGCAATAACTGCCGCTTCTTTCGGAAAACTTGAAAGGACAGGTACATGTTTTTAAGTAAAAAAGAAAATATCAGGAATATTGCGGTGAGCCTGATTTCACTGGCTGTCTTATTTACCGTTCACAGAACTCCTCCCGCCGGACTGTCTTCGGAAGGATTCAAGATGCTCGGAATAGGCCTTATTGCTGCAATGCTCTGGGCAACCGAGATTGTCGCCCTTCCCGTAACCGCGCTCTCAATTATATTCCTTGAGATAGTTTTGAATATCTTTTCCGTGAGCGAGTCTCTAAGATACCTTGCCCATCCGGTTAACTCTCTCTTGTTTGTAGGGTTTTGCCTTGCGGCAGGATTAAGAAAATATAACCTCGACAGAAAAATCAGCATAACCATTATCAGATATGCAGGCACAGACGTCAAGAAACTCCTCTTTTACGTTATGTGCGCAACGGCATTTCTTTCCATGTGGATGTCCAATACTGCGACCGTTGCGGTCATGATTCCCATTGTGGCAGCCATATTGAAGATGGGAGAAGACACCCGCAAAAACCTTGGTAAAATCTTTATGATAGGCATTGCTTACGCCGGAACCATAGGAGGCCTTGCCACGCCTGTCGGCGCAACGCCCAATCCCGTAATCATAGCTTTTCTCGACGAACTTTCCGGCGTACAGCTCAGTTTTCTCAACTGGGTTATGATAGGAATGCCCTTTACAGTTGTCCTGCTGCCCGCTGCCTGGTTTATACTGGTCAAAATATTTCCGCCAGAAATCAGTCATATCAAAATAAAAAGTTTCAGCTTCCCCCGGGGTAAAACGTGCACTCAGGAAAGTTTGGGAGAAAAAAAGGTTCTTTTTTATTTCATCCTGCTGATACTTTTCTGGTTCGCCGGTTCTTTTATCCCTGTTCCTTCAGGCTGGCTTTACATCGTATCGATAGGCGGTTCAGTAATGATGTTTTTGCCCTTTATAGGTACGCTCAAGTGGGAAGACACCAAGGAAGATGTAAACTGGGGCATTATGATACTGGTAGGAGGCGGACTTGCCCTTGGAGGCGGGCTGGTTAAAACAGGCGCCATAGACTGGCTTATAGGGTTTTTCTCAGGAACCGCAAGGCAGATGCCGTTACCTCTTGTTGTAAACACCCTTGCGGCTATATCCAGTTTGGGCACACTTGTTTTCTGCAGTATAACTGCAACCTCTACGACCTTCATTCCCATAGCCATAAAACTCGCCGGGCAACTGAATGCAAATCCTGTTGTTTTTGCCGCAACCGCCGGGATTGCATCTTCATTCGCATTTCTCCTGCCTGCCAACACACCGCCTAACGCAATAGCTTACGGTTCCGGATATTTCAAGACCAGCGACATGATAAAGGCAGGGATATTACTACTGATATCTTCCATTTTCTGCTTTGCCTTGATATCAAGCTTTATCTGGCCACTCTTTCTTTAACAAGCATGAGATGAATTCCCGCCGATTTCCCGCAAGATTGACTTTTCTTTCACATGGTATAAAATAAAATTGTAAACACCTTTGAAATCTTTTCCTTGATACTTGCAAGCAGGGTAGAGGCAGGCATATGAATAAGGAAATC
>DAOQVZ010000056.1:0-14274 GCA_035341815.1 bacterium
AAAAGAATTACCTCCGGCTCAACTGCAAGGCATCTTGCTATGCAAAGCCTCTGCTGCTGTCCCCCTGAAAGCATTAGCGCGCTGTCGTTCAGCCTTCCTTTAATTTCTTCGAAAAGGGCTGAGTTTTGCAGAGATTCCGTCACTCGTTGCTCTATATATATTTTATCCTTTACATTGTTTACCTCCAACCCGTAACTTATATTTCTGAATATGCTTTTGGGGAAAGGGTTGGGTTTCTGAAATACCATTCCAACCTTTCTTCTCAGTACAACAACGTCTATTCCGGGTCCGAGTATATCCTGCCGGTCAATATATATACTGCCTTCAACCCTGGTTCCGGGAATAAGGTCGTTCATCCTGTTAAAGAGTCTTATGAAGGTGGATTTCCCGCATCCCGAAGGCCCTATAATCGCGGTTACTTTGTTTTTGTATATATCCATGCTGATATTTTCCAGGGCCCTTGTTTTCCCGTAAAAGAAACTGAGGCCCGACACTCTTATCTTGACTTCGTTATCCATAGTGAATTCTCCTTTGTTTCTGCCTGAAATATATTGCCACTGCCGAAATTGAAAGAACCATAAACAGCAGTATCAATGCGCATCCGTAAGCAATCTTTGTCTGCTCTTCAGGAAAAGTCCCCTCGGTCATAAGCCCATATATATGGTAAGGCAGGGCCATGACCTCCGAAAGAACAGAATCGGGATAGCCCTTAAGGTAAAAAACCGCCGCGGTGAACAATATTGGAGCTGTTTCTCCCGCGGCCCTTCCTATGCTCAATATCACGCCCGTAAGGATACCCGGAAGCGAAGTGGGAAGAACAATTTTCCTTATTGTCTGCCACTTGGTTGCACCGAGGGCAAGGGACGCCTCCCTGAAAGACTGGGGTATAGCCGTCAAGGCTTCCTGTGAAGCCGAGATTATGCCGGGCAGTATAAGTATACCGAGCGTCAGGCTCCCCGAAAGAATGGAGATTCCGAAACCGAAAAATTTCACGAATACCGCCAATCCGAAGAGCCCGAAAACGACAGATGGAACTCCGGCGAGGTTATTTATGCTTATCCTTAGAATATTCAGGACTATATTTTTCGGGGTATATTCCGTCAGGTATATGGCACATGCCAGTCCAAGAGGAAGCGCAAAGATTATTGCCCCGAGAGTAAGGTAAAAAGTCCCGACTATGGCAGGAGCCACACCACCGCCTGTCATTCCTCCTGTCGGAGGTCTTGTCAGGAATTCCCATGAAATAGCCCCCATTCCTCTTGATATTATGAAATAAAGTATAATACCAAGAAAAAGCAATGTTGTAACAACGCATAAAAAGATTATGAAAAAACCAATTTTCTGAGATATTTTTGCCCTGTTCATCTTCCCATCCCCAGTTTAAGCCTGTACCTGCTGCTTATGAACTCCGCAAGAATGTTAAAAAAAAGCGTGGAAAAGAATAATACAAGACCTATGGCAAACAGCGAATTGTAATGAAGCCCGCCGAATACCGTTTCCCCCATCTCGGCAGCTATGGTGGATGTCATGGGCCTTACCGGCTGTAAAAAAGATTTCGGGATTACTGCCGAACCTCCCGTCACCATGAGCACCGTCATGGTTTCCCCGATGGCGCGGCTTATGCCCAGGATAACGGCCGTCGATATGCCGGAGCCGGCCGACGGGATGATAACTTTCACCAGCGTCTGCCACCTGTTAGCTCCCACTGCAAGGGACGCCTCCCTGAAACTGTTCGGCACAAAACTGAGGGCGTCTTCTGCAAGGCTCGCCACCGTAGGGGTAGCCATGATTCCCAGTACCAGGCTTCCCGTAAGGGCAGTCAAACCGGTGGGCAGGTTAAAAAGCTTCTGTATAAAAGGAGCGACAACTACCATCCCGAAAAAGCCGTAAATGACGGAAGGTATGCCTGCAAGTATCTCTATCAAAGGCTTGAGAAAAGATTTCTGCCTGTGACCGGCTATTTCGTTCATGTACAGGGCGCTTCCTATCCCCAGGGGAACGCATACAAGCAATGCGCCAAGGGTTACGAATGCCGAAGCCGCTATAAGAGGAAGGGCGCCGAAATCCGGAGGTTCATAAGTGGGATACCAGTCCCTGCCTGAGAGAAAACTCCAGAGAGATATTTCCCTGAAAAGAGGAATCCCCTGGGTTATTAGAGTAATCGTTATCCCGACAAGAAAAAGCAGTGAAGAAAAGGCAAGAATTCCAAAAATCCACCGGTAGATTTCTTCTTTAATTTTCTGTTTCATTTTATCCACTCTTCAATTTTATGCTTTATGGCATCACGGACCTTCCTGGTTTCAGACAGTTTTTCTTCGTATGAGCCGCCAAATTGAGAAGGGTCGGGAAAACTCCAATGTATTGTTTCAACTGCCGATGGGAAAATCGGGCATCTTCCTGCCTGTGCTCCGCCGCATACAGCAATGACATAGTGATACCTTCTGCCCTGCTTGTAAAGTTCAAATACTCCCTTTGTCGATTTCCCTGATATATCAATGCCTGATTCTTTCATTACCTCAACCGCCAGGGGATTAAGCTTGCCGGGTTCAATCCCAGAGCTTTCCGCCTCGTAATCTTCACCTGCAATTTTATTCAGAAAAGCCTCCGCCATCTGGCTTCTCGACGAGTTGTGGACGCACACGAACAACACTTTCTTTTTCATCGTTTCTCCTATATTATATGATATCATCCGGCGGGCGGAAAATTTTCCGCCCGCTCTATTTCCTCACGATTCTAATCAATTCCTACAAACCCGATTTTTTCAACCAGCTTCTGGCCTTCCTTGCCTGTCACGAAATCGATATACCTTTTAATGGTTCCTTTAGGTTCGCCGTCAGTGTACATAAAAAGAGGTCTTGCATAGATGTAAGACCTGGAAAGAACTGTTTTTTTGGAAGGCTTAACTCCATCTATGGATACAGCTTTCACGGAACCCGAAATATACCCGAGTCCTACGTATCCTATGCCTCCGGGCGTCTGTGACACCGTTGTTGCAACTGCCTGGTTTGACGCCTGCATGAGAGCGTCGCGCCTGACCCTGCCGCCGCCAAGTGCGAGCTCGTTGAAAGCCTCAAATGTCCCGGAAGCGCTGTCTCTCGAAACGACCACTATCTTTGCGTTATTGCCGCCTGCCTGCGACCAGTTGCTTATTTTGCCCGTATATATATCCTTTACCTGCTGCATTGTAAGATTTTCTATCCTGTTTGAAGAATTGACTATTACGGCAATTCCGTCAAGAGCAACCACGTTGGCTTTCGGATTCACGCCTTTGGCTGCCGCCGACTGTATCTCCTTGCTTTTCATGGACCTTGATGAATCCGCGATATCACAGGTGCCGTCAATGAGAGCCGCAACCCCCACTCCAGACCCACCCCCTCCGACACTAATCCTGACATCAGGGTACCTGTTCATGAAAACCTCTGCAGTCTTCTGGGCTATGGGAAGAACCGTCGTCGAACCTGTTATTTTGATTTCCTGTACTCCTGCCGTTGCTGCAATTGCCGCAGTCAAAACAGCCATGCATATTTTTTTGAACATAATTGCCTCCCTTTAGTTAGAAAGCCACCGCGTAGTCCACCTGCAGTGTATTGACATCTGTCTTTTTCTTGTTGCCAAGACCTTCAGCCATAATATATGTGACTCCAATCGCAGAGTTGTCGAACGGCGCATACTTTATTCCTATTGTATGGCCCTTTGAATCTGTGCCTCCTTCACAGAAAGAGCCGTCAGTCATAAAATCAGTAACGGCATCGGATTCAATACGCCTGTAGTCATATCCCAATTCCCATGTATTTTTTTTCTTTGCACTGCCCAGCTTTATACCTAATAGATATCCATTGTTGTCATCAACGCCATCTGCCAGGTTTTTCACGTAATCGCCGTAAATTTTGACAGGCAGCCTGTTTTCTCCCATGGGTATTTCAAAAGGCGTAAGTTCGCCCGTGAAATTCAAAAGCCGGTAATCATAAGCATATTTGCCTCCTACAAGAGTATTTCCCTTATCTTCGAAACTCGGAGAAATATCTTCTGCAGTGCCGCCTTTCAGACCTTCGTAGTGGTAATAAGATACGGCTGTCTTAAACTTCATGCTTGCTATTTTCCCTCCATAACCGAACTGCAAGCCCATCATGTAAGGGTCTTCTGTGTCATCCTTCATTTCGTACAGGGGGAAGTATCCTGCGGAAGCAAAAACATCTCCGGATGCGGGAAAACTCGCCTGCATTATAATGCCCTCGGGGTTCAGGTCGCTTGACCAAACAAGGTTCGTGTTATAAAAAGGATTGGACATCTTGCCGCCCGTGAAGGAAATATTCCTGGAAGGACCGTAAATGACATATGCCCTGTCCAGCCATACGGGCTTGTCGTCAAATGACGTGGTAAAAGTCTGGTTTGCCGAACTTGCCTGCGTACTGTCTCCGGTGGCAATTCTGAATCCCGCCTTTAACTGTTCATTTACCTGGGTGTCAAACCCCCATCTGAATCTCAACCTTGTGCGGCTGCGGTCATCCTTTGCTTCCCGGTTCTGGAGCTCGTACCTTATACGGGCATCTCCCTTGAAACTGGTGTTTTTTATCCAGCTTGAAATCTTGTCAGTCTCCGCCTTAGCCACGGCTTCCTGTTTTTTGGCTTCCTCCCGGGCTTCGGCTGCTATCTTGTAAGCCTCCCCCTGTGTAAGTATGCCTTTCTCCACAAGCTTGTCTATCAGCCTGTCCACTTCGCTTCCGAAAGCAAGCGTATTAGACAGTATCAGAGCCAACACCACTATAATCCTTTTCATCCTTTTTCCCTCCTGTTTTTAAGGAATCTGTTTTCAACTTTTAAATTTTGCATTTTGCCCGCCCGGCTATTTTTCACCTCCTTGTGCCGTTTTCAAAGCAGGGTATAAATTTTTGTTGTATATAATGTACCTTTCGGAAATCAAGAACAAGTCAGGTTAGTGTTAAGATTGTGTTAAATCGTGCAGAGAATCCGGAAAGATTAACCGGAAAGAGGAAAACGGAGGTAAATTTCAGTGCCTGCTCCTGGCCGGCTTTTGATGTCCATGGAACCTTTGTGAATCACCACGATGTGTTTGACTATCGACAAGCCAAGCCCCGTACCGCCTGTTTCCTTGGACCGCGACCTGTCTACAACGTAAAACCTTTCGAATATCCTGGGAAGACTGCGTTCGGGAATCCCGATGCCGGTGTCTTTGATGGTTATGGAAAGAAAATTGCCCTCGCAAAAACTCTTAACAGAGATTGAACCTTTATCTGAATATCTCACTGCGTTATCAAAAAGGTTAATGAATAACTCTTCCAGTTTAAAACGGTCGCCTTCAATATTTCTGCCTTCTGTTCCCAGTTCCAATATCAAAGCAAGGTTCTTGGCTTTTAACCTTCCCTCAAATATTTTTGCCGTATCCCTTATTACATCGTCAATATTCACCGGCGCAAATTCCCTCTCTTGCACTTCCTCCAGCTCGGAGAGAGAAAGGATATCGTTCACTATGGCTATCAGGCGGTCGGTATGCTTTCTTATGATATCGAGGTAATTCTTAAGTTCCCCGGGGATTTCATCATACAGGGTTTCCGCATATCCCTTAATTGCAGTGAGAGGTGTTTTAAGTTCATGTGACATGTTGGTAACCAGTTCCCTTTTTATTCGTTCCAGCTCTCTTTCGGCAGTAACGTCCCTGAATGAAACAAGAATATCCCCTGATTTACCCGTGTCGGAAAAAGATGCCAAAAAAATGCGCCTGTAAATGAAAATTTCTTTTTCAACAGTTTTTTTATTCCGGTGGATTTCCTGCAACGCATTTATAAATTCCGGCTCTTTTATAAATTCAAGGTAATTATGGCCTTCCATGTCAGGAAAGCCCGCAAGCCTTTTTATTTCACTGTTTGCAAAAAATATTTTTCCTTCCCCGTCTATTCCCAGGAAAGGCGAAGAGAAGCAATCCATTACGAATGACATCCTGTTTTTAAATTCTTCATGGGATTTTGCAAGAGAGGCGTATTTTGCGGAAAAACTGTCGGCCAGGTTTTTCAACCGTTTGGCCCTGAGATAGGAAAAAACGGCAATCACGACTGCCGCCGGCAAAACAAGATATATCATCATTTCTTTCATTCTTCTATTTTATACCCGACACCCCGCACATTTTTAATGTATTTTTGTGCCTTGCCCAGCTTGGTACGCAGATTTTTTACGTGAACGTCTACGGTCCTTTCAATAACTGCTTTTTCGCCTTCCCAGAGGGTGTCTATAATTTTCTCTCTTGAAAAAACCCACCCTTTTTTCGAAGCCAGTATTTGGAGTATCCCGAATTCGGCAAAAGTCAGGTCAATTTTTTTCTCATCCGCATACACTTCCCGTTTTGCAGGATATATAACGATGTTTTTACCGATATGGATTCTTTCTTCACCCTGTTCCGGAGAGTAGCGTCTTAGAACGGCCTTTACTCTTGCCACGAGTTCTCTCGGGGAAAAAGGTTTCGTCACATAATCGTCCGCTCCCATCTCAAGACCCACCACTTTGTCAGAAATCTCGGTCCTGGCTGTAACCATTACCACAGGCATTGACAATCCGCGGGTCATTTTTATCTGCTTACACACTTCTATCCCGTCCATGTCGGGAAGTATCAAATCCAGGATGAGCAGGTCAAAGGATTCTTTTGACATGGATTTGAACAGGTCGTCGGCTTTCGAGAATTTTGAAACGCGGTACCCGGATTTTTCAAGGTGAAGGGCTATAAGCTCAAGTATGTCTTTTTCGTCTTCAAGCACGGCTATCTTTTCATTCATGGTTTATATTTTATCACCAAGTCCGACAGTCTGAAAATTTCCAGGTTTAACTTCGCCAGCCTTGCCCACCTCGCACTTTCAAGGACAGGTATTCTCACAAGCCCAGGAGGACCCGGCTGTTTCCATGCGAAATCTTCTCCTTGTCCTGGTCGGTACACCCGGCAGACTTCAATTTCAGCAATGCAGGGGTAACTTCCTTGAAAGGAGAGCCGCTGCCAAAAAGAAGTCGTTCCGCGCCAATCTGTCCTGCAAGCCGTGCTATTTCCTGGCCGTATGCGGAACCCATCCTTGAGATTTCAAAGTAAAGGCCCGGGTATAGAAACTCATTATTCTTACTTAGAACCTGGTACGAATAAACGGGGCACTCTGTTACAATTATCCTCGAACCCGGAACTGAAAGAGAGAGTTCTCCTATTTCTTTTATACCAAGGACGCTTCCCGTATCCAGCCAGTGGCGCTGCCTGACGTCGACTACCCGCACGGGTATGAAAACAGGAAGGCTGAGAGATACCGCTGCCGCAAGAATTTCCCTGGCGCAGGGAGAAGATAGTTGGTAATTATGGTACTGGGGGACAATGCGCAGTCCTTTCATGCCAAGCTTGCCGGCGCAGTCCTGCAGGTCTCTCTCCCATGCAGGATAGAGCGGGTTAAGCGTTGCCACGCCCGCAAAAAAAGGGCGGTCCGAGATTGCCCCTGAAAGCTCAAGATTGGCATCGTGGCAATTCTTGTAGAACAGCCCGTGGGTATTGACAACGGCAGCTCCTCCGATTCCTTTTCCTTTCAGCAGGCGTTCCAGCTCGGAAATCTTTTCGTTGGGTACACGGCGGAAAGGCCAGTGGCCCGTTGACGTGTTTATGTCAAAAATCATTTGCACCTCCGTGCTGACAGGATTGAATTGAAGTTGCCTGAGAATATCTTTTTCAGCTGCCTGCCGGACAGCCCCGCATCAAGCACCTTGCCAAGACCCTCCTCCATGGAGCCGTCCGTCGCAAAAAGAACCCGGTCTGCCCCGAGCGTCTCCGCGGTTCTTTTCACTATCCCCGCATCTATAACGCTTCCGCTCGTGTCTATATAGAACCGTGCCTCCGGTTTAATGGCTTCCAGCACCCGCAGGTTCCATTCCCAGTCGCCTCCTCCGCCGATGTGTCCCTGGACAATGGTAGTTTTGGGAAACATTTTCACGGCCTTCAGGAAATGCTGAGCATTGCTGAGCCTTGGCTGTATTGATGAATCTGACAGTTTGCCCGCATGCATGAGAACAGGTATTCCCAGTTCGGCGGCATATTCCATGACGGGATACAAAGCAGGGTCGCAGATGAAGTACTGGTGGTAAAGCTTTACTCCGGCCATTTTGTGCCTGACTATGCATCTTTCCATTTCTTTAATGCTTTCACGGGCGTATCCGGGATTTACAAAACAGAATCCGATGAACCGCTCTGACAACTTCATCGCGTCCATTATAATGTCGTTGCAGGCACAAAATTCGTCAGGTACAGGAGAATCTCCTGTCAACGGACGGGAAATGCAGATTTTTTCAATGCCGAGAATTTCCGCAGCTTTTAAACGAGATATTGCATCCTGCCTGTCAAGTTTCCCTTTTCTGCCCGAAACATGGTTGTGAAAATCAACCGGATTGTATTTTCTGTATTCCATTTTATTTCCCTTTCTCTCTCGTACTGAAACCGTGCCGTCCCCGGACAAAGCTGCAGGCCCCCGCGGTCTGAAATCAAATGGCTTCTGCCGACTCCTCCGAAAAAGATGAAGAGCCTTTCAGGCTGTTGTCAAAGAGGAAAAGCGCCCTCGTGTTTGCATCTTTCGAAGGTTTCGACGCCGAAGGCGTAAAGTTGTCCCTGTAACGCACCATATCAGAAATCCTGAGCATGTCCATGCTTCCTTCAAAAGGCCCGATTACCACGTTTTTTTCTCCTTTCCAGAGCTCAAACGGCTTGCTTCTGTCAAGAGACACCGGAATGGAAAAAGAGGACTTCTCAAAGGGGTATTTTTTGCCGTTTACGAAGATGGCCAGCTCTCCTTCCATCTTTGAACCTGCCTGTTTCACGTCCCAGGTAAACGCGATATGGACCCACTCTCCCGCTTTGAAGAAATGGTTCGACTGGTATCCGGCCGGAGACGGACCGGACGCAGATGAAAACATTTCAAGCCTCAGGTTGCTGTCTATATCCATCTGGCTGGTCCTGACTTCAAGAAGGTGCCCGATAAAAACATGGGAAGCCCTCAGAAACGACTGTAAAATTGCCTGTGTCATCTTTACGGGAACCTCATGGGTGCTGCGGTCCGCCCTGTACCAGAATTCCACCGTCCCGGTATTGTCCGGGAAAAAGGAGTATCCGCCGCGTGAAATTTCGGGCCCGCGCGGGAATTTCAAAGTACGGCTTTCGGAAAGCCTCACGGCTTGCCCTTCAATGCCCTTGACAAACTCCATGGAAGATAAAGGCAACGGAGGCGTTTGGGGCAGTACAAGGGGAGAACCTGCCTCCTTGTCCGGCAGTAAAGCGGGAGAACCGAACGAAACTATGGGCTCGACGTTGAGCAGCCTGTAAAAAGACGGCGGGCAGAAACCCGAAAAATTATGTATGAAAGGGTCGAGCCTCCATATGCCCCCTTTGCCTTCGGAAGGGATTTCGACGTTGCCAATGTTGTCGTCTGACCATTCAACTGCGATGGAGCCGTCGGGCCTTCTTATGCGGGCGGGACGTCCCAGGAAAACCCTTAGGGTTTTGACTTCAGGCGGAACCCTGAAATACATGGGAACGCCCTCCCCCGCCCTGCCAAAAGCCCCTTCGCCCTTCCTTCTTATGGGACTTCCGTTGGCGGACCAGAAGCCTTCGGGACAGTAGAGAGCGGCGAAATCGTTGGTAGTATCAAGCAGGGTAAAAGGTTCATTGCCCCCGAGAGAAACAAGGTAAAAACCTGAGGGAGTATTTGATGGCAGAGTGATAAACGCATGGTAAATAGCGTCAGGCCTTAGAAGAACCCTTTCGGGCCACTGTATCCTCTGTTCTATCTCAACCTTTATGTCTTCAAGCGGCTTTGCGCCTTCGGAATATGGATACTTGAAAACCTGCGGCATGATGCCCTGGCGCAGGGTAGTGTAATAGAAACTTATTACAGTATCTTTTCCACCGTCATGCCTGACGAAAGCTTTTGCGTGGTTCATGTCCATCGACTTTATCACCAGCGGCGTTCTTTTTCCCGTTCTGCCTTCTTCGGCAAGGAGTTTGAGGGCCGTGGGAATGCCTATGAAAGGATTGTGGAACTCGTGCTGCCCAAGCTGAATGGACCTGCGGGGCCCGGGAAAAACAGAGGCGATATAAAGGTTGGGCCATTCAAGCGGGTTTTCAGGCTTGGCCTTCAGGTCTTCTGAAAGCGGATAGACGCTCGAGTAATAAAGGGCGTCGTTAAGGATTTGCTCCACAACGTAACGGTGGCGCATTTCGCCGGTTATCCAGTAGGCAAGCGAATGCATGAAGAGGTCGTGGTTCTTATGGCCGGTTGGCCGGTACCTCCTGTCGAAACGGTAGCGCTGGTCGTGCAATTTCAGGATGGCCTCCTTCACCGATTCGTCACCTGTCTCAAGGTAATACTCGGCGAGGGTGTAGCCTGTCCGGTGGTCTTTGTACATGGGGCCGTAGCCTCCGCCCTTTATTCCGTTCTGGCTCGCCAGGTCTATGTAAGAATGGGCAGTCTCCCTGGCGGCTCTCATTGCATTTTCATCCCAGTCGAGCATGGAAAGGGTCACGAGAGGCTTGAGAGCCATTATGTTTCCCCTTACTTCCCATTTATGCCTGGCAAACGACTCTTTTATCTTATAAATTATGTCAAGAGACCTTTCGTCCCCCGTAAGGTAATATTCAAGAAGCCAGTGACCTATGTTGCCCGAATTAATCATGAACGGATGTGAACGGTCGCCCCAGAAAAGAGGAAGCTTGCCGGACCTTCCGATTCCTCCGGGTGCCGTTGTGAAATCACCCTTTTCTTTGCCGGGATTGCCCGGAACCTTCCAGTGTGCGACTGCCCAGTCGCCCGTGAAACGGCTGAAACGGTGGCCGTAGTCGTAATACCGGCGTTCTCCGCTCCTTGCGTAAAGCCTCCAGGGTTCCCTGCGCAGTCCGTATTCGCGCAGGTTGGAAAGCGCATGGTGGGCAGACATAAGCTTGCCTTTCACTTCCACGTAGCTCCTGTCGGGATAACATCCCCATGCAATAAAACCATCCATGGGAAAAGCCTTAAGAGGCAATATAATCCTGTCCCAGTAATCAGAGATAAGCTTCTCTTCGGCAGGAAACATTTCTGTATCTTTGTGACGCATGGGATGCTTTCCTTTTGCCCCGGTCGCACAGAGCCAGGCAGGGTCGGCCATTACAAGCGGAGGCCTCGCTCCTGCCAGGGCAGTTTTCCTGACAGCCGTTTCTCTGTATCCTCCGGTATGAGGAAGAAACCATATATCGTGGGTGCGGGCTGCTCCCTGGGCGTTGCTGTTTACCGAATCAAGTTCCCTTTCCGAAGTTATTCCAAGCCCTTCGGTTACCCATCTCTGGAAGTATTCCCTGACCAGCGTTTTTGCCCTGAAGTCAAGCTCCTTGCCGCTGCGCCCCGACCATAACACGGCCCTCGCCCCTCTCTCCCCGAAAGAGAGTTCCTTTGGATACCGCTCTGCAAGCCAGGGCATCACAAGTGTGATGCCAAAACTTCCGTAATCCCCGTGCGCCCAGTCGCCTGCCGTTTTTATTTCCTCAATTAAACCATCCTTTCCTTTATCGGAAATGCCTATTGCCGCCCTGTATTCCCTCTCCGCAAAATGAGGGTATTCGCTCTGAAGAATAAACACTTCTTCTGCTATGTTTGCCACTTTTCGTATCTCCTGCCCATTTTCTCCAACCGCGCAATACACGTCCGAAGGTTTGCCGGGCGTCTTGAATTCCAGCCCGTAGTCGCGCAGCCACGTTTTATTGGTATCCTCGGTAAATATCATGGAATGGGTCATCCTCACGTATGGAACACCGGCCGAGAAATAGAGCCAGGCTTCCGCCCTTGCAAGTTTCTCGCCGGTTTCAGTCACGTACCATCCCGAACGCTTCAATACAACCCTGCCCGGGCCTTCCTTTATGAAAACGTTCTCAACCTGTGCCGGTTCTCCGGAAACCCTGGCCGTCCTGCCCTTATTGTCCACAAGATAGGCGCCGCCGCCCGAACCCTCAAGGATGGGCACCCTGCGCCCGCCAGTCACAAGCCATCCGCTCTCCGGCAAAAGCTTGTCATTATCAAACAGGTAAACCGCCGCACCCGTATCAACCGTAAAACTCGCACCCTGCAGGCGTGTTACCCTCAGCGGGTTGGGATAGACGGACCTTTTCACGCCTTCGCCATACTCCACAGTGTATTTCCCTTGAGGCGGTGCAGTGAACCCTGCAAGCGCCCAGCGGATGCTCCCGTCGCGCCAGGTGGCGGCCACATCCACCTGCAAAGGAACTTCCCTGCCGCCGCTCAAGATGCGTATATGGGAAGAGTCCTTCAGCCCGCCCTCGGGAAAAGCAAGGCTTCCCACGATGGGCCATGGTTCTTCAAGACCCGATACATCGTTGATTGTAAGTGAAAATTCCTTTGCCCCGGCCGGCACTGCAAGAAAAACTGCAAATAACAGAACTCCTGCGATTTTGTCCATTCCTGTCATTTCTGATTACCTCCATTTTTGCAAAAAACTTTATTGCAATTCAGCGGAAAAATGAATGTTATGGAATATCATAGCATAATTTTCAATCAGCGGCTAAATTTGTTTTCCTGTATTTATCTGCTGAATGAAAAATGCCTTTCAAAAACATGGCAAGACATGAGAAAAAAGAATCAGTACTTGCTTTGGGCAAAAATAGGGGTATAATATGTGCAACAAAGTAAAAGGAGATACAATGAAAAAAATAGCAATGGCTGGATTGTTCTTTCTGCTTGCTTCAGGAATTGTATTTGCGTCAGGGGGACAGAACCAGGGGACAACCGGGACAGGTACAACAAATACAGGTTCCACTTCCCAGGGAACTGCCGAACAGCCGCGTTCCGGAAGATAAATTTCCCGTTTATGCAAAAATACAAAAGCTGTCATGTATCCTTCAGTTCCCGCAAGTATTGCTGTGTTGCCGCGTAAGTAAATGAAGAGAAGTGAGATTATCGATTATAAAATACCCGCAGATAAAAAATATCTTTAGGCCGCGCAGTACATCATTTTCCGTCCCAGCCGGCAAGCCTTGCCCATAACCACCACGCAGCGTAAGCCTTAAGATTGGCGTTGAGAGGCTGGCTGTGGGCTGAAGGGCATCTGTACCAGTCAACGCCCTCTTTATGGGAATTCTGCCATTCTATTGCCCAGTTTCCGCCCGAATAGCTGCAGTTATCCCTGACATTCTTATCTCCAAAATATTTGCCGTCTGGGTCGTAGCTTTCGATATCTTCAAAATCAAACAGAATTTTATTATTAGTTTCACAGTAGCGCCTTATCTGCTGGTTCCTCAAATGAAGATTGCCTGAAAGTCCAGTGCCGTCGGTATGCCCTGTCATATAAACAAATCGCACGTTCGGGTAATCCCTTTCAAGCTTGCTCATAAGGTTCAGATATGTTTCTATATCGGCGGGTTTTGCCGAACTGACCTGTCCGCACCATGACCAGATGATAACATTTGTATCCGGATAAGAATCAAGATACGCTCTCGTGGTTTTTTCCCACTCAGTCCTGTTTGGATTGCCAAGGTCCCGGGCATTACCCAGGTTACCATCTTTAAGGTTTAAGGCGCCGTTTCTTCCACCGTAATTCCAGGAGTAAAGATTCCCGGCAAAGGACGCAAGCCCGGTCATACCGCTTGTTATCTGGCTGCCGTGAGATGTATGGCCATAGGCTATCCGAAGGTCCTTTTTGGCTTTCTCTATCCAACGTTTCGGTATCCTGTTGATATTCGTATTTCTGTGGTCTATGATTATGGGAAGATTTGCAGGAGACCTGTAATTCTGGCTGTAGCATAGGCATGAGAACCAGATAAACATTGCAGAGAAAGATGCCGCGAAAACAGCTTTTGCTTTCATAATTCTGCCCCCCTATAAATGTTGACTGAAATTTAACTGCGCCTTTAAAAATCTGTTAATATGCTCATAATTCATGGTACATTGCCTGCAAAACCCTCGGGCAATTCTATTTTATCATTAACATTTTTGATACTCAAACAGAAATTTTAACGTCGCGGTTTCATTGAAAACTGAAAATCAGCTTTAAGACAGAGAGTCGCCACAACCAGCCTTTCTTAAATACACTGAAATAAACCAGGCCAAAGGACGCAAGGCTGTTCTTGCCAGCATTCTTGCAGCGGGCCTTCTTCTGATATAGGAGGCAAAAGGAGGACTGTGCCTGTAGTACCATTTTACGAAAGCCCTGCCTGCCCGGTTTGATAGGAGACGCCTGTCGCGAAAAACCTTGAATATCTCAACATGGTGT
>DAOQVZ010000057.1:0-5276 GCA_035341815.1 bacterium
CCCTCACCTTGAAAAAAATATCAAAGATGAGTTTCCCGGAAAAGCCCGGGATAAACGGGGTAAGTAGAGTAAAAGAGGTGAATCATAACCCCTCACCTTGAAAAAAATATCAAAGATGAGTTCGGGGTAAAGGAGTTGGTAAAATGGTCAAGAAGATTGAAAAACAGCTGAAGCTGCCTTTTAAGAACGCCTTGCAGATGAGTATAGCAAATCTGAAAATACGTTTTGGCAGGTCGATTATCATTACGATGTCCATATTGCTGGGAATAGCTTTTCTTATGTCTATACTTGCAACAAACGCTTTCACCAATGCTTTGATAGAAAAGGGTCCGGAAGAACTCAAGGCCCTTCTCACTGCCGACCTGGCAGAAGTCAGGACAAAGCAGGCGTGGCTGGTCTCGCTTTCTCTCCTTGTATGTGTAGTGGGAATCATAAATGCAATGCTCATGTCGGTCACTGAAAGGTCAAAGGAAATCGGCACCATGAAATGCCTTGGGGCGCTTGACAAGTTTATCGTGGAACTCTTTCTTCTCGAATCCTTTGCCCACGGAATTTTAGGTTCGTTTGTGGGCAGTATTATAGGTGTTCTGATAATTACCGTTGTATTCCTTTTCCAGTATGGAATGCTGATTATCAGGATTTTCCCTGTTCTGACAATATTTAAATACATGCTTTTCACTATCTTTCTCGGAACATTTCTTGCAATAGTGGGAGCTCTTTATCCTGCAAGCGTATCGGCCAAAATGGAACCGGCAGAAGCTATCAGAAGGGAAGTTTAAGTTTCCGTGAAACAGGAACAATAAACAGATAAAGGGGAAAAAATGGCAAAAGAAGCAATCGTGAGAACAATAGGCGTAAAGAAAAACTTCATGCTGGGAAAGATACCGCTTCACGTTTTAAAAGGTATCGATATCGAAATTCTGAAGGGAGAATATATATCCATAATGGGTCCTTCCGGAAGCGGTAAGACGACCCTGTTTAACATGATTGGGGGATTGGATAAGCCTTCGGAGGGCAAGGTATACATAGACGAAGTAGATATCGCACAGCTTGATGCGTATGAACTTGCATGGCTGAGGTGCAGAAAGATAGGCTATATATTCCAGACATTCAATCTCATACCTGTTATGACCGCCCTTGAAAATGTCATGCTGCCCATGATATTTGCAGGATTGACTACCGATGAGGCGAGGGAAAAATCAAAGGTTCATCTTGAAGCGGTTGGACTTGGAGAAAGGCTTAACCATAAGCCCTTCGAACTTTCCGGCGGACAGCAGCAGAGGGTTGCGATTGCAAGGGCTCTTGCAAACGACCCTGCCATAGTTCTTGCCGACGAGCCTACCGGCAACCTTGATTTGAAAACGGGGAAAGAGATAATCAACCTTCTCAGGCAGATGAACAAGGATAAGAACGTCAGCATTATTACTGCAACGCACGACCTGAAAATGCTCGATGTTTCTGACAGGGTAATATGGCTCAGGGACGGACTTATAGAACGTGTTGAAGACAGGGAAAATATTACCATCAAGGTCGGTGAAGTGGAAGGCGAAGAAGGCGGTTGACAAGAGTGGAAGTCCAAAGGATAGGATTTATCGGGTGCGGGAACATGGGGTCAGCCCTGCTCAAATCTGTTGTAGATAACGGGATTTTCCCGTCTTCGTGTGTTTATGCGGCAGACAGCAGGAAAGAAAAGCTCGAGGCTGTTCGGAAGCTTGAAATTAACGAGTCTGACAATGCCGACCTGGTTAAAAACTGCGATGTGATAGTTCTTGCAGTTAAGCCGAAAGACATGGCGGAAGTTGCAGGCGGGATAAAAGATTCTGTAGACGAAGGAAAAATTCTCATATCTATCGCGGCGGGAGTTTCGACCCGTAAAATAGAACTTTATTTCGGAAATACGCAAGTTCCTGTCATAAGGGTAATGCCAAATCTTAACGTGAAGGTGAGCGCCGGTCTTTTACCTTATTGCCTTGGCAGTTACGCCAAAGGGAAAAATAAACTGGTGGAGAAAATTTTCTCTTTTTCAGGCTTTGTTTTTGAGCTCGGGGAAGAGAAATTTGACTCCGTAACCGCCATATCGGGAAGCGGGCCCGGGTTTGTCTTTTTCATTGCCGAGATAATAGAATCGATATGCAGGGCAAAGAATTTTACTGCCGAGGAAGCAGACCTTATATCCGCATACATAATATACGGTTCGGGTAAAATGCTGGTTGATACCGGAACGGCTCCGGCCGTTCTGAAAAAGATGGTATCTTCTCCCGGGGGGACAACTGTGGCGGGACTTGATGTTTTTATGGAAAGGGGACTCAGGGATATTTTCGAGGAAGCCATTGAAAAAGCGGAGAAAAGGAGCAGGGAACTGAGCGGTTCTGCATGATTTTATGTAAAAAAAAGGCGCTGCAAAAAAATGGATGAATTCAAAAAAGTCAATGAAGCTGTCCGGTTTGTGCAAAGCAAAACGGAAATCGTGCCTCAGGCAGGTATAATTCTGGGTACAGGGCTGGACCGGCTGGCAGAGATAATAACGGATAAGGTTGTTATCCCATATGGGGAAATACCCCATTTTCCCGTTTCAACCGTAAAGGGACATCCTGGAAATCTCATAGTCGGAAAGATACAGGGCAAAACGGTGGCTGCCATGCAGGGTCGTTTTCATCTTTATGAAGGATATACCGCATTGCAGATAGCTTTTCCCATAAGGGTGATGAAATTCCTGGGAATACAGGTCCTTTTCGAATCCAATGCGGCAGGCGGGTTGAACCCGATGTTTTCAAAGGGAGATATTGCAATAATCTCTGACCAGATAAACTTGACAGGGCATAATCCCCTTGCAGGAATTAACGATGAACGTTTCGGTCCAAGAATTCCCGATATGAGCGAGCCGTACGATGCGCAAATAATAGAACTTGCGGAAAAAGTTTCCATTGAAGAGAAAATCCCGTCAAAAAAGGGCGTGCTTGCAGGACTTCTCGGACCCAGCCTTGAAACAAGGGCAGAATACAGGTTTCTCAGGCTTGCTGGGGCTGACATGGTTTGCATGTCAACCATTGCCGAAGTGATTGCGGGAAGACACCTTGGTTTGAGGATTTTCGGCATTTCGGTAATAACCGATATGTGTCTTCCGGATGCACTGAGGCCCGTTTCTCTGAACGAAATAATAGAGACCGCAGGTTCAGCGGAACCAAAGTTGACAAAACTCATGGTAAAAATTATAATAAGTCATGATTATGAAAAGTAAAGCTAAAAAGCAGGAAGTAGAAAAAACGCCAGAAACAAAGGCCATAAAATGCCGCCGGTGTTTTATGATAGACAGCTACACTCCGAAACAGAAGAAGTGTTTTCATTGCGGAGCGTTGATATATGATATTGACGCTGTCTGAAGGTTTGGCGGTATTGAGGAGGTGAACAGATTTGAGACGCAATCAGGATTTTGAAAGAATATTCAGACAATTCAAACGTGACGTTGAAAGAGAGGGTATCATAAGAGAGGTAAAAGCAAAAGAATTTTATGAGAAACCCAGCCAGATAAGAAGGCGCAGGAAAATGAGAAAAGAAAGAAGGTTTGTATCCGCTCAATAATTTTCCATGGATTCACTTTTTTTATCAGGAGGCCTGAATGAGAAGAGAAAAACTCAAGGAATTGCTGGAAGAAAACAGCTGCGAGGAGTTGGTATTCAAGGGAAAGTGCCACGATTGCGGCAGGGATGTAAGCGTATTAACCAGCATTGATGTCGAGGGAAATGTTCTTGTTGAAGGAGGTGCGGTGTACGATGTCAATCCTCCTTCCATAAGGGAAGACAACATATTTGTCAAATGCAATGAGTGTTTTGAAAAAGACCCTGTTTTAAGCAGGTATAAACCCTGCGAAGTCTATTCGCGCGTGGTAGGTTACCTAAGACCTCTTAAACAGTGGAATTCAGGAAAACAGGCGGAGTGGAAAGCAAGAAAAGTTTATGATGCCGGCAAGGCAATAGCATCGGCATGCCAGGAGTAGACAAGGTGATTTTTATCGGCGAGCTCATAAATGCCACAAGAAAATCCGTATCCAGGGCGATAGAGAGGAGAGATGAAGCCCGTATAAGAAAAATAATCGGAGCTCAGGTTGAAAACGGCGCTTCTTACATAGATTTGAATGCGGGAACGGGCAAAGGTCGTCAGCAGGAAAAGGATGACATGGAATGGCTTGTCGGCATTGTCAATGAGTTCGAAAATGCGGGTGTATGCATAGACAGCTCCGATACTGAAGTTATCCGTCACTGTCTTCCCGGAATTAAGAGCAGAAAAGTAATGATAAATTCCATAAGCGGGGAGGAGAAAAGGATAGGTCTTCTGGTACCCCTGGTTAAAGAACATCCGGAATGTCAAATCATATGTCTTGCAATGGATGATTCGGGTATTCCGGCAGATGTGAAAAAAAGGGTGGAGATAAGTGGAAGGCTGATATCCCTGCTTGAGAATGCGGGATTGAAAAGGGAAAATATTTTTATTGATGCGCTTGTTCAGCCTGTCAGTACTGATGGAAGGAATGGAATTATATTCCTGGAGAGCGTCAGAGCGATAAAAAACGCATTTCCTACGGTTATGACGACCTGCGGGCTTTCCAACGTATCTTTCGGTCTGCCCGACCGTGTCTTAATCAACAGGTATTTTCTTGCTATTGCAGTGGCTTGCGGTCTCGATTCTGCTATTGCCGACCCCCTTGCTTCAGGAATAAGAGAGGCTGCCTGTCTGGCAGAGCTTCTCTCAGGCAGGGACGACTATTGTATCAGTTATATAAAGATGTGCAGGGAAAACGGCATAAGATAAAAGAAGCATATTTTAACTTTTATGTTCGGGGCGTGGCCCAGTCCGGCTTAGGGCACCAGAATGGGGTTCTGGGGGTCCCCGGTTCGAATCCGGGCGCCCCGACTTTTCTTTTTTGCAGGTTTTCCAGCTGCTTGACAAAAACATGAAAAAATGGTATATTTTAGTATAACTCATGATTTAACCAATAAGGAGGAAAATATGAGAGGAAAGATAGGTGTGGCAATAGGGTTGTTAGGCGTAGTCGGTATGTTTTTTGCCGGAGATGTTCTTGCGCAGGAAGGAAACGCCGGGTATCTTGTCGGTGGCCCCGGACAGGTCGAAGAAAAAGTAATGAAAACTGGTATTCCTGCCGCAATTTTTACATGTCCGTGCAGAAAGGCTGCGAAGCCTGTTCTGAAAGTTGTAGAACCTGCTCCTGTTAAGGTAGTGGAAAAAACAGTGGAGAAGATTGTAGAGAAGCCGGTGGAAAA
>DAOQVZ010000057.1:5376-14058 GCA_035341815.1 bacterium
CTGTTAAGGTAGTGGAAAAAACAGTGGAGAAGATTGTAGAGAAGCCGGTGGAAAAAATCGTGTACCGCGACCGAGTTGTAGAGAAGCCGGTGGAAAAGATTGTATACCGCGACCGAGTTGTAGAGAAGCCGGTGGAAAAGATTGTATACCGCGACCGAGTTGTAGAGAAGCCGGTGGAAAAAATCGTGTACCGCGACCGAGTTGTAGAGAAGCCGGTGGAAAAGATTGTTTATGTTGACAAGGTTGTTGAAAAGCTGACGAAAGAGTCTCTCAACCTGAAAGATGTATATTTCCCGTGGGACAGTTCTTCTTTCACTTCTACCGCCCTTCAGATACTTAATAACAACGCTGATGTTCTCAAGGCAAATCCTTCAGTCAAGGTTAACCTTACTGGGTCTGCGTCGCCTGAAGGGGAATCAGACTACAACCTTAGACTGTCAGAGCGCAGGGTTAAGGCCGTGAAAGATTATATGGTTACCAAACAGGGTATTTCTGCAGACAGGCTTTCTACCGATGCCGCAGGTGAACTGCAGGTTCCTACTGAAAAAGAGTGGCCGTTTGCACGCAAAGTTACATTTTCTGTAAAGTAATATCAATTCTGCAATATATGGCGGGCGACCCCTTATGAAGGGGTTGCCTGCCTTCTATCTGTGCATCATATCTCTTACGCACAGTAAAAGGAGGAATCATGAAAATTAAAATTCTTGCATGTATTGCCGTTGCTGCAATGCTTTTAAACGGTTGTGCCAGCATGGATGAATTACTGACTCCAAAGACAAAAACAGGCGCCGGTATAGGTGCAGTGGCCGGGGGTGTTCTCGGGGCAATCGTCGATTCAAATAAACCATGGAGGGGTGCAATTATAGGAGCGGCAGCAGGAGCAGCGGCAGGCGGGTGGATAGGCCATACAATGGAAGAAAAAGCGGCAAGCGAGGCTACAGTGTCGGCAGATAAGGATATAGTTGACCAGGCCGCCAGGGAAGCTGTCAAGAGCAATGCCATTGTTAAATATTCACGGACGACAGAAGAAGGTGTCAATGAAGATATAATTGCCAGGCCAGGCGCTAAAACCGGGAATGTCCAGCCTGTTACCATAGAATATTACAGGAACAGCAAGCTTGTTTCTACGGAAACCAGGCAAATGACTGTCAGCTGACATTTTTTGATTTCACGTAAAGCGTGTCGGGAGAAATGTAATTTCTCACGCTTGTTTTTTTGTGAATTCCCAGGTTGAAAGAGGCGTTCGGGAAGATGAACTGGCAATCAGCATATACAAGGAGATTGACAAAAGCCTTGAATGATTGATATCTCATAGTGCGGGTGCAGCTTTGGACGGCAGGATTTTAAGGAGAAATAATGTGGTTTTTTCTCTTTCTGATTTTGAGCGTTATCATTTTCAGAAAAATTAATGAGCTTAACAGGAAAATCTATTCTCTGGAAAATGAAATTAAAGAGTTTTCGAGAAAAGATAAAATACCTGTTACCGAAGTAAAAAAAGAAGATATCAGTCATGTAATACCGCAGGAAACTTTCCACCCAAAAACAGAACTGCCTCAATCACAGCCATTTTCTCCGGAAAAACCTGCCGAACCAGTAATTACGGGGAAAAGAGATGGTAACTGGCTGGGTTTTGAAAGGCTTATCGGGGAAAGATGGCTGGTGTGGGTTGGAACCCTGGTTTTTGCCGCAGGGTTTGCCGTCTTTCTAAAGCAGGCATTTGAAAGGGGATGGATAGACGAATCTGCGCGTACATTGTTCGGGTTTATCGCCGGATTCCTTTTCATTGGGCTGAGCGAATTCCTCAACAGGAAAAAATTCAGTGCCTTGTCCCAGGGGCTTGCCGGATTGGGAATTATCATATTCTATCTTACAATTTTCACCGCCTACCATTTTTACAGAATGCTTGGAGTCGAAATTTCTTTCGCTCTCTTTTTTCTGACTGCCATCGGAGGAATGTATATTGCGGTACGGCGGAATTCTTTTCCGACAGCCTTCCTGAGTACTGCAGGGGCCTTTGCCACTCCTATGATGCTTGTTGACCCCGGCTCAAACATATACTATGAACCAAAACTCTTTTCTTACCTCCTGATTGTTAACATGGGAGTTCTCTATTCTGCATCCCTGAAGAAATGGAGAGCCCTTTCCTTTTTCTCTTTTCTTTTCACGGTTTATTATTTCCTGGGCTGGTACTTCCAGGAATACGTTTCCTTTTCGGATTTCCACGTGGCTTTGGGTTTTGCCATTGTATATTTCCTGGCGTTTTCTCTTATTAGCGTCATATACAGCATTTCTAAAAAAGAAATTTCCAAATGGGAAGACGTGGTTCTGGTGATTGCAAACCCAACGGTATTTTTCCTTCTTTTGAGAGATATTCTGAATAAAAAGGCCGGGATGGCAGGAATTCTTCCCATTGTACCTCTCTTTATGGCGTTATACCATTTTGTGCTGGCGGCGGTTGTAAGAAAGATTAACGGGAAGGATAAATTCCTGTATTTTGCGCTTGTCGGAACCGCAATAGGGCTTTTAACACTGCCTGTTCCCATGATGGCAAAAAGCTACTGGGTCACCGCAGTCTGGGGCGGAGAAGCTCTTTTGCTTATTGCAGCAGGCTCGTTGCTTGACAGGAAAGCTCTCAGGACAGGCGGCCTGGCAATTTTTATCCTGGTGCTTTGCAGTTTTTTGCTTTATGACTCTGAAATTGTCCATGCCAATACGCCGCTTTTTTTTAACATGAAATTCTTCGCCATGCTGTTAACCTCATTTTCCTTCTGCCTGGCAGGTATTTTTCTTGCAATGCTGAAAAATATCACGAAAGAGGAAAAGAATTATTCAGGTGGATTTTGGGCGCTTTTTATCGGAATGCTTTTCTGGATATCGAACCAGGAAATCTTTTCTTATTTTTCTGACGCGGCAGTAAACCTGGAAGGTATAAAATGGGTTTTATCAACAATATTATGGGCAGTGTTTTCTTTCTGCCTTATTCTTGCAGGGACAAATAAGAAGGTTTCTGTTTTGCGTCTTACGGGACTTGTTCTTGTCACTGTGACGTTTCTCAAGGTAATTGCAGACGTTTTTTTTCTTTTCCCTTATTTGTACGGTTACCCGTTCATTTTCAATCTGAGATTTCTTTCCGCTGGCGCCGTTCTTTCAACCCTTGTTTACGGGGCAATGCTTTACGGCAGGGATGATATTCCAAAGCTTCAATGCGAAAAGGATGCCGCGGTATACCTGTGGGGCCTTTTCTTTATCCTGCTTTTCATAGAGCTGAATGTCCAGGCCTTGTCTTACCTGGAAAATGTCTGGAATCCGGGAGAGCAGAAGCTTGCCGCTGCGCTGTCTTCCTTATGGATTGTTTACGGTTTCGGGCTTCTGATTGCCGGTTTTCTTAAAAGAATTCAGTCTTTGAGAATAGCCGCTCTTTTGCTTTTCGGGGTTACTCTTCTGAAGCTGCTGTTCATAGATATGATGTTTGTTGACAATCTATACAAGATTTTCCTGCTTATCGGAACAGGGACAGTTCTTATTGTCTGCGCATATTTTTACCGCAGATACAGGAAAAGGCTTCAGGAGAGGGAATTATAAAAGGGAAGGAGAGTTCAGAGTATTTCGGACTACTTTGTGAAACTCGTACTCGTACTGCTTCTTACCGTAATACTCACTTCGCAAATCTTCCTGCCTCTGAACTCTCCATTATGTTTATACCTTTTCCAACCCCGGGTGTCAAGACATGATATTTTTTGACATGATATTTTTTGAACCGGACGTGCTTTTTGCTTCAAAACGGCAGCCGTTTACACTGGACAGTGTGCCTTTCAGAGTACAAAAAGTAAAGGCTTTTTTAATTCAAAAAGGAGCTGGCAATGCAAAAAAATATAGTGTATATAGTAGTGCCATTTCTTCTTTTTTCTATTTTTTCAGGATGCCGTAACAAGAAAGAAAGAGGGAGTGACGGAGGCAGTCCTAAACCTGAAGAAATCTCTGCTTACGGCATGACCCTTACCGCTGAAAGTTATCCGGGAAAAGTGGCAGGGCTTTTCATCAAGGCACTTGATAACGGGGATACGGATATCCTGAAAAAGCTTGTTGCGGTGGAGGATGCAAGAAAAGAAACGGAGGCCATATTCGGCAAATACGGCAAGGCATCGGATATGACTTCTGAAAAAGTTTCGGGCCTGGTAATAGCCGGCTGGAAGGCATCGTACGCTTTTTTCAGGGAAGGGCAGACATCAATTTTTGGAATAAAGGTGGAAGGCGGGAATGCGGAGGTATACGCCACAGCCGTAAACAAGTCCACAGGCAAGAATGGAAAAATACTGATATGCCTTGTTAAGGAAAACGGATGGTGGAAGGTGAAAGCTGGCATAAAAACGTTGTAGAGACAAGTTATTAACCTCCGGGATTTTTTGAATCCGGAAAAAGGAAGGCAGTTAAAATGAAAATGATGAAACTGGCAGTTTCAATATCTGCATGTCTTGTAGCCGGCGCAATAGGTTCTGTTTTTACTTCTATGTCTGTCGGCGGCTGGTATAAGGAGCTTGCAAAACCTTCTTTTAATCCTCCTTCCTGGGTATTTGCCCCTGTATGGACACTCTTATATATAATGATGGGAATTTCTCTGTTCCTTGCGGCGTCTTCCCAAAACGTGCTGAAGGACAGGAAGAAAATTCCTTTATTTTTTTTTGCGTTACAGCTTATTCTTAATATAGCCTGGTCGGCTCTTTTTTTCGGACTGCAGGACCTTTTTCTGGCTTTCTGTGAAATAATCCTGTTATGGATATCGATAGTAATAACCATTGTTTTATTCAAAAAGCTTTCGTCATTGGCGGCATATCTTCTTTTGCCTTATCTTTTATGGGTGACATTTGCGGCTTTTCTCAACTACTCAATTTTTGTTCTGAATTATGCTCCGGCAATTGCAATAACAGGAATTATGCCATAAGAGCAGGTGCTTTTGGAGTCTTTTATTTCGGTTTGCATGCGGGATGCGTATGAAAAGGTTAAATGAGATAAAGGAAATACTTGAGAAATACCCGCAATACCGGGAAACTCTTTTCTGCCGCGGATACCTTGTTACAACAAGAATATTTCAAAACACGGCTGAATATCCTTTTTACAGCCAGTGGAACAGGATATCCTGCGGCAGGCTGGAAAACGGTACCTGGCTCAATATATACTTCCACAGGTGGCAGAATTGTCATTTCGCAGAAGAAGGAAAAATAACCGCCGCCATGATAGGGCATGCCTATAATCCTTTTGACATGAAGTACAGGGAAGCAGAGATACTCAAAGACTGCATAAAAGCTTACAGTAAAAACCGGGAATCTTTTTTTGAAAAAATAAGCGAACTTACAGGAATCCATCTTATTATTATCAACGATACAGGAAAACTGACAATTGTTCAGGACTGTTCTGGAATGAGAGCATGTTATTTCGGCCGGGTAAAGGGCGATATTTATCTTACGTCCCATCCCCGGCTTGCGGGAGATTTACTTGGCTTGCATATAGACCCTTTTGTTGAAGAACTTACGGGCAAATGGTTTTTCAGGTTTGGACAGCAATACCTGCCTGGCAGTCTCTCTCCTTACATGGAATTTGAAAAACTCGGACCCAATACGTACCTTGAATTTGGGAAAGAATTCAGGGTAAAACGGTTTTATCCCCTTAAACCCCATCCTGAACTGTCTCCCGACAGGTATGAAGATGTTCTGAAAGATATCGGCGGGCTGATGAAAAAAATATAGAGCTTTGCATATCAAAATGGAAAGCCCCTGCTATCTCTCTTTCGGGTGGATTAGACAGTAAAACCACCCTTGCATGCGCAAACGGCCTCTACGATAAACTGAAATATTTCAGCTTTCACTGCAAGCCTTCGGAAGTTCTGGATGCAAAAGCTGCGCATAAAATATGTGGCGTTTTCGGGATTGAACATAAAATTCATGCCATTCCCGAAACAAACGACCGGGTAAGAGATTACGATGTGCTCAGGAGAATTATCAGGCATAATACGGCATATTTGAATGTGCCTCCGGAAAGAGAGATGCGGAAATATATTTACCTTTACAGGCTTAAAGATTTTGACGTTGAGCTTAAATCATGGGTTTCCGAGGCAGGCAGGTCGATATGGGAGAGAAAATATAACATCGAGTTCCCTGAAGTCTTGACTCCTCACCATTTCAGCATATTCCAGACAAGATACCTTTTTGCTCCTTCACTGCTTAAAAAATCGAATAATTGTTACAGGGAATACCTGAGAAAAATAAACCTTGAAAAACCTCTTTTTAACTACAGGCACACGGATTCCTACGTCTGGGAGTTCGCCTTCGGATTCTGGGGCCAGTCCGTTTTTACAGGACAGGAAATTTTCAGGCATGAAGTTACAATACCCGTGAATAACAGGAAACTGCTGGACATGTTTTTGTGGTTTCCGCGCAATTACAGAAAAAGGGATATGGTGCACAGGGAGCTCGTCAGGCGTTCCAATAACAAGATTGACGGGCTGGAGAACGTTTATAACCCGGATGCCGGGACAAAAAGAATCTTTCTGGAACATGCCTATTACAGATATTCCACATTGTTTAAGAACAGGTAATAACCCTGAGATTTGAAGGAAGAAAGGCAGGTGTATAATCTCTCAGGCGGCAGTTTTAAGATAGCGGTTTCATGGAAGATAAGAACGCAGTTTTTCTAAGGAAGCTTTCCTCTTTTGGTGCACAATGAGTTTCAATGACAAGGAATCCGGGATATCCGTCACTGACGAGGGCCTTCAGCTGGCCCTGCCAATCTATCTGCCCTTTTCCCACTGTTTATCTCGTCGGTGACAATTCCCACTTTCATATAATCTCCCCGCCGGCAGTCATGTTGCACCGGATCGGGTTGTTCTTTTACATCTTTTTGTCACCCTGCAATGTCTTTATTCAGGGTCCCGTTTTTGAGATTCTGAATCCTTCCATGGTAAACAGAAACATTGCAGAATAAAAGTATTACTCTTTATGTAACCGCAGGCAAGCTTACCCTCTTTATTTTATTATGCTTTTTAAATGAGTTTGTGAAGTTTTTCTACGGCGGTATCAATTTCTTTCCCTGAAAAACAGAATTTGAGCTCAAGATAATTTTTCCTGAATGATTTCACTTTGTCTTTAACAACCTGGTTGCCTTTTACAACGTCCCTGATAAATTGTGCGGCAGTTTCAAATTCTTCCCTGCCCATTCCGAATCTCGTCATTTCTGAAACACCCAGTCTCAGGGACCCTGCCGCCGTAAAACCTTCTTCGTCGGGGGTTGCCTGGTAATTGACTATTATATTGTTCTCCTCGAGTTTCCTGGCGACTTCCGGCCCTTTGCCGTGTCCCACATTAACAATTACCTGGTGCGTTTCAGTGTAGGAGATTTCCGGGTCACCGGCCACGTCCATTCCCGCATCCTTAAGCGATTTTGCAAAGGTTTTTGCGTTGGACAGGACTTTTGACTGGTATTCCTTCCTGAAATAATTCATTTCGTAACAGGACATCAGCAACCCGAGCATTGTTCCGAGGTGGTGATTGCTTAAATAACCGGGGAAAGCCCTTCTCTTGACGGCTTCCCATAATTTATACATCACGTTTTTCTTCCTGAAGTCCGCTGCAACAATTCCCCTCTGGGTGCCAAAAAAAGTTTTGTGGGTGGACCCTGTCACTATATCCGCACCTTCTTCAAAGGGTTCCTGGAAAAGCGGTCCTACAAGTCCAAGAACATGCGCCATGTCGTACATGACAACGCAATCAAGTGAAATTTCCCGCACAAACGATTTTATTGCCCTGACCGGTTCCGGATGGAGCACCATGCTTTTGCCGAAGATAATCAACTCCGGTTTGTGTTCCGCAATAAGTTTCTTTGACGCCTCTACGTCTATTTTATAATGATTTTCCGGCCTTACCGGAAAACCTATGACATTCGGTTTTTCAGTTCTCGGGTCATGAGCCACAAAATCGTGCAAACCGCCCATGGATTGGGCGCTGATATGTCCTCCCTTGGAAACGTGGTTGTTCATTACGCACCGTATTCTTCTCGGTTCGCTCCTCCTGTCCGCCCTGTTAACGTAGTCGAGAACGGAACTGAAAGCCGTCATATTGGCCAATTGACCGCTGATAAGGCGGGTTTCAACTTCCCTGCATTTCAAAAACGCGCAAAACTCTTTCTTAAGCAGTTCTTCCACTTCCTTTATAAAATCGATGCCCTGGTAATAAAAGACTTCCATGTTGGAAAATGCCTTCATTTCCTTGTGTTCAGCGTAACGGAATGCGGGGTCCATGACCGAAAGAAGTCGGGTTGCAGGCGAGGTGGTCTGTTCGGAAGGAATCAGGTTGATGCATTCCTTCTGTCTCCATTCTGTATTTTCAATGGATTTGGCCAACAGCTCTTCGGCTCTGCGCATATATGCCGTTTTATCCGACAGGTTTTTGGGTTCAATTTTCGCTTTTTTCTCCACCGCAGGTTTTTTCAAAATCGGCCTTGCATATGGAGGGGCATCCGACCTGAGGTGGAAAGGCACGATAATCCCCTTTGCCTTATCTCCCCTGATTTCGACATCCACTTTGTCATTAACCCGAAAGTCGCTGCTCACAAGAGCAAGGCAGATAGACCTTATTCCTTTTTCATCGGTCATCTTGCTCAAAATGCCTTTGCCTTCAAAATTGTAATAGGGAA
>DAOQVZ010000058.1:0-13905 GCA_035341815.1 bacterium
TTGCAGCCGGGACGCCACGAATTAAAGATAGGCTGATTTATCCAGCTTAGTTCAGGATGGGTATACCCCCGAAGCTTGAGTGAGCCTGTATGGCAGCGAACGTTTTGAGGAAGCTGTCCTCCTTCGTTAAAACTACGGACGGATGAAATTTATCCCGTGAGGGGCGTGGGTTACCCGGGTTTTCTGCAGCGGTGTCAGTTGCGAAGGACGGTCCTTCGTCTAAAAAAGAAAAGGGGATTAACATGAAACGTATAAGATATGCTTTGATTCTGCTGTTTTTGGCTGTTGTTAACGCGAACTTTGCAGGAGCGGCAGAAAACAGGTGGATTGCACAGCGCGAGGCATTGAAGCAGGATCCGAGGGTTGCGAGGTATTACACCTTTGAGGATATTAAAGACAGCAAAAGTATAGTGAAAGAGCTTAAGGGCAGCGGAACCGACCTTCTTTTTGTGCCTTACAGCGAGGGTAATAAGGCAACGGATGACCTGAAGGTTATAGAAGGGCGGGTGGAAGGCAAGACTGCTGTGCGCCTGGACAGGGGCTGGTACCAGGGTCCCGCTTTTGATATAAAAAAGAAACAGTTTGCGTTGAGCGTGTGGTTCCGCCGGCAGGGAAAAGGAAGCCTTATTTCCGAAAGCAAGGTTGAAGAAGGGTCTATCATATCGGTAGGAGGATGGGAACGTGGCTGGCGTGCAGTGACAGTTCGCGATGATTATAACACCCTTCGTTTTTGTTTGGGTAAGCCCGGCGGCTGTGAGATGGCAATGAGCGATATCCCTGTATCGGATAATGTGTGGCACCATCTTGCGGCTGTATGGGACGGGAAAGAGATGCTGCTTTATTTTAACGGTATGCTTGTGGGTAAAAGCGAATATTCGGGAAGATATATACCGGCAGAGACGGGAGATTTTCTGAGGCTTGGTTATGCCGGAGATAATACAGGGTCTCTTATACTTGACATAGACGAGGTGGTTTTTTATAACAGTGCGTTAACCCGCAGTGAAGTGGTTGCGTTGAGTACCGGGACGGGAAGCCATGCTGTGGGGATACTTAAAGCGGCCGATAAGTATATAGAGAAGGGTGATTACGAGGGAGCAAGGAGAGAATACGGGAAGCTGGAAGATATGAAGTCGGTGGAATACGGCAGGGAGATAGCCCTGTTTAATATAGCAGAGAGTTATAGGTTGGAGAAAGATTACGAAAGAGCCCACAAGACCTACAAAGAGATATTTTCGCTTTCCGGTCTGACGGCAAACTACCGCATCTACGGGTTATTCATGCAGGCGGAGGTATACGAAGAAGAGGGAGATTATGGGAAAGCCCGTAAGGCATATTCTGATATAGTTAGTTTAGAAGGAGCGCAGGAAGACCAGATATTCAGGGCAAGGTTACATACGGGAGACACCTGGAGGAAGGAGAGAAAGTATGCACAGGCGCGGGATATATACCTTGAACTTTTAAAGGGAGAAAACAGTTCGTCCTATCCGCATGAGAATTACCGCCTGGAGCTTGCAGACAGGCTGGATGAGCTGGAGGGGATGAAAGACGGGCAGGCGGAGAAGAGCAAAGAGGAAAAGCGTGCGGAATGGGTCAACAGCCCCGAGTTTGGCATATATGTATCCCTGCAAGGCAAAGATACCAATCCCGGAACGAAAGAGAGCCCTTTTGCAACGATAAACAGGGCGCAGGAAGAGGTGCGCAGGATAAAGAGAGAGAGAGGTATGCCGGAAGGAGGGATAGCGGTTTACCTGAGAGGGGGGAAATATTTTATCAAAGAGAGCGTAGTTTTTGGAAAGGAAGATTCTGGAACAGAAAGTTCACCCGTTGTATACCGCAGTTACCCCGGAGAGGAAGTGCGGCTCATAGGAGGCAAAGAGCTGAAAAACTTCAAACCTCTGAAAGACCCCGATATAATGGGAAGGCTGCCGGAAGAGGCGAAGGACAAGGTATGGGTATCGGATCTCAGGGAAGCAGGTATAACGGATTACGGAAATCTTGTGAACAGGGGACACGGTTATGATTTCGACCAGACGGGCGCCATGGAGCTTTTTTACAATACCAGGCCGATGACACTTTCCCGATTTCCCGATGAAGGATGGCTGGCAACGGACCTGGTTACGCCCGGAGGCGACGGAGGCAGCGGAGAATATGTATTTCAGAAAGGAAGGTTCAAATATTCAGGTGACAGGCCGAAACGCTGGGCAGAGGAAAATGATATATGGGCCGCAGGATATTTCAACTGGCCCTGGGACAGGATACACACTTCTGTGATTGAGATGGATACCGAAGGCCGCGTGGTAACCCTGGCTCCTGACATAAGGGATTATTCTCTTTCCGCTATACCTGTTCGCAGGAATAACCCTTATTATTTTTACAACATACTGGGTGAGATTTCAAAACCGGGAGAATTTTACATTGACAGGAAAGCAGGCAAACTATATTTTTACCCGCCCGGTGAAATAGAGGGCAGTGAGATAATGGTATCCACGTTGAAGTATCCCATCATGGAGATGGAAAACGTTTCCAACATGGTGCTTTTCGGTCTTACCCTGGAAGCTACATGGAGTAATGCAGTGGAGATGAGAAACTGCATAAACAACCTTATAGCAGGTAGTGTTATACGCAATACGGGAAGATATGCCGTTAATATTGAAGGCGGATGGCGAAACGGTGTGGCAGGCTGTGATATATATGGTACGGGTGATGGAGGCATTATTCTTGAAGGGGGCAGCTGGGAAAATCTTGTCCCTGCAGGCCATTATGCGGATAATAACCACATATACAGGTTCAACAGGTTTGACGGGGGTTACCGGCCAGCTGTCCGCATGCTCGGCGTGGGGCATAGGGTATCCCACAACCTTATATCTGACAGTCCTCACCAGGGGATATTTTTTGACAGCAATAACCACGTTATAGAATATAACGAGATATATGATATAACGCATGAATGTAAGGATGCGGGAGCCATCTATCTTTACGGGGCGCCGAAATACCTGATGAACAGGGGAAATGTTATACGTTATAATTTCATACATCACATTACAGAACATTCTTCTCCTTTAACCACGCATCTGCTCAAAGGCATATATATTGATGCCCTTAATGCAGGAATAACAATGACTGGCAATGTTATCTACCGCAATACTGACAGGGGAATATATACCCACGGTCCGGATACAAGGGTAGAGAATAATATCCTTGTTGATAATCGTTTCAGCATTCATCACATCAACAGGTCAGGATTGATTTCGCAGCCTTTGAGGATAAAAAGGTGGAAAGACAATTCTCTGGACCGGATTAAGTACAGACAGCCTCCATGGGCGGCATATTATCCCCAGCTTCGGGATATGCTCAAGCATGAAAAAGGTAAAAATATAGGCTGGCCGGAAGATGTAATTATAGAAAGGAACATAAATACAGAAGGCCAGTTTTTATATATGCCCGAAAATCTGAAGGAAGGGAATATTATCCGAAACAATATTGACGGCTATGACCCTCTCCTTGTGGATTCAGGTAAAATGGATTTCCGCATAAGGGCAGGTTCTCCCGTTTATGGAATTAACGGATTCAGCCCTGTGCCTTTTGAAAAGATAGGCTTATATAAAGACAGCCTGCGTGCAAGCTGGCCTGCAAAAAGGAGTGAAGCAGGCAAGTACTATAAACCCGAGAAATTGGAAGCACTGCCTTATGCACGCACCCGGTTAAGTCCCATTCAATTTTCCGGGAAGCCTCTATATTACAGAGTGAAAAAGAGAATATCTGCTGTACAAATAGACGGCAGGCTTGAGAAAGAAGAATGGAACGGGTTAAACCTGGATGAAGCAATGGTAATAGAAAGGCATTATTCGGGTGAAAATAAAACCGGAGATAAAAGCTATGTATGGATGACTTACGACGATAAAAATCTTTACATTGCGGTTGAAAATACGCCGAATCCTTTTAAACCCGGCATGAATGAAAACTATAAAAAGCTGGCAGAAGTACTTAACGAGTTGGCAATAGAAGGACTTAACAGCCGGCATACATGGTGGTGGCAGCAAAAACTGGATATAGGGCCCGTATATATATTCTGGGGACATTCGGACGGCCGCCTTGAGGTGAAAAATAATTTTAATATGCCTTACAGGATTGCGGAATATATAAAACGTGAAATTGAATACAAATCCGTAATAGCAGACAGTGAAAATTACCACTGGACTGCGGAGTGGAAGATACCTTTTGAGATTCTTAATATCCGTGGAGTGCTGCCTGAAATGTTAAGGTTTAACATGGGGTCTGCCAGAAGAGGCGGATGGTTCGTGTGGGTACCTACCGGCAGTTCCGTCTGGCGGATAGATAATGCGGGTATTCTCATGTTGGAATAAAAGTAGAGCCTGGAAGTTATGCGCGGGGCTGTTTAAAGAATATTTCTGTAAGGGGGAGATAATGAACAAAGTTATAAAAGCGGTCATGGTTCTTATATTTTTATGGACAGTTTTTGCAAAGGCAGAGCTTGCTAATCCGGGATTTGAAGAAACATACCAGGTGGACGAGAAAACCCTTTACCAGGAAAGCATGAAGAATGCCGGATGGAAATTTGAGGAGCCTCTTGTTTTTCCCATGGACTGGCGTACAAATCCGGGCGCTTTCAAAAACGGCGAATACAGGTTGATTACCGGTGCAGGCAATGTCCACGGCGGTGAAAACTGCGTGTATATCAAAGGCCATTTCATGCACAATCCAACAATAGACGTAACCTCGGGAGATGAGCTTGGGATAAGTTTTCATGTGAAGGACCCCGGTAAGAAACCTGCAGGAGTCTGCCTCTATTTTTATGAAAAGGACGAAAAGGGCAAAACCAAATTTGCGGGGTCCATGCAGTTTAATGTGAAAACAGAAGACGTGTGGTCTAAACAGACTGGCATGATAAAAATACCCGAAGAGAAAGACGGGAAAAGGGTAAATGCTGTAATAATTGCTTTATTCAGCGATACGGGAGCATACTTTGACGATGTGGAACTTGAACACAAGAGGCCTGCAAGCTGGCTCAATTTCCAGGATGCATGGATAGAGGGGAACAAGAAGTTTGGCAAGGGGAATTTTTTCGGAGCCCGCGAGGATTACATGACCGGTCTTGGTTTGACAAAAGAGAGGAAAGAAAGAATAGATTCATTTTTGAAGATAGCCGAGAGTTACCGGGAGGAAAAGAATTACAGCCAGGAGATAGAAACGCTTAATACGGTTCTTCTGAAAGAAGGCCCTGATGCGGGGACGAAGGTTGACATTAATCTTAAGATATCGGAAGCATATATTAATCTAAAGGATTACGGGAAAGCAAGGGAGACTCTTGCTGGTATTTTAAAGATGGGGAAAGAATCTGAAGGGGTGAAGGTAAATGCACGGTTGAGGATAGCGGACACCTGGCTGATGGAAAGAAAATATGCCGAGGCGATAGATACCCTGGGAGATATTTTCAGTATGGAACAGGCCAGGCCTGTTGTCAGGGTAGCGGTCCAGTTCAAGATAGGAGATGCTCATGTCGCTGCAGGGGATTACGAGAAGGCAAGGGAATCATATGCAAAGGTTTTATCCATGCCGGGAACAACCTTTGTTGACAAGTTTGATGCCAACAGGAAAACAGGGGATTTATACAGGAACGAGAAGAATTACGAAAAGGCCCGTGAATTTTACGTAAGGGCACTTAACGTGGAAGACGTGAATCCATGGAGCGAAGCCTCCTTGCTGGGGATAATAGGAGATGTATATGCAACCGAAGGAAATTATGGTAAAGCAAGGGAATTCTATGCAAAAATTGTCGGTGTGGGATTGGATGCATGGAGCCATGTCAGACCTGCCTTCATAAAGATAGGCGATACTTACGGGAAGGAAGGCAATTATGCGAAAGCAAGAGAGATATATACTGAAATGGTGAAATGGGCTGAAGAAAACCTTTACCGGATAAATATCGGTATAGCGGAGCAGATAGCTTTTGCCTATTTGGATATGTACCGTCTTAAAGGTGACAGTTACTGGGATGAAGGCATAAGGGAAAAGGCGCAGGAATATTATATGCTTTTTCTTGAGGGCGGTAAGAAAAAACCTTCTGAAACCCTTATAAAACAGGTAGAAGCGAAAATAGGAGAAAATAAGCCTGCCGAACATATAAGGAATGCAAGAGCCCTCTTTTTTGAAAGGAAATACAGGGAGGCAAATGCTGAATATGCAGAAGTTTTAAAACTGGCAGAAGCAGCACCCGGACAGAAAGCAGTTGCGCATATGGAAACAGGAAACATTTATATTGAGGAAAAAGATCATAATAAGGCAAGAGAGGAATATAAGAAAGCTTTGCTGATAAAAGGCATAGAGGCAAAAGAGAAAGCTGAAGCTTATATGATGATAGGAGACAGCTACAGCATTGAACAGAATTACAAAAAGGCGAGAGGGGAATATGCAAAGGTACTGGCAATTAAAGATATAGGTTCTTCTCAGAAAATAGATGCGCAGGAGAAGATTGCAGAGATGTACAGGGCAGAGTGCGATTATGCGCAGGCAAAGGCGGAATATGGGAAGATTCTGGATATGGAAGGTTTGACTCCCGGGCGCAGGGAAGAGATAAAACAGAGGATACTTACTATCTACCGTTGATAATGATGTTAATAGGTGCCCGGCTCCGGTTATTTCTCGCGAGATTCCTGTCCCTGAAATCTGAAAAAAGGGGGATTTGCACATGAAATATATAAGGCATGCTTTTGTTTTTCTGGCACTGTTGGTTTTGAATCTTCATGCAGAAAACGACGGTTACATGAAATGGCAGGCGCAGAAATCAGCGGTGATGCAGGATAAAGGGTTGGCGAGATATTACACGTTTGAGGATGTGAAGGATAGCAAGAGTGTGATAAAAGATTTAAAGGGCAGCGGTGCCGACCTTGTTTTCATGCCTTACCGTGAGGGGGAGAAAGCCATTGATGACCTGCAGGTGGTGGAAGGGAGAGTTGCAGGCAGAAAAGCGGTGCGCCTGGACAGGGGCTGGTACCAGGGCCCCGCTTTTGATATAAAGAAGAAACAGTTTACGGTAAGCGTGTGGTTTCGCCGGCAGGGACCCGGCAGTATACCTTCAGCCAGCATGGCGGAAGAAGGCAGGATAATATCATCAGCAGGTTGGAAGAGAGGCTGGTATATAGCTGCTGTTTACGATGAAGCAAATACCCTGCGTTTCTGCCTGGGCAGCGAAAGTGGAAGCGAAAACTTGATAAGCGATATTTCTGTGCCTGGTAATGTGTGGCACCATCTTGCGGCTGTATGGGACGGGAAAGAGATGCTGCTTTATTTTAACGGTATGCTTGTGGGTAAAAGCGAATATTCGGGAAGATATATACCGGCAGAGACGGGAGATTTTCTGAGGCTTGGTTATGCCGGAGATAATACAGGGTCTCTTATACTTGACATAGACGAGGTGGTTTTTTATAACAGTGCGTTAACCCGCAGTGAAGTGGTTGCGTTGAGTACCGGGACGGGAAGCCATGCTGTGGGGATACTTAAAGCGGCCGATAAGTATATAGAGAAGGGTGATTACGAGGGAGCAAGGAGAGAATACGGGAAGCTGGAAGATATGAAGTCGGTGGAATACGGCAGGGAGATAGCCCTGTTTAATATAGCAGAGAGTTATAGGTTGGAGAAAGATTACGAAAGAGCCCACAAGACCTACAAAGAGATATTTTCGCTTTCCGGTCTGACGGCAAACTACCGCATCTACGGGTTATTCATGCAGGCGGAGGTATACGAAGAAGAGGGAGATTATGGGAAAGCCCGTAAGGCATATTCTGATATAGTTAGTTTAGAAGGAGCGCAGGAAGACCAGATATTCAGGGCAAGGTTACATACGGGAGACACCTGGAGGAAGGAGAGAAAGTATGCACAGGCGCGGGATATATACCTTGAACTTTTAAAGGGAGAAAACAGTTCGTCCTATCCGCATGAGAATTACCGCCTGGAGCTTGCAGACAGGCTGGATGAGCTGGAGGGGATGAAAGACGGGCAGGCGGAGAAGAGCAAAGAGGAAAAGCGTGCGGAATGGGTCAACAGCCCCGAGTTTGGCATATATGTATCCCTGCAAGGCAAAGATACCAATCCCGGAACGAAAGAGAGCCCTTTTGCAACGATAAACAGGGCGCAGGAAGAGGTGCGCAGGATAAAGAGAGAGAGAGGTATGCCGGAAGGAGGGATAGCGGTTTACCTGAGAGGGGGGAAATATTTTATCAAAGAGAGCGTAGTTTTTGGAAAGGAAGATTCTGGAACAGAAAGTTCACCCGTTGTATACCGCAGTTACCCCGGAGAGGAAGTGCGGCTCATAGGAGGCAAAGAGCTGAAAAACTTCAAACCTCTGAAAGACCCCGATATAATGGGAAGGCTGCCGGAAGAGGCGAAGGACAAGGTATGGGTATCGGATCTCAGGGAAGCAGGTATAACGGATTACGGAAATCTTGTGAACAGGGGACACGGTTATGATTTCGACCAGACGGGCGCCATGGAGCTTTTTTACAATACCAGGCCGATGACACTTTCCCGATTTCCCGATGAAGGATGGCTCTTTACGAACCTGCTTACATCGGAAGGAGACGGAGGTTCGGGGGAAACCGTTTACCAGAAGGGCAGGTTCATGTATTCCGAAGACAGGCCAGAAAGATGGAAGGAAGAGAAGAACATATGGGCGGTGGGATATTTTGCCGCCCCGTGGGATAAGGTGCATACACAGGTAATTGATATAGATGCAGGTAATAAAACAGCATACCTGGCTCCCGACATAAGGCATTATCCCGGTCATGGGAATTACGGTATGCCTGTACGGGACAGGAAGCCTTATTATTTTTACAACATACTGGGTGAGATTTCGAAACCGGGGGAATTTTACGTGGACAGGGAAACGGGGAAACTATATTTTTATCCCCCCGGTGAGATAAAAGGAAACGAAATCATAGTTTCCATACTTGCTGCTCCCGTAGTGGAAATCAGGGAAGCTGAAAACCTGGTTCTCTTCGGACTTATTATTGAGGGCACATGGAAGACTGCAATAACCGTGAACGGAGGCATTAACAATCTTGTGGCAGGCAGTGTTATACGCAATACAGGGCAGTATGCGTTCAATATAAAGGGGGGATGGAGGAACGGTGTTTTCGGTTGCGATATATACGACGTGGGAGAGGGAGGAATACGCATTGAAGGGGGCAACTGGAGAAAACTTATACCGGGAAACCATTATGTTGAAAATAACCACATACACAGGTTCAACAGGTTTGACGGCGGATACCGTTCGGCGGTGAGAATTGAAGGTATAGGCCACAGGGTTTCCCATAACCTCATTTCGGATAGTTCTCATAATGCAATATATCTGGATTTTAATAACCATGTTATAGAGTACAACGAGATATACGACGTAGTTTCTGAAGCAAGGGATGCCGGTGCCATATATATTTACGGAGAGCCAAAATATCTTGTAAACAGGGGAAATATTTTCCGGTACAACTTCATACATCATATAACAGAACATTCATCAGCCGTACCCTATGTCAATCCCGGAATAACGGGAATATATATTGATGCCCTGAATGCGGGTATGACGATTGTAGGCAATATCATTTACCGCAATACCGGCGCAGGGATATTTACTCACGGACCGGATACCCGGGTTGAGAACAATATTTTTGCGGATAACCTTCTGAGTCTCCACCAGGGCAACAGAAATTATCTTTTGAGAAACCCTGCAAGAATAAAGCAGCTGGAGGATAATGTTCTCAATATAGTAAATTACAGGCAGCCTCCCTGGGCAAACAGGTATCCCCAGTTGAGGAATCTGACAGAAGGCGGGTATCAAACAGGGCCTGAAAACCCTGCATGGCCGAGGAATGTTGCCATAGAAAGAAATATAAATATCGGTGGACAGTTCCTGAGGATTACCGACGATCTTTATAAAGGAAACAGTATAAAAAATAACATGGATGGATATGACCCTCTCTTTTCAGATTCCGAAAGCCTTGATTTCAGCCTCAGTACAGGTTCTCCCGCATACGGCATTACAGGACAGGAACCTGTGCCTTTTGCCGAAATAGGGCTTTATCGGGATTCCCTGCGTGCAAGCTGGCCCGTGAAGAAGCCTGATGCGGGAAAATATTACAGTCCTGAAAAAATGGCGATGCTTCCTCCTCCGAGAGGACATTTCGGCCCTCTGCCTTTTACCGGAAATCCTCCTTTCTACGAGGTCATCAGAAGTGCATCTCCAATAACCATAGACGGAAAAATTTCAGACCGGGAGTGGCAGGGGCTGGATAAAAGCAAGGCGATGAATATAGAGAAAAGCATTTCGGGAAAAGATTTTTCACGCGACAGAAGTTATGCCTGGATGCTTTACGACGATGAAAACATCTACATCGCGGTGGAGAATATTGACGGGATTGAAGGAGGGGAGATTGAATCAAAGAGGCTTTATAACGAGATTGATATAGAGGGTATATATAACAGGCATGCATGGTGGTGGCAGAGAGATATTGAAACCGGCCCTGTTTACATACTTTCAGGTTATGCAAACGGGCGGATGGAGGTAATGAATAACTTCAGGATGCCCCGGAAGATAATTGATTATATTAAATCTGCGGTTGAATACAGGGCTTCTGTGGTTGACAGGGGGAAAAACCACTGGACTGCCGAGTGGAAAATTCCTTTTGCTGCACTGAACACAGGTGCTGATATTCCTGACGAGTTGAGGTTTAATATAGGAGGTCCCAGGAAGGACGGCTGGTTTAACTGGTCTCCTACAGGCGGTTCCGCATGGAGGCTTGATAAAGGAGGCATCTTGAGGTTTATAAAGTAGAATAAGAAGCAGGCTCAAATCTTTTACAGCGTTGATTATATAACAGGAGGCATGATGGTCAGGATGATGAAGTATGGAATGGCTTTTGCTTTATTAATGGTTTCCTTTCTTTATCCGGAGAGCGACGGTTTCAGGAAATGGCTTTCAAGCCGTGAGGCTTTAAAGCTGGATCCCGACGTTGCAAGGTATTACACCTTTGAGGATGTGAAAGACAGCAAAAGCGTAATAAAAGATGTAAAGGGCAGCGGCGCCAATCTTGTTTTTGTGCCTTACCGTGACGGGGACAAGACTGTAGACGACCTCATGGTGATAGACGGCAGGTTTGATGGCAAGAAAGCTGTCAGGCTTGACCGCGGGTGGTATGAAGGGCCGTCCATCGATATAAAAGATAAACAGTTTACCCTGAGCTTATGGTTCCGCAGGCAGGGAGCCGGCAGCATAACTTCTTCAAACAGGGTAGATGAAGGCAGCATGGTTTCGGTCAACGGTTGGGACAGAGGATGGAGCGTGGCGACTGTCTATGACACAATCAATACATTAAGGTTCTGCCTGGGCCAGCCTGGAGGCAGTCAAAATGTAATGAGCGATATTTCAGTACCTGATAATGCGTGGCACCATTTGGGAGTCACGTGGGACGGCAGCTATATTCAGGTATATTTCAACGGAGTTCTTGCAGGGAAGAAAGAGTACAAGGGAACATATACGCCTTCTGCAGCCGGTGATTATTTAAGGATAGGATACGACGGGGGAATTTTGGGTAATGTGATACTTGATATAGACGAACTGGTCATATATAACAGGGCTTTGAACCTGAGGGAGATAAGAGGATTGGGAACGGCGAGCCAAAGTCCTGCAAACGAGATACTCGGGGCAGCCGGGAAACATATAAAGGCAGGAGATTTTAAGAGCGCCCGCAGAGAATATGACAGGTTGAAAGGGATGGAGTCTGCAAGATACGGCAAAGAGATAGCATTGCTTAACATAGCAGAAAGCTACAGAATGGAAAAGGATTATGCGAATGCGCATAAAACATATGACGAGATTTTTGCACTTCAAGGTTTGACGGCAAATTACCGGATATACGGCATGTTTGAGGAGGCAATGGCATACCTTGAAGAAAAGGATTACAGTAATGCCAGGAAGGTAGCCGGTGAAATAAAAAATATTAAGGGTGTTTCTGAGAATAATCTTTTCAGGGCGGACCTTTTTATTGCAGATACATACAGGGCGGAACGCAAGTACAAGCAGGCTCTTTCGTCATACGTGAGGCTTCTTAAAGAGGAAGATTCATCCTCTTTTCCTCACGAGAACCAGCGCCTGGAGCTTGTTGACAGGATAGAAAATCTGGAAGGCCTTCCAGACGGAGAAGAAGAAAAGAGTCCGCAGGTCAAGCGGGCTGAATGGGTTAATAAACCAAAATTCGGGATTTATGTATCTCTGAACGGAAATGATAATAATACCGGAACAAAGGAGAAACCTTTCGCTACAATTGGCAGGGCCCGGGAAGAAGTAAGAAAAATCAAGGAAAAGGGTATGCCTGAAGGCGGAATAGCCGTTTACCTGAGAGGCGGGAAATACTTTGTCACGGAAAGCATTGTTCTTGAAAAGAAAGATTCAGGTACGGAAGAAGCGCCTGTGGTTTACAGAAGTTATCCCGGAGAAGAGGTGAGGCTCATAGGAGGCAAGCAGGTAACAAATCTCAAACCTCTTACGGACCCTGAAATATTGAAACGACTGCCGGAAGAATCAAGAGGCAAGGTATGGGTTGCCGACCTTAAAGCCGCGGGAATAACAGATTACGGACATCTTCTTAACCGCGGTGCAGGCGGGGACCATCCCGGAGCCATGGAACTTTTCTTCAACACAAAGGTTATGAAACTCTCCCGCTGGCCCAATGAAGGCTGGCTGTTTGTAGCCGACCTGGTTACTCCCAACGGGGACGGCGGTTCGGGAGATACGACTTTCCAGAAAGCCCGGTTCAGGTATTCGGGCGACAGGCCGGGCAGATGGAAAGAAGAAAAAGAGATATGGACGACGGGTTATTTTGCATGGCCGTGGGACAGGTTTCACCTGCAGGCAATAGATATAGATACGGAAAACCACATAGTCAATCTTACTCCGAATGTAAATTTTGCACAGAGCTATGGTTCCTATCACGCACCTGTGCGCAGGGGGAAGCCTTACTACTTTTACAACATTCTCAGTGAAATAGATATGCCTGAGGAGTGGTATGTGGACAGAAGCGCGGGCAAGCTGTATTTCTTTCCTCCAGGCAAACCGGAAGGAAGGGATGAAATTATAGTATCCACTCTGAGTTCTCCCATCCTTCAATTGCGGGATGCCTCGAATATTGTTTTCTTTGGACTTACGCTTGAATGCAACTGGCACGATGGAGTTTCTTTCACTGGAGGTAGAAATAATCTCATAGCAGGCAGTACAATCCGCAACATAGGACGCCATGCGGTGAACATTAACAATGGGTTCCGCCACGGCGTGGTGGGCTGCGATATATACGACATAGGAGCCGGAGGCATCAAGATTGGCGGGGGGAATTGGACGAAACTGGTTCCTTCAAGCAATTACGTGGAAAATAACCACATATACAGGTTTAACCGGTTTGACGGGGGGTACAGGCCGGCTGCCTTGTTGTCGGGGATAGGCGACAGGGTGTCCCATAACCTCATATCGGACAGTTCGCACCAGGCGATAATGTTTGACCGGAATAACCACGTGATAGAGTTCAACGAGATATATGACGTTGTCCATGAAGCCAAGGATGCCGGAGTCATGTATATTTACGGCGAGCCAAAAGCTCTCGTAAACCGCGGCCATGTTATAAGATATAATTTTATACACCACATTTCAGAGCATTATTCTGCAGTTCCTTATGACAATCCAGGTGTAACCTCACTGTATCTCGATGCTCTTAACGCCGGCATAACAATGAAAGGCAATATTTTTTACCGGAACACAGGGTCGGCTATATTTACCCACGGCTCAGATTCGAGGGTTGAAGACAACATATTTGTTGACAATTTCATGGACCTGTATCAGGGCAACAGGTA
>DAOQVZ010000059.1:0-13865 GCA_035341815.1 bacterium
AACGCATATAGGAACTGTTCCGGAAGACGCAAACTCCTTTTCATGGAAAATCTTGTCGGACTCCCTGCCTGAAATCGGGACATACGCTTTCAACAGGGAAGTTTTTCTTGCTACTGAAACAGGTCCTGAAACCGCGGCCTTGCTTAAGAAACTTCTTGATTCTATAGGGAATCCCGGACTGAAAGCCAACTATGACCCTGCCAACCTTGTAATGGTTGTCGGAGACGACCCTGTAATGGGAGTTTACACTTTAAGAGACTATATTGTGCATACCCATGCAAAGGACGGTATCAAGCTGCCCGACGAAAACGGCAAGAAAAGATGGCAGGAAATGCCTCTGGGGCAAGGCCATGTTGATTTTCCCGCGTACCTCAGGGCTCTTAAAGATATAGGCTACAAAGGTTTTTACACCATAGAAAGAGAGGTGGGGAAAAATCCCGAGGCCGATATTATACTTGCAAGAGATTTCCTTCGCAGGGTTGCAAAAGACTGCGCCCTGGATTAGCCGGAGCGTATAAGCCTGTTTTTTAAAGCAATCAACCCTATCAACTTGTATACGAGCTTGGCGGCAAGAAAAGATGAAGGGGTAATGTTCCTGACAGGCGCCAGTTCAACAACGTCAAAACCTACAATATTTATGTCCTTTCTCATTATAAACTGCCTGAAAAATCTCAAGGTTTCGTTCCAGTAAAAACCTCCCGGCTCCGGCGTTCCGGTCTCACTCATTATAGAAGGGTCCAGGAAATCGACATCAAAGGAAATATAATAATCTCCCTCAGGCAGCATTTTATTGAAAGTCATGTCCCATGAACCGTCCATCTTGCAGGCAAAAAGGATTTCTGCATTTGGCGTCCTGTCAAGATATTCCTTTTCCTCCCTGCTTATGCTTCTCACGCCTGCAGTATATACGCTGCATCCCAGCTCCAGTATTCTCCGCATTACGCAGGCATGGCTGTAAGGGGTTTCCTGGTAAGTCTCCCGCAAATCGGCATGCGCATCAAGAGAAACCACTTTCATGTCGGGATATTTTTGGCTATAAGCTTTCACGATACCCAGGGAAACAGTATGTTCTCCACCCAATCCGACTACTGTCTTATTTTCCTTTAAATACTTTTTTACAGTTTTTTCTATACCTGAAACCATCTGTTTGAGGCTGCTGTAATTTGGCGGCTGTTCAGGCAGGGTCTTAATCCCTGCAAGAAAAGGTTCGGCCTCCAGTTCTTCATCGTAAAGTTCAACGTAATTCGAAGCTGCAATTATAGATGCCGGACCGTCTTTCGTTCCGGACAGGCAGGAAGTTGTTGCTTCGAAAGGAACAGGAAGTATCACAAAAACAGCATCTTTGAGAGCAATATCCTTTATCCCGAGAAAGTTATACGGTACATTTTTCACCCTTTCACCCTTTTAAGCATCAAAAACGCCATTACATGACAAAAACAGCGGCGGAAATAACAGTTGTCCACAGGCCGTTTTTGTCGCCAATCGCAGATTGAGTAACATTGGTCGTCTTAACTATCTCCCCGGACATCTTCCAGACCTCTTTCTTGGTATCATAGGAAGAATCAGGGTCAAATTCTACCCCGATAATCGTTGCCAGCATTGTAGCGGCAAGGTCCTCTGCATAGTCTCCGGCTTTGTCATCCGTTTCTCCAAAACCCTCGTGCTCTGAAAGGTACCCGTATTGCTCCTTGTCTTTGGGGATAGCAACTCCGACAGAAGCAGTAATCAGCCTGTGAGGTTCGTTTGTGCTGTTCCTGCTTAAAACAGTAAATACTATCTGTCCCGGAGACAAAAGAGCTAATCCCTCTTTCCTCGTTATAAACTTGCAATGCGGAGGAAAAATGCTCGATATTGAAACAAAATTGAAATGAGCTATGCTTGCGTTCCTTAAAGCAAGCTCAAAACTCGTAAGCTTTTCCTTGTGCTTGCCTACGCCTTTTGTCAGAAACATTTTCCTTGGCACCATATTCATATCTCTTCTCCTTTACCCTCTGTCCTGAACTCTCAATATACCGGCATCCAGACAGGGGGCGCTTGTTCTTGTTTTCGTTAAGGTTATTCATTCATTATGCAGAGCGGGTCTTCTGCCAGGAAATCACCCGTTAGACTGTAAGCCATTGCCCTGCATCCTAAACAACCTTCTATTATACAAACTTTACATTTACCTTTCAAGAGAATTCTTTTGTTTAATTGTTTCAAGAGCTTTGAATTTTGCCATATCTCTTCGAGAGACTCCTTGATGAGGTTGCCGGCAGCCAGGGGAAACCTCCTGCATGGGAAAACAGTTCCGTCAGGCATTAAGGCCATACCATCCCTGGCAACTATGCATGGAGCCCCGAAAAGGTTGAAAGAACCTTCGTCCTTCTCGACCATAAATCCCCTGTAAGGAACCATCTCCTGCAAATATTCATCATCCAGGCCGCATTTACTGCAGAGCATTCTCAATATATCCTTCCACTCGGCAACAGAAATGACCCTTTCTCTCATTGCCGCTCCTCTGCCCCAGGGGATGAACCTTTCAATTACCGTTTTTGCAAAACCGTATTTTCCCATGAAACTGAATATGCCTTCTATTTCGGCAATACTGCCTGAAAAAACTGTAAACATGAGGATTTTCTCAAAATCCGCATGGCGCAAGATTTCACAGGTGTCTGTAAATCTTGCATAAGCGCCCCTGCCCCTGAAATATTCATATGTTTCCTCTGAAAGTCCTTCGGCAGAAATCTTGATTCTGAATTTTTTCAACTTTTCAAGCCGTTCAATCACGCTTCTTTCTATAAAGAAACCGTTTGTTATAATTCCGGATTCCACAACTGTTTCACAATCATCTATCATGGAAATCAGCTCATGCCACTTCCCGTAAAGAAAGGGCTCTCCGCCAGTAATGTCTATAACAAGCTTTCTGCCGCTTTTTTCCGCAAAATCCACGATATCCCGGAATATTCTTTCAACATCTGCAAAAGGCAGCTCTCTGTCGTTCTTGAACGCAGACTGGTAGCAATGCCTGCATCTCAGATTGCAGAAATCGGTTATATGCCACTGTATATGAAAAGTATTTTCCATTTTCATGCCTTTGTATTATAATAGAAACACATTAGATTATAATAAAAACACAGGGAAAATCAATGTTTAAAAATTTATCTTTTGAAAATCTCGGAATCAAGACTGAAATGCGGGAAGCTTTAAGACTCGCTAAACTCGGAAATTTTGAAGGCGCGGATATAGATATTGTGCAGGCGGAGTCATTATGCGGGAAACATTCTTTTGCCTACCTTAAAGGCATGTTCGATTCCTTCGGAATAAAACCCGGAGCATGGAGACTTCCCATGGATATTGCCGATATAGAAACCGGTTTTAACAAATCCCTCGAGGAAATCGCGCCTTTTATGGCAACAGCCGAAAAGATAGGTGCCCTCAGGGCTCTCGTGCTCCTGCCTTCCGGCTCTGAAAATTTTTCCTGCGAGGATTTCTGCGCCATTCTGCCTGAACGGTTATCCATTCTGGGAGCAATTGCAGCAAAGCACTCGTGCAGGATAGGCGTTCAGCTTCCAGAAATACAGCAATCTGTAAAAACATATAAACATACTTACAGCTTTTCGTTAAACCAGGCTGTTGACCTGTGCAGAAAAACGTCAACGGGAAATGCAGGCATTGTTTTCGACACATTTATCTGGCACAGCGAAGGAAGCCGCAAGGAAGATTTGCAGAAGCTGGGAAACAACGATATCGTCTACGTGAAAGTGAGCGATGCGGGAGCAAAACCTTCTGATGAAATCAGGCAAACCAATGAAAGAAGGCTTCCGGGAGAAACAAATACCGTCAATCTTACCCTTGCGATGAAGCTTCTTTGTGAAATCGGATATAAAGGGCCTGTCACTCCCGTATCAGAGGAGAGAAGAATCACTGCCCTTCCTCATGAAATAGCGGTAATACTTTCCGGAGGGTATCTTGCAGGTTTGTGGAAAAAGGTTTTTACAGGAACACAGGATTGACCCATGCCTTTCTGTTGTTCTTATCCGTAATTTCTATTCTTAAGAATTTCTCCGTTCCTTTTATCTTGTAGACTGCCTTCCTGATTTCTTTATTTTCCCCTGCAACTCTCGCACCCCTGTGGCTGTAGCCGATAAAATCAACTGTCATGGACGGAGAAAAACTGACACTTACAGTGGAACCTTCTATTTTCAAATCTTTTATAAGCACCCCCGTTGAAGAATAGAAGCATCCCCGTTTCAGAGCATCCATTATGGCTTTTCTGTTCAGCGTCTTTGCTTTCACCATTAGAAATCCGCCAAAAAGGTCTTTCTCAGAATGGGTATCGTCTGAAGAAAAACCAAGTATTTGCATGCCTGACTGGAGGACTTCATCGAAATGGACCGTAGAATAACCCTTGCCTTTCAGATTGTGGCATATATTGTTATATATTTCAAAGCCGATGTAACCTTTAAGCTTAAAAAGGTCGGCAGACGTCAAGGAACTCCAGTAGGGATGGGAAACAATGGCCAGGGCATTTTGCCTGACTATCTCATCTATGATTTCCTGCGGCTTCATATCTTTTTCATCAAAGGCCTTTTTCATATTGATTCCCAGTACATGTGTTTGAGTGCCCATTTCTGCCCCTGGAATGAGAAGAAGCCCTTCAGGCTTTTTCTTCACGGTTGTTATCTTATGATGGTCGGCTATACACAGAAAATCATATCCTTTTTTCTTATAAAGCCCGATTATCTCCCCGGGAGAATATATCCCGTCTGAATTTGTAGTATGCATATGCAGATTGCCTTTATACCAGTTGCCTTTTTCTGTAAAAGGATTACAAAAAGTCATATATCCTCCTTTAACTTTTAAGCTTTCTGCAAAAATTGCTGTTGTATCTTTCAAATACCGCCGGCATCCGTTTCACAAAACCTGCTGCGTCCGACGGTTAAAAGCAAGCGCTCCGCCTGCCAGCAGGATTTTCTTCTGCCTCTCAGAAAGCCTGTTTTCAGTTTCAAACTCCGTGCCGGAAGTAATGTTCTTAACCTTAATTGGTACGCCCTTTCCCAGCAACGAATGTATGTTTTCTATTGCAAGTTCATCCTCCATGCCAACTGTGTCATAGTCCCCTTCTTTCGTGAAATACAGCGGAAGAATGCCGAAATTCACAAGGTTGTCCTGGTGTATTCTCTCTATTGATTTGGCTATAACCGCCCTGACTCCCGCATACATGGGGCACATAGCCGCATGTTCCCTTGAAGACCCCTGTCCATAGCTGAAACCTGCCACTATGACACTGCTCCTGCCAGATTCCTTGATTTTCCTGGTTCTTTCGTAAAAATCAGGGTCCACCACTTCAAATAGAAATTCCGCGTACCTGGGAACGTTTGAACGGTATTTCATCCTCGCTCCGGCTGGAATGATATGGTCAGTAGAAATCTTGTCGCCGACCTTTATGGCAACGGTTCCCGCGATGTTCTCAGGCAAAGGGCTGCTTAAAGGCAGCTTCGCAATATTGGGTCCCTGGAAAATTTTCCCCCTATATCCCTGCCCGGGAGGAAATATAAACATCCCGTCATCAATATACAGCTCACCCGGCATCTTTACATCGGGAAACTGTATCCCTCTGTCCTCCAGGCGCAAAGGCGATGTTATTTTACCCGTGAGAACTGCCGCGGCAGCGGTTTCAGGGCTGACAAGATAAACCCGGGCATCCTTTGTTCCCGAACGCCCCAGGAAATTTCTGTTGCTTGTTCTCAACGAAACACCGCCTGTCATGGGAGACTGGCTGTTGCCAATGCAGAAACCGCACGCCGATTCGGCTATTCTTGCCCCTGCTCCGACAAGTTTTGCCATCCCCCCGTCCCTGATGACATTTTCAAGCACCTGCTTGGAGCCGGGCGCAATCACAAAACTTACTTCAGGATGGGCCTTCCTGCCTTCCAGTACCAGGGCAACTGTCATCATGTCTTTATAAGAGGAATTGGTGCAGCTTCCTATGCAAACCTGGTCAACTTTTATTCCTTCGATTTCCGCCACTCTTTTTATATTGCCGGGACTGTGAGGGAGAGAGGCCATCGGTTCAAGAGCATCCAGTTTTATTTCGATTCCGTCATCGTATATTGCGTCTATATCGGCTTCCACGGATATCCAATCCTTTTCTCTTTTCTGAGCTTTAAGAAAAATGCGTGTCTGCCTGTCGCTCGGAAAAACAGAAGCAGTCACCCCGCATTCAGCTCCCATATTGGTTATGGTAGCTCTTTCAGGGACAGAAAGGGTTTCTGTCCCTTCTCCCGTATATTCAAAAACACGGCCTACGTTCCCTTTTGTATCAAAAATTTCCAGTACCTTCAATATCACATCCTTCGCGGAGACCCACGGCTTCAAATGCCCCGTAAGGTTTATTCTGATTATCCTGGGATAGGAAAGATAGAACAATCCACCCGCCATCGCTATGGCAACATCCAGCCCTCCCGCTCCTATGGCCAGCATTCCCAGCCCTCCTCCGGTAGGAGTGTGGGAATCTGAACCAAGAAGAGTCTTTCCCGGCCTGCCGAACCTTTCAAGGTGCACCTGGTGGCAAATGCCGTTGCCGGCCCTTGAATAAACGATGCCGTACATGGCCGCAACTGTCTGAAGGTACTTGTGGTCATCGGCGTTTTCAAACCCTGCCTGGACGGTATTATGGTCTACATAGCTTACAGACAATTCCGTTTTGACCTTCGGCACGCCCATGGACTCAAACTGCAGATACGCCATGGTCCCGGTTGCATCCTGTGTAAGAGTCTGGTCTATCCTTATTCCCACTTCGCTTCCTCTTTCAGGTTTTCCTTCGGCTATGTGGGAATTGATAATTTTTTCAGTAACCGTTAATCCCATTTTTTTCCTTTTTTTATTTTGTTCCGGTATAACTGTTCCATTTTGATTCAAGAAACTTGTCCGTTACTGTTTCCATGATATATTCGGCAAATTTTTCTCCCGTCATGCCATCGGGACGTCCGGTAATTCTTGCTTTTTTCTCATACTGGAGGCAGATATCCAGCGCCATCTCGAGTTTACCTGAAAGTTTTTCATATCCGGCATGGTTGAGAAGCATCGAGGCCGCCTTTATCATGCTCGAAGGGTCTGCATATTGCGCCCTGCCTTCCTCAACCATTCGCGGAGCGCTTCCGTGTATGGCTTCAAACATGGCGTATCTTTTCCCGATATTGGCGCTTCCTGCCGTACCCACTCCCCCCTGTATCTGAGCCGCTTCGTCGGTAAGGATATCCCCGTAAAGATTGGGCATTACAAGGACCTTGAAATCTCCGGCCCTCGAAGAGTCTATAAGCTTGGCCGTCATTATATCTATGAACCAGTCGTCCCACCTGATACCGGGATATTCTTCGGATACGCGCCCTGCAACATTAAGAAACATCCCATCGGTCTTTTTTATGACATTTGCCTTTGTCACAACTGTAACCCTGTCTATCCCGTTTTTCTTCGCATAGTCAAAGGCAAGCCTTATTATCCTTTCGGAACCCTGTTCTGTGGCAACGGTAAAATCAATTGACAGGTCATTTCCCACATTTATTCCCTTGCTTCCGAGAACGTATGAACCTTCCGTGTTTTCCCTGAAAAACATCCAGTCTATCTTTTTCTCGGGAACCTTTACAGGACGAACATTGGCAAACAGGTCAAGCTCCCTGCGCATGGCGACATTGGCGCTTTCTATGTTGGGCCAGGGGTCTCCCTTTTTAGGCGTAGTTGTCGGTCCCTTTAATATCAGGTGGCACTTCTTTATCTCTGCAAGGACATCTTCGGGAATTGCCTTGTTAACCTTCACCCTGTTTTCTATTGTCAGCCCTTCTATTGTCCGAAATTCCACTTTTCCGCTGTCTGTCTCATCCTTGAGAAGAAACGACAGGATGTCCTGCGCCTGCCTGCAAATATAGGGACCTATTCCGTCGCCTCCCACAATGCCTATCACAAGAGGCTTGATTTGCCGGTAATCTATCCAGCCTTCCTCGTTTTTCATCTTTTCTATTCTCAGTAGCTGCTCTTCCAGCAGCCTGACAAAATGTCCCCCGGCCTTTTCAATCTCCTCTCTTACAGTTCCGCGTAAATCCATATTTCAGTCCTCCCGGTAAAACGTTCTTTTTTCAGTCTTTCTCTTTTTTAGTTGAATAAAGCACTTCCGCAACGGTTGTCTTGCCCTGAATAACCTTGGCCACACCGTCTTCCCGCAAAGTTTTCATGCCTGCAGTCCTGGCCAGTTCTTTTATCACGTGCATCTCCGGTTTTTTCATGATATTCTTCCGTATTTCCTCGTTAATAACCATAAGCTCAAAAATGCCCGTCCTGCTGCCAAATCCCGAACCGTTGCAATGGTGGCAGCCCTTGCCCCTGTAAAACTTGTGGTTCTGTCCGGCCAGAGAAGCATCCAGCTCCTTTATCTCTTCTTTCAGGGGAGTATATTCTTCCCTGCAATTGGTACAGAGGCTCCTTACAAGCCGCTGGTTCAGGATACCTATGAGGGAAGAAGAAATGAGGTACGGCTCCACCCCGATATCAACAAGCCTTATCACTGCGCCCGGAGCAGTATTTGTATGCAAAGTGGAGAAAACAAGCTGTCCGGTCTGGGCTGCCCTGAAAGCTATCTCTGCCGTTTCCAGGTCCCTTATCTCCCCGACCATTACCACGTCGGGGTCCTGCCTGAGAATCGAACGCAGAGCAACCCCGAACGTCAATCCTGCCTTTGGAGAAATCTGCGTCTGGTCGATATTTTCGAGATGGTATTCAACCGGGTCTTCAACCGTCATGATTTTTCTGTGTTCCTTATCCAGTTCGTTAAGCGAAGAATAAAGAACCGTCGTTTTGCCGCTTCCCGTGGGTCCGGTAACAAGCAGTATGCCGTAAGGTTCATCCAGAAGCATCCGCCACCTGTGTAAAGTCTGAGGCAAAAAACCCAGATGTTCAAGCCCGGAAATTATATTCCTCTTGTCAAGAATCCTCATGGCAACCATCTCGCCGAATATGGTCGGATAACTGGATACGCGCAGGTCCACATCCTTTCCTGAAACCTTGACCTTGAGATATCCGTCCTGGGGAATTCGCTTTTCCGAAATGTCCAGCAGAGATGACACTTTAATATGAGAAACAATCGCCGGATATAACTCCAGAGGAGGAGAAGGTACCTCATATAACAGTCCGTTTATCCTGTACCTGAGTTTCGTCCTGTCTTCTTCTATCTCTATATGTATATCCGTCGCCTTCAATTCTACGGCCCTGGAAATGATACCTTCTACAGCCTGGACCGCCGAGGAATCGCTTATCTCTGTTATGCCTGAAGATTTGTTTGCTTTCCCATCAATTCTTTTTGTAAAGGAAGGAGCAATAATATCAAGGTTGCCGTGAGTAAAATATTTTTCTATGGATTCTTTTACATCCCTTTCTTTGGCCAGCCTCGGCTCTATTTTGAGAGAAGTTATTTTCTCAAGTTCAGCAACAACCTCTTCGTCAGTCGGATCAACCATCCCGCATATAAGTTTATTCCCGCCCTTGTATACAGGCACGACCCTGTATTTCCGGCAGGTGAATTCAGGAATGGAAATCACTACGTTCCTGTCAATCTCTATCTGCGCAAGGTCTATCGTGGCATACTTCAATTCCTTGAGGACAAAATTGTACCACTGCTCAAGTGTAAGCAAGCCGAATTTTATCACAAGGTAGCCGAGAGGAGCACCCGTTTTGTGCTTCTCTTCAGCTGCCAATTCAAGCTGTTCTCTCTGCAAGCCTTCCTTTAACATCAACAGTTCTGTTATCTGCTCTTTTTTCATAGCAGTTTCTTGACGGCCTGAGCAAGCTCTCCTTCGCTTATCATTCCTGTTCTCCTGACTGCAATATTTCCTTTTCTGTCAACTATAACAGTTGTCGGGACAGCCCTTATGCCTCCGTATTCGTTTTCCACTTTCTTATCGCTCATGCAAACAGGATATTTTATCTTATATTCTTCAACCATGGCTTTAACTTCAGCCTTTCTGCTGCTGACTGCTATTCCTATTATTTCTACTCCATTTTTTCTGTTATCATTGTAGAATTTGGCGAAATCAGGCAGTTCTGCCCTGCAAGGAGGACACCAGGTCGCCCAGAAATTTATAACGACAACCTTTCCTGCAAAATCTGACAGTTTCACAACTTTTCCATCCAGATTTTCAAGTGCAAAATCAGGAGCTTTTGATACATCCGCCCTTGAACACGAAGTGGCTACAAATAAAGCTACAACCCACAATAAATATCTTCTCATCATTGCCTCCCTGCCTGTAAACAGGTTTCCGCTATACGGTTAAAGGCGCAAAATAACGCCCTGTAGTTTTTCAAATACCTTTCAGTTTCTTTACTGTCAAGAACTTCCGCCATACAAAAACCTTCATATTTTGTTTTTTGAAGAAGCGAGAAAAGTGAAATCCAGGGATATTCGCTGCTCAACTCGTTGATATGGCATATTTCAATTTTGTCTCTGAGCATATGGAAATGCTTTTCTATCGAGCCTGTTTCGTCAATGTCCAACATGTTTGAGTTCCAGCAGATATAGAGATTGCCATTATCGGCAATATCTACCATCTTTCTTATGTAAGGCGGATAACTCGTATCCCTGCCGTGGACTTCGAGCCTTATCCTTATACCGTAATCAGAAGCAAAAGAAGAAACTTCTTTCAATGAAAGCCCTATCTGCTCCATGGTTTTTTCCTTACTAACATCAGCAGGAAAAGCGTTCGGCCTTACTTTCACTCCTTTTGCTCCCACGTCTTTTGCCAGAATCACAAACGCTTTGGCAGTTTCTATGTTCTGCTTCAACTCGGCAGGCTCAGGACTGTGAAATTCACAGCAACTGCCCAGTCCCACAAGCTCTATCGGGGAATCTTGAAACTTCCTTTTTACCTCGGCCCTTTCCTGCAGCGACAATGAAGGTTCAACTCCATGCTTATGAGTTGTTCTTAGTTCCGCTCCTTCATATCCAAGCCTGCTGCATCTCTCTATTATCTCGTCCACCGTCCATTCCCTCGCAATAGCGTATGTGACAAGTCCCAGTTTCATGTAATCTCCTTTAAGACCGTATGCATAAAGTCATTTCGTTTCAGAAGATTCCTGAATTTTATCTATAAGCTCGCCAATGCGGCTTATAACGCACTTCCCTTTCTTTTCATCCCACCACGCACATCCGATTTCAAGGCAGTTGTCAAAATCCTGAACCTGGTCCGGTACGCCGAAAGCTGCCTCCCCAAGCGGCCTTTTCTGAGTCTTAAGCCTCAAAGGACACTTCATTGTTTCATCACCCACCGCGGGTAAATCCCGTATCCAAATCCTGGGTTCTGAGCAACTTGCGATTATTTATCTCTGCCCTGTATTCGCCATGTCAGAACTCAGTTCCCAGACTGTATAATCTCCGATATCTTTGAGATAAACAACCGTTTTATTGTTTCGAGAGAAGCCTGTGTTTCCGCTTCTATCCTCACAACTATGGCCGGCTGGGTATTGGAAGCCCTTGCAAGGGCCCATCCTTCAGGGAAATAAACCTTTACGCCGTCTATGTCCGAAATGGTGTAATCCTGCCTGAAAAAATTCTTTATCCTTTCCACGGCGCCGAATTTTTTTTCGTCGGGTACCTCTATTCTTATCTCGGGAGTGGCACTGTATTCCTTTACGCCTTTCAGCATTTCGGAAAGGGGGATATTCTTATTGTCCATTATGCGCAGCAATCTCAGGGATGCGTAAACCGCATCGTCATACCCGTAGTATTCATCCGCAAAATATAAATGGCCCGAAAGTTCTCCCGCAATAGGGGCTTTTTCACTGTGGAGTTTATCTTCTATAAGGGAATGGCCTGTTTTCCACATCAGCGGCTTTCCTCCTGCTTTTCTTATTTCTTCCTCAAGGGCTCTGGTACACTTTACGTCAAAAATTACGGATGAACCGGGGAGATTTGCAAGAACTTCTCTGGCATAAAGTATCATCAGCTTATCTCCCCACCAGATATTGCCCTTGTTGTCAATAACGCCCAGCCTGTCTCCATCGCCGTCGTATGCGAAACCTGCATCGAGTTTATTTTCGAGCACTGCTTTTATCAGGTCCCTGAGATTATCCGCCACAAGCGGGTCGGGAAGGTGGTTGGGAAAAGACGGGTCGCTTTCAGTATAAAGCGGCAGGACTTCTATTCCAAGCGGCTTGAGTACCTTGAGCAGTGTTGGACCGAGAGTCCCGTTGCCTGTATCGACTCCTATCCTGAATTTCTTCTTAAAGCTGAACTTGCCTGTCATAAAAGAAATATATTCATCAAGGATATCCCTCTGAACGACATGCCCCTTGCCGTCATTTCCATTTCCGGATTCCATGTAATCGGCAAGCCGCTGTATCTCTTTCCCATGAAGGCTTCCGCCGCCGAAAACCATTTTGAAACCGTTGTATTCAGGAGGATTGTGGCTGGCAGTCACCATAACGCCGCCGTCTGAACGGTACCTGTGTACTGCAAAATATAAGGCAGGCGTGGGAACTGTCCCTATGTCGGTCACTTCACACCCCGTCTTTGCAAGTCCTTCTATGAGTTTTTCCCTGAGCTCCGGCGATGTAATCCTGTTGTCCCCTCCAACGCACACCTTTTTCATTCCAGCTTTCACAACATACCGGCCGAAAGCCCTTCCGAGGTCATGGGAAAATTTTCCCTTCAGGTCCGTCTCAAAAATCCCCCTTATATCGTACTCTCTGAAAATACCTCTGTTGAATTTCACATTCAACTCCTTTTTTTCGCGTATACGCCACATTTTATTTATGGCAATACATATATATTCCGATAAATAACCTCATTTGTCAAGAAATCCCGGCGCCGTTTATTGCCCGACCGCAATCTTTTTTTTCTTGCTTTTTCTTTTCATAATGATAAAATGTTTAATTCCCGCTGCAACCATGAGAAACGGGCAGATTCAATTTTCTGCCCTTGCGACCCGAAAAACATAACATGTAAGTTGACAGGAAAACAGATAGCGTAATATACATCCTGTAGTCGTTAAATGACAGGAAATTGTAGCGGTGCCCCTTACGGGACAAGCCGCACTTCACAAAACCGTGGCATAAATGCCACCGCTACAAGTAAATAAAGATTGTAGATGTTTAATACAGCGCGAGCTTTTGCAGCGTTGCCCCTTACGGGATAAATACCGGAATAGCCCCGGACAAGCCCGGGATGAACCCGGCACAAGCGATTTATAGCAAGGTATTAAAAAAGCCCATAAATTGGACTCGCTACAAACACCATACTGAAAACGGGGTAGAACAGATGAAAGTATACATTATGACAGATCTGGAAGGCGTTGCAGGCATCATGGATTACGGCAACTGGTGTTCTGAAAAAAGCCGTTACTACGAAAATGCAAAAGAGCTGCTTTCAAAAGAGATTAACGCCGCGGTGGAAGGTTTCCTGGAAGGAGGAGCAACGGAAATTCTGATTGCTGACGGCCACGGCTCGGGAGCCGTTAATCCTGAACTTCTTCATGAAAAAGTGGAACTTTCGCGATATGGAGCATCTCTTTTCATAGCCAAAGAAAAAATTGATTTCCTTGCCTTTGTGGGACAACATCCAATGGCCGGAACAATAGGGGGACACCTTTCTCACTCCGGCAATTTCAGCGTTGTGGAACAGACTATAAACGGGCTGATAGTTGGAGAATTCGGAGATCTCGTTTTGACTGCCGGACAGCAGGATATTAGAACAATTTTCGCCACAGGATGCGAAGCCTTCTGCGGGGAAGCGCAGGCGCTCGTCCCGGGAATAGAAACGGTCGCAGTGAAGAGGGGAACCCAGACGACAGCCGGAAACCACCTGCCAAAAGAGGTATACAGGGAGCACAACAAGTCAGCTATCC
>DAOQVZ010000060.1:0-13609 GCA_035341815.1 bacterium
CTGCCGCATTGAATTCGGCAGCGCTGCTTCGTACTTTGGGTGCGATATAGAAAATACCCTGTCTGTCTTCGGGCTGAACCGGAGAAAAAACAGGAAGAACAACTTTGCCTGATTTCTTTATTGATGAGATAAATCTGCCGTCAGATTCTTTGTCCGTAATATCGGGGAAAAACATGTCAAAACCGATGACGCTTGCATTCTCTTTTTCAAGAATATCAAGAAGCCTGACATGAGATTTTCTGGAGAAAGGTTTGCCTGTTTTCAGTTCGAAGTTTTCAGTGATTCCTACAATAACGAGAGGAGCAGCTTTCTGTTCAGATGTGATGGATTTTTCCAGCCGCCAGTCGTAAAAAGTCAGTTCGGATTTTTCAAAATAACTTTTCTTAAAGGCAACCGCAACCAAAAATCCTAACAGGATGGCGAATGTTATCCTTGCCAGTAAGACTTTCATTACATGATTTGCTGAAAATTAAGAGAATTAACGGTTATGGCGTCTCTTTGGTTTTCTCGAAACAAAATTCATTCTTCCCCGGGGGTTTGAGCTCTGTTCGAGAAGGCTGGGAGGCAGTTCCGATTCTTTCCAGCCGATAGCGTTCACAGTCATAGTGTTTAATACTTGCGGGGCGAGCTTCTTTTTGCCGGCGAAAGTCCTTTCCTGAAGATTGACAGCTCCTTCCGTTACACTGACAGTTGTCGAATTAGTGGGATTTTCGTCTTCAACTTCGGGAAACCATAATGTAGCTACCGTGAATTTTGTTCCCTCAACTCCTGCTATTACAGCCGGTGTTATTATCTCGAATATTGTATCTCCGTGGTGGTTTATCTCAAGAGTTGTGTTTGTTTTGTCAGGAACGTATATGATGCTGTATATCTTTTCCTCGTTGCTTATGAAAGAAGAGAGGGGCGAAGCATTGCCTGTCTTAATTTCAACCTGTGTTCCGTCTGCAAAGCCCATTACTCCGGGATTGCAGAGCTGTCCGTATTCGACAGGCATGCCTGACCACGTAACCTTTTGGCTTTTCCCTATATCGACTGCATAGGAAAGATATGCAACCACGGCCTTGCTGTTTTTATGGTGCCTGTGACAGGCAAGGAACATCTTGTTGGCATCCTCTTCGATGTTAGACCTTCCGATATAAATGCTTTCGTAGCTGTTACCGTCATGACTGTCTGACGGACAATGGAAAACGTTATTGCTTGTAATATATCTCGGGTAAAGGTCTGCAAGAGATGCAGGTGTCTCGTTATTGTCTCCCTGGAACTGTTCGATTGCCTGGGATATGGTTTTCATATTGTTTATGCAGCCCAGAGTGCGTGAAAAGTCCTTCGAGTTGGAAATCATGCCGACAATAAGGGTAAGCAGTATAACAGATATGAAACAGAATATCAGCACTTCCACAAAACTAAAGCCTCTTTTATTTGCCATGTTATTTTCCTCCCTCTTTCTTATTTTGCTCGATTGAAAGATATATTATCCTGTTTTCGAGTTCCTTTAAGGCAAGATTCAGGCTCATATCTTTCACTTCGGTATTTTTCCATGTTTCTACGACCCTGAGGGCGCTTTCTCCTATGGACCTCTGCTGGGCGGCCAATTTCTCAAGCTCTTCCGCCACTGATTTTAAAGCGTCGCCTTTCCTAAGATTGAAAGCAGGATGTTTACCTTCCTGCAGTTCTTTCAATATTTTTTTTATTCTGTAAACAGGGCCTGCTATCTTATGCGACAGCATAAGCATGCCCAGAGTAGTTAAAACGGCGAGTATGATAATCAGTGCGAAACTCATGGAAACAAACTTGCTGAGAGAAGAAGTATATATTTTGCCTATCGCATTGTTGCGCAGAATTTTCTCTCCCACATCAATCCATACGGAATAAAAAGTTACAACGCTGACAATTATACATCCTATTGCCAGAGACAGCAAGGCATAAACGACAAACCTCATCTGTATTTCTCTGTCAATCCACAAATTCAATCTTCCCTGCATTTTCATTTTGCTGATATTATACCTGTTGATAATAAAATTGTCAAATTTTTCGCGACTTTTGAATGAAAGCCCATTATACATTAAACTTTTTTAATTCCTCTATAACGTTATCCGTGGATTCCTCTTCATCTACATTGAGAATGTTTCTGTCGACAACCCTGATATCTTTTACCGTATAAAGCAAAAGCTTGTCAGCAGGTTGGTATTTTATAAGTTTAATGGCGTCTTTCCTGCTTTCAAAAAGACTCTCGTTCCTCTCGTGTATCGGTATTTTCAAGAGTTCATTTTCAGGCATGTCTCTGAGTGTTGCATACATTTTATATCCAAATCCCTGAGATTGAACCAGAGTTAATTCTTCAAGTGTTTCTTCTCCGGTGCTTATGCCTGAAGCCAATACTTCCTCCGGAGAGAGTCCCAAATAAGTTTTAGGCCTCATTCTGTACCTTTTTGTCTCTTTTTCCATAAAAATCCTTTATTAATAATATACTGACAAATTCCTTTAAAATTAACACCTTGGAAAATTTTACCTTGTGTACCTGTCTGTTGAGAGAATTTCAGTGGAAGAAATGCCTTCCCCTGAAACTGTCTTTCTAATTGTCATTAAGCTTATATATTCTCCGTCTCTTGCGGGCGCAGAGGTTGATATTGTTATGCTGTTTTTAAGAGGCGTCCCGGAGAAAAAAACAATTTTCAGGGCGCCGTTTTTTGCATGTGCCTTTATAATGAAAGGGGTTTTATAGTCGTTCCTGAATTTAAGGTCTATCTTCTCGGGAGAAGAAACTGTTGCGTCAAGTCCTGGTGAAATATATCTTACAGGGTTTGAGTGGCTTTTTCTTTCCGTTATTGTAAAGCCGGCAAATAGAGCGGCGGCATAAAGGGTTGAGGATGCCTGGCAGAGTCCCCCGCCCTGTGCAGGCAAAAGATTCCCGTCAACCATGGCCGGGGCGAATCCGAACTCGTCCCTCGGAATTTGCCAGGTAACGGTTTCATTGAAGGAAAATTCAGAACCAGGGTGAAGGATAAAGCCGTCAAGCTTTTCCGCTGCAAGATATATATTTTTCTCTCTTTCAATGCCTGTCTCAAAATACGTGGTATAAGACGACCATTGGAAAGGGAAGCGGCCTGCGCCTTCCCCGGAAAGGATGGCCGTGGAAATAATAATCCCGATAAAAATTACCCTGCAATACGCTGATATTCTTGACATTTGAGTAAATATTCACTGCACCCTGTCAGGCAGCAGGGCGGCAGGCTCAGTGCGAGTGTGAAAGCATAGCTGCAAGACAAGGCGGAAAGCCAAAGCGTTCTGACCAAAAACCTTACTCGGAGTTGTCTGAGTCCATCCGGCGTCCGTTTCATGAGCGATGGATGACAAGTTCTCCGAGGGGAAGGTTCCGCCGTAGTTCTTGCCTGTGCTTGAGCCCTGGGCGAAGCCTGTTTCTGTTTACGGCAGGGCACGGCGAGCCGAGCACGGGGACTGTCGCCCTGCTTCTTTATAACTGCAAAGTGGTTTACTTGACTTTCACAAATTTGGCTATTCATTCTTTTATTGTCAGCGTGTTTTCGGAAGACTGGCCCCATATCTCCGGCAGGTACATCATTGACGCCCTTGCGGGCAGAACGTGGTAACTGCCGGGAGTTTCAGCTCGCATAAGATAGGTGAATACCCGTGTTTCGCCTTCGAACGAAACTGAGAAAAACGCGGCTTTTTCGTCTCTTATTTCCCTGCGGGCGTACCAGCCGCGGCTTTCTTCGTCGATGACCTCGCATCCGGCCGGAAGCATGTCCTCAACCATTATATACTGATAAGCATCTTTGCCCGCAACGGAAACCTCTGCCATTATCATATCTCCGACCCTGACGGGTCCTTTTAGTTTCTCCTTCTTTTCCGTATAAACGCCTTGCTCATTCATCTCTTTTGCAATGCGGAAATATTCTCTTTCAACCCGGAATCCTTCTTCTCTTGCTTCTATGAAAGCGTCTCTCGTGAAGTAATTCAGGTTATGGGTGTAATATGCCGCGCCTCTTCCTTCTTTTGAAAGTCTGAGAGTATTTTCCTTGCCCGTGTTCAGCCTGGAAACAGGGGTCTGTGTTACAACCGGGAATTGTTTCAACGTCTCCCGGGTCACTTTTGTGTCGGCAACCGGATTGCCGTTGACGGCCAGTGAAATGGTATAGTCCGGCGACAGCTCGTCGCGCGTCCTGAGGAAATCCGCAAAGGCGAGTACGCATATGGCGGTATCCTTGGTCGACCGCCAGTACCCCGCTTTTTCTCTCCATACCAGGTACCTTACGATGCCGGGGATTTCCTTCCTTTCGGGGGCAACTGCCAGGGTGGCCTTGAGCGCCCAGGCCGTCGCTTCTATGTCATTGTTTATCCACGAGTACCGGCCTTGTTTTTCGGTTTTCCAGAAATGCATGGTACGGGTTAGGTCCGATTTTCTTGAGTAAAGCTCTTCGAGAAGTCCGGCCGCCCTGCCTGTTTCTTTCATCTGCGCGTAAATCAGCGTAAGCAGGGCGAGCGAGTAGGAATTGATTTCCGTCCTTTCCATGTATATCTCCTCAACCTCTTTTTTCTCCGCCATGCCTGCCTGCGCCAGGGCGAAAAGCGCATAAGTTTTTTCGTCCGGGTCCCTTATATCTTTTAGTATGCCCTTGAGAAAATTTCCTGCCCTTTTAATTTTCTCTCCGTCAACGTCATATCCCGCGTTTCGTGCCAGGGAGAGGCCGTAAAGCACGTATGCGCTCGTATAAGGCCTGCTTGTATCCCTTGACCACCATCCCCAGCCTCCGTCTCCGTTCTGGCTTCCATAAAGGCGGGAGAGTCCTGTTCTGACCATTTCCGGCATCTCCCTTAACATCTTTTCAAACTTCCCGGCATCGTCGGCAAGGAAAGAGAGGTCTTCCATCCCGATTTCCCTGAGAGCCCCGGCAACATAGACAAGCGGTATGAACCTGCTCATCGTCTGTTCCACGCAGCCATAGGGATACTTTGCAAGGTAGTCGAGGTTTCGGAAAAGCCCGGATGCGAGGGAAGGATAAATAAAAGTTTTCAATTTTACGGTATGAGGCACGACGGCAGCAGGGATAAAGAAGCTGTCGGATGACAGGGGGGCGACCTCTCCGCTTTTCGCCTGGAAAACTTCCTGCCCGTAAGTGAGCACCGGAATTGTCAGCTCCATGGCGTCTGCCGACGAACCTGACGATGCGCTCAGCTCCATAACGGCTTTTTCCGCATTGCCTGCCTTTACCTGCCAATTGACCCTGCATTCTCCCCCAGCGGGAACCTTTTCCTTCCTTGCCGGAGCGTCAAGTATTTCAATACCCTTTGCGGACAGGTTGATATTTAGCGAAAGGTTTTCAGGGGTATAGTTGTGGACTATTCCCGTTATGAAAAGACGGTCGTCTTCCACCAGAAAACGCGGGGTTATGAGCCTCGCAATAAGAGGCTTGGAAGAGATGACTTTCTGCACGGCTGTCCCTACCTTTGTATCCGGAGTAACGCCCCTTGCCGTTGCGCGCCACGTCGTGAGGTTGTCCGGCAGGACGACTTCCAGTTTTGCCCGCCCGCTGCCGTCTGTCATGATATGCGGATTCCAGTAAGCCGTATCCCTGAAATCCCTGCGCATGGCGTCGTCAAGCCCGTCCTTGCCCGCGCCCGCGTAAAGCCACTCGTAAAAAGAGTAAGAAGACCCTATCCTGTTGGGTTTTCTCCCGTAGAAGAAGTCTTCTATTCCCGGGACAAGTTCGGCCGAGACCGCGTATATGGATTCGTCAACAAGTCCGAACGAAATCTCCGCGGACGTGGGATTGCCTCTTGAATCCCTCGTTTCAATCTCGTACGAGGCTTTTTCACCCGGCATGTACTTTTCCCTGTCGCTCCTAACGGTCACGTCAAGCAAGTATTCCTCCGGCGATATGTTTATTACCCTGCTCGATGTGTAATATTTCTTCCCGTGAACCCCCGTGACGGTGATATAAACATTGGGGATATGCTCCCTTTCAATCCTGAACTCGAAAAGGCCGGTGTTCCCTTCAAGCGTCACTATCTCCTGCCGGTAGATTTTTGAACGCTCCAGGCTGAAAAGCAGTGGCATATCCGCCACGGCCGAGTTTACAAGAACCGTTACCGTATCTCCCTCCTTGTACCTCTCCCTGTCGAGCACGAGTTCAATCTGCCTGCGTCCCGACCAGCTGAACGAGTGGCCTTTTCCGGTTATCCACACATACCTGCTACCTGTTATAAGGTTGTTATGCTCGTCCTTGCCCTGTATGAATATCTTCGTATGTCCCGCCCTGTCCGGTTTTATCTTTACAGATGCCATTCCAGCCCTGTCGGTAACTATGTTTTTTTTCATCAACTCGCTGAAAGAAACCTTCCTGTTTTCGTATGTTTCAAGCCCTGCCGAAAAATCAAGCGATTTTCCAGCAACCGGCCTGTTTTCATAGTCTGTAACATGTATATTTACAGGCATCTCTTCGCCGGGCCTGTAGATATATTTTTCCGTGGATATCCTTATCCTGAACGTGCCGGGTACAACCGTAGCGCTTCCGGCTGCTTTTACCTCCCTTCTGCTGCTGTCAACCACGCGCGCTTCCACGGTATAAACGGATTCTCCGTCATAGGAATCCTTCAGCGGTATCTCTATTAAAGCCTTTCCCTCGTCGTCGGTTGCCGTGTTGCCGGCGAGAACCTGGGCGCCGTAGCCCCACCCGTAGCTGTATCCGTCTTCATATTCGTAATCCCCGTAATAATAAGGGCTTGAGGCTCTCTCGTAGACCGAGTAGCTTACCTCCGCTTCTGCAAGCGGCGCTCCGAAGTAATACTCCGCCTGAACAACCGCAGCCATCTTTTCCCTCGGCAGGTATCTCTTCTTATCCGTTGTGATTTTAACCGAATATTCCGGCTTCCTGTATTCAAGTACCTTGAACCGGCAGGAGTCCTGCCCGGAACTTACAGCGTATATGCCCAGAGGAGGTTCTTCCGGAAGAATAAAAGAGCCGTGAAAAGTGCCTGCCGGGGAAATTTCAAGGTCTGCCCTGTGGAAAATATTGCCCTGCGGGTCGTTCACCGTGACGGCTGCTTTTTTACGTCCGGCAAGTTTGTAAGAATTCCCTGTCTCTTCCCTCTCTATTCCCTTGAAAGAGACAACCTGTCCGGGCCTGTAAACGGGCCTGTCGGTATATATGTAAGTTTTTATTCTTTTAGTGTCAATGGCATGATGGTTTTCGCCGAGGTATGCGAGGGAGCTTCCCTTTGAGGCAATCAGCCTGTGGTATCTGCCAGTTACCTCGAACAATCCGTTTTTGTCCGTTACCCCCCTTCCTGTAACGGCAAGGTTTCTGTCCAAAAGGGAAATCCTTGCTCTGCTGACAGGCTTGCCCGTGTTTATGTCGCAGGCGTAAATGAACGTTTTATTTTCATCGGTCCTCGATACGAGCGCCAGGCCGGTTACCGTGAGCAGGTGTCTCTGCTCGGGAAGATTTTCCGGTTTCACCGTTGCGGCATACACGCCCGCAGGCAGGCGGCCTATCTCCAGTTTCCTGTCATATATGTCGCTTAACGGGCTCGGATACCTTATCTCGAAATCTTTCTTGTACACGGCTTCCCTGTTTTCAATGTCAAAGAAATTGACAGCCTGTCGTATATTTCCTCCTGATTTTCTTGCTTTCACGTCCTGCGGGAGTTTTTCCATCTCTTCTTCAAGGTCTATACTGAACACCGATACACTGCATTTTGTTACGCGGAAGGAATTATAAAGCAGGAAAACGTTTTCCGATTCCGTGAACACCCTGTTCCTGTCATAAAGATTGAAAGATTCGGGGCGCATGGCCATCTTTATCGCCGGAACTTTGAGGTTTTCTTTTTTCTTCACGGTTATATCTGAAACAGAAACATATTCGTATCCCTGCAGGTATGTACCCATTTCGTACCTGCCTTCTGCCACGCCTTCTATGAGAAAAGCGCCGTTGCTGTTCGTGTTTGTATGGGAGTAGGAATCTCCCCAGATGTTTATCCTGACGTTTTTCAGTGGTTTGCCCGTTTCCTTCGACACTACCTTTCCTGAAACGGCCCCCCCTTCGCAAAGAGTGAAATTGATTCCTCCGGTATTTTTTTTCTCCTCCACGGTAACCCTTTGAGATGTCCTCACGCGGCCCGGAGATTTTGCCGTTATCGACTGCTGACCGGGTCTCAGCCACGAGATTGTGTAAAACCCCCTGCTGTTTGTAACGGCATTGTTTACTTTGATGCCAGGCAGAGGGTTGTTGTTCTCATCATATACGTATCCGCTCACCGAACCGGGCCTGAATATCCTGAAAACGGGAGAGGCAACTCCGTACTTGGCTTCGTTTACCTCGTACCTTGTTACGTACTCCATGCAGAAGCCTTTTGCGGCGATTTCTATGTTGTAGTAGCCGGATGGTATGCCTTCCGCTGTGAAATTTCCATCCCTGCCGGCGTTGAATGTTTTACGGAACTGCGGTTGGCGGGAGTAAAACGTCACCCTTGCGCCTCCAACGGCTATTCCGTCCGAATCGGCGATTTGCCCTTTGACCGTATCTGCATAGCTTGAGAAAGAAACAGATATAAGAAGCAAAACCGCAGAAAAGAGTCTTCTCATTTTATCTTCTCCGTTATGGTTTCACATTCAAAAATGTATATGTCGGCTCCTTTTATTTCGTCTATGCCCGACTGAACAATCGCTTTTCTCAATGCGTAACTGCCCGTCTTGCCTTCACACGGGAGTATGACGCCTTCCCTGCCGTCTTTCCTTACCAGCAGTCCGTGCTTCCACGGGTTATATTCCCTTATTGAATTGACGGCGCGCAGTTCCCCTGGGAAAGTTATTATTACTGCGATATCCTTCAATTCGTCTGGTCTTACCGGCGGATACCTTGAATCGGAGGTCGCTGCCTTGACCGTGAAGTAGGAAAGCTCTTCTCCAATCGTGGAAAAGAGAGGCTGCAAGGTGCCCGCGCATCCGCGGGTTGTATTCAATTTTTTAAGGGTCACAAACAGCGGGCGGGTTTTTACGCCTGGCCCGGGCATGATTTCAGATATGTTTTTGCCTCTTATGACGGCTTCTTCCAGGATTATCCTGCAATAGGATGTCCAGCGGTTATTTTCAGATTGTGCAGGTGCATGAAAAAAAAGAATAAACAAGAAGAGAAAAACCATCCTTTTCATGTTTTTATTATACCATATCCGTAAATAAACCAACTTTTCACTTCTTGTATAGCTCGCGCAGCATTTCCAGCACCTTTTCCACCATTAACCCGACACTCCCGGGAGCCGTCCTGTTGCCTCTTGTGAAGAGGGGTTCGTATCCTCCCTCCTGCCATGCCTGTTCGGTAACAAGGTACCCGAGGTGGTCTCCCCCCAGTTCGACGGGATATGTGAAGGGAAACGGGCTTTCCCTCTTGATTTTCAGTCCCCATTCCACGAAAATCTCCCCCGGCAGAGAGGCGAACCCCGTTTCTCCTATGCGCCATGCCTGGAGCAACGACAAATCTTCTTTTTTCCCCTCTCTGCGCAGATATTCGAGTTCTCTCCTGAAATATTCCTGGCTCTCCGGGGACCAGCCTGAATTTGATATGCGCTCTTCATGGTTTGCGTTCAGGTCCTTGCGCGCCGCGGTTATTTCGCACTTGGCTGCCGCCAGGGTAACAGGTTTTGCTTCGGGCTTGCGTTTATCCATGGCCTCAATAATCTTTTCGGCCAGGGCGTCGCCTATCTGCCTGTGGCTTCCTCCTGTTTTATTTATGTCGCCGAACGCTCCCGGCATGAAAAGGGTTACCATCTGCGGTCCGAAACGTTCGCGCAGCCTTGCCGCGACGACCGCGGGATAATCTCCGCTGAACCTGGGTCCGAAATTAGTTTCGCAATGAAGGGTAAAATGAAACATGGCTGCAATAGGATTGCCCTGCCTGTCGTCAAAAGCGAGAATGCCTATCTCCGGGTCCACCGGTCCTGCCGTTCCGACAGACTGCTGGCAGTCGGGTGCATTGCGCAGAAGCCACGTATTGTATGCGGCGCCGTTCTTGAACCTTACCCTGCGATTCATGGCCAGTCCGTAATGGAATGTCCTCAGGCGGGAGAAATCCGCGGGCTTCTTTGCCATATCTGCCGCCGCCACGCATTCGGCCATTTTTTCGGGTATGGAGGCAAGCCATTTTCTGTTTACGTTGGTGTCTTCGGCAGATTTTATTAAGGTGTAAGGCCCCGTATGCGTATGGCTGGCCGCCCAAACGATATGTTCGGGTAAAATGCCTGTTTTCCGGGAAGCCAGCTCAACCCCGAGGCCTCCTTCCTGCCTTGCCAGCATGGCCAGGTCAAAAATGACGTATGCCAGTTTTTCCCCTTTGGATTCCAGCACAATAGATTTAACGTAAAGAGGGTCTTCCGTTCCTATGGCGGGCCTGGGTTCGAGTCCTCCGGCAAGCATGGTGCCGACCGGCGGAGTTATATCTATTTCCGCCGCTCCAGCCAGCAAAACTTCCCCGTTGTTTTTTGACATGTTGTCTCCTTTTTTTTGTTCAGGAATGGTTTTTTGTTTCAACTGCGGCAGAAACGCCTCCAGTTTACCGCGAAACGAAGTATTTCCTCAAAGAGAGTAAGACCGATATCGAGAATTTCGTTAAAAGTATACGGTTTGCCTTCTGCCAGACCGTGCGGGAATTCAAAAGCGAGAGGCAGAGCTCCGGAAACGAAATGGAGGGCTGTAGGCAGATTGACCGTTGTAAAATAACCTTCCTGACCATGTGTTCTCGGATGCCATGCCGGCCGCAAACCTTCGCGGCGGTGCCGGTCTGCGACTATCGCTCCTATTTCTATCTGCCTCCATTGATAATCGGAATGGATAAGCGCGTTGGGCGAGGCAATCCATGGGCCCGGGTTGTGGCTGTGAAGCACTATGAACATGTCGGGCGTTTCATCCAGCACAAGATTGATAAGCGCCTGCGACTCAGGCGCTTTTTTCTCAGAAAAGAAGTCGTCAATGTCAATATTGACGCCTGCGTCGTTATAATACCCCCCAAGAAACTCGTATTTGTCCGGCGTCAGGGGGCTGTCTTTCCGATACCATTGGTTGGGAGGTTCATCTTCCTGTTTCTCCCTGGGGGCGCCCTGTCCGTAATAGAACAGGTCTTCAAAAGAACCCCCAACAAGGTGTTTTATACCGCTTCTGATTCGTCCGTCAGGCTGGGCCAGGGGTACCATGACAAGGCGTGTTTTTTCCGCCAGGTCGCGAAGCTGGTCCCATTTGCGCCCCCGGAGGTCTTTGCCTTCCTCCATGATTTGTGCCAGGTTTATGCAGGAAACACACCCTTCCACTTCGGCGCCATGTATGGTTGATATGACGGCTACTACCGGGCGCGTGCGTTTCCGCGGGTCGAAGAAATTTTCCCTGAACCCGTAAAATTTCGATACGCTTATACCGCAGCGCCTCTCAATCGGCTCTTTTTCCCCGTAAGATACTGCACGTATAGGACGGCCTCCGTACGATTTCCCTATCTCCCGCACAGTTCCTTTTTCCAGTCCGTCAAGAAAATCGTTCACTTCGTCCCAGTCCGATTTCCAGAATGGCGGGGATTTGAAGAATTCAGGGTTACGGATAACCGCGCCGCTCTTTTCGTCGATCTCTTTCATTTGTCGGAACCTCCTTTCATTTCTGCTGTTGCGCCCACCATTTTTCCCATAAGGGTTTACGGTGCAGCTTAATCCATTCTGCAGGCCAGTCGGAAGGGAAATCCACCTTGTTTCCCGTTATTTTCACAAGTGAACCGTTAGCCGTGTAACCTACGGCGCGCCACGAATCTTCCATCGCGTCAATTAACGGGCGGACGGCTCTTTTATCTCCCAGTTTGCCCAGGACTCCTGCAGAAAGGCGTCTAACTTCCCTGTTTTCATCCTTGAGCGATACAATGAGAGGTTCCACCGCGCCTGCGTCTGATGCTTTTTCAAGCGATTCAACCGCGGCAATCCTCACTTCTGCGTTTTTATCCTTAAGCGCGGATATGAACAGGGGAATGAATTTCTTGTCGCCGGTATTGCCCAGGGCGCTTACGGCTTTGCTCCGCACCTCCGGAGATTTGTCTTTGGCTGCGGCCTTTAACTGTTCTGTTGCTTGGATTCCGTCTAACCTGCCCAAGGCTTCTATCACCCTGCTTCTGACAAAACCATCGTTGTCGTTTACCATTTGAAGCAGGTGTTTGACGGTCGATTTATCACCTGTCATTCCCAGAATTTCAGCTGCGTGTCCGCGCACCTCGGGGGCTTTTGCCGCAAGGCTGGCGGCAAGGGGTTCCAGGGAAGGCTTTCCTATCAAAGACAGGGACTCCACTGCGAGTTCTCTTACAGAGGGTTCTTTATCATTCAGCATTCCGATGAGACTGTCAACAGAGGGTTTCCCTATCTCTGCAAGGGCCCAAGCAGAGTGGCGGCGCAACTTTAAATCTTTGTCTCCAAGCGTGGATACCAGGGGTTCTACTGAACGGGCGTCTTTTATTTTTCCCAGGGCCGAGGCAGCCGAAATTCTAACAGACGGGTCGGTATCCCTGAGTCTTTCCATTAAGGGCGTTACAGCCCTGTTATCTCCTGTTTTTCCCAGGGATCGCGCAGCCAGGCTGCGTATGCCAGGGTTGGAATCCCTGAGTTTTTCTACCAATTGTTCCACTGAAGGGCTTCCTATCGATACCAGGGCTTCGGCTGCGGCCGAACGTACAAAGACGCTTTCATCCTTGAGTGCATCTGCAAGAGGTTTGACTGCCCTTTCATCCCTTATTTCTCCGAGCGCCCATGCTGCACGGGCTCTTACCGGAGCCCTTTCGTTTTTCAAAACAGCTATGAGAGGCTCCACCGACGTTTTCCCCAATGCGGTGATTTCTATGGCTGCTTCGGATTGAGCGTCTTTTTCAAGCGTTGCTCTTGCTTCAGGAGCAGTTAACTGCCTGATTAAAGCGTCAATTGTTTTAGAATCATTGGCCCGGACTGCTGAATTTAAAAGCATTAAACATGCAACAACCAAAAATGCAGTTTTCGCTATTCTCATTTATTACCTCCTGTCCAAGTATTCACTGAACTCCGTCAGGAAAAAGTGATACAGTTGAGGTTGAGTGCTGAAGCCCAGGCCCGAAGGGCTGTTTCCGTTCACGGCAAAGCACGGCAAGCCGAGCACGGGAACTATCGCACTCTTGCCATATAACTGCAATGTGCTTTACTGAGTTCTTACCCTTTGGTTTATTTTGCTTCTACAGGTTGATTTGAAGCTGATATGCCCTTAAGCGTTCCGTCAAACAAAAACAGCGTTCTCGTATTTGCGTCGATATCGGGAGCTGTTTTTGACGGGACAAAATTTTCTCTGTAACGGACAATGTCGGAAATTCTCAAAATATCCATAGTCCCGTCAAACGGGCCGAGCGTTACCTCTTTCCCATCATCTGAGAGTTTGAAGTTTTTGCTTTTCTGCAATTCATTCAACCCGTAGGCAACCCATTTAAAGGGCAGTTTATTGCCGTTGATGAATATTGAGAGATTCCCTTCCATATTGGCCTTGCCTTCTCTTACATCCCAGGTATATGCAATGTGCGTCCACTCTCCGGCTTTGAAATAATGCTCGCCCTGAAAACCG
>DAOQVZ010000061.1:0-13582 GCA_035341815.1 bacterium
GTTCTGACTATAACCTTGCCCGGAGCTGCCTGAGCCTGCCGTATGGCAGGCGAGTCCGCCTTCGCCAAGACTTCGGCCGGATAAATTCTCCGGGGTCAGATTTCGCCGTAGTTCTTACCTGTGCACAAGCCCAGGCCCGAAGGGCTGTTTCCGTTTACGGCAAAGCACGGCGGGCCGAGCCCGGAAAACTGTATCCTTTTGTCAAATTGCATTCATGGTTCACTATGGTCTCACCAGAACGACTTTAATTATGCGTATATCAATAGCTCAGCCTGTTACTGTCTCTGTAACCTCCAAGAAGCCATATTTGCTCAAGCGGGTTTGGGATGCGATGCTGTTCATGATGCATTTTTCCTGAAAATGTTCACAGAGTCTTTTTCTTCCCACCTGAATCCCTCATTCTCTCTTCCGAAATGGCCGTAGCATGCGGTTTTTCTGTATATGGGATGAAGCAAATCAAGTTTTTTTATGATTCCTGCGGGTGAAAGGTCAAAATTCTTACGTATGATTTTCACGATTTCATTGTCTGGAATATTCCCTGTTTTTTCAGTATTGACCATTATAGATACCGGCTGGGCTACACCTATTACATAGGCAATCTGTATTTCGCATTTTTTTGCCGCTCCGGAAGCAACGATGTTTTTTGCAAGATATCTTGCCATATACGAGGCGGACCTGTCGACTTTAGACGGGTCCTTTCCTGAGAAACATCCTCCCCCGTGGCTCCCAACGCCTCCATAAGTATCAACGATAATTTTCCTGCCTGTAACGCCTGTGTCTGCCTGTGGCCCTCCTATTACGAATCTTCCTGTCGGATTGACAAAAATTTTCATTTTTTTCCCTCTTATGTTTTGAGGGATGATTTTATTTATTGCCAATTCTGTCAGGTCGTTCTGAATTTTCTTGTGAGAAATCCCTGGGTCGTGCTGTGTCGAGAGCACAACGCTTTCGACAGTTTTGGGGCACCCGTTTTCATAAAGCACCGTTACCTGGGATTTCCCGTCAGGCCTGACATAAGGCAGTATGCCTTTTTTTCTCAGCATGGAAAGTTCTTTCACAAGCTTGTGGGCAAGAGATATGGGAAGAGGCATAAATTCAGGGGTTTCATCTGTTGCGTAACCGAACATCATTCCCTGGTCTCCCGCCCCTCCCTTGTCTACTCCCAGGGCAATGTCAGGAGACTGGTTTTGTATTGCAGTGATGATCGCACTGTCATTATAATGAAAACCATAGGCTGTATCCGTGTATCCCGTATCCTTTATGAGGTTTCTTGCGATTTCGGGTATGTCGACGTATTTTGACGTGGTAATTTCTCCCGCAACAAAAATAAGGCCCCGCGTGGTAAGGGTTTCACAGGCTACTCTGCCTTTCCTGTCAAGGCGAAGGACTTCGTCAAGGATGGAATCGGATATCTGGTCGCACAATTTATCGGGATGTCCTTCGGTAACTGATTCAGATGTGAAAAAATAAGAATTATCCATTTCTATTTTCCTCCCAGTTGTTTTTTAAGAATATTTATCTCGTCTATTTCCGCTGGATCTGTTTTGTTGAATATCGCAAGGTAGAAGCTTATCCAGTCACCCAATATGACAAGGTATAAAAGATTTTCTGTCAAAGAATTTCCTTCTGCTTTAACGGTAACAATATTGTGCTGGACTCTTGATATTATTTCTTTTGTAATCTCAAAACGAAGTTTTATGCGGGGATGTTCCTTTTTTGCTTCTATGAATGCGGGAACTGCATTCTTTATGAATTTCTCCGGATATCTCCATGCCATGATTTCATTGTGGTTCATTTCAGGCAGGGCATTGACGAAAGAAAATGACTTGCTATTTTCCGCAATCTGGGTTTTCCATCTCAACAAAGCCGGCTGTAATGAATTATTTGAATAAAGCAGGGGTACTTTGTCATGGAACATTTCTGCAAGCTTAATGGCCATGTTATCTTTTTTGTCGGGCGAAAATTCATTTATCCATTTTTCAATCATGTTAAATATTGAAGGACGCAGCGGTTTTACGGCGCCGAAACTACCCAATATCCTGTAGCAGGGGAAAAAAAGATATCCAAAGGCGCATCTTGGAGGATATCCGGAGGGTATTCTGACAAATGGAACGGCGCATTTTAATGAAAGAGCTTCAATTTTGCCGTTGCTCGACAGGCACAAAAGTTTACAGCCCGATTTTCTTCCTTTCTTGAAAGCGCTTATTGTTTCCTCGGTATTGCCGGAATAGCTCATGATTATTACAAGAGTATCCTTGTCTACCCATGAAGGAATGATGTAATCCCTGTTGACGAAAACAGGTATTGAAGACGAGTTGTTGCATACAGCCTTGATTATATCGCCTCCGATTGCAGAACCTCCCATCCCGCAAAAAAGAATTTTTCCCGGAGCTTCAAGATTCAAACTGTCCGCAAGGCAATAAGCTTCTCTGCACTGCTCAGCAAAAGCGACAAGTTTTTCCAGCATGTTTTCTTTATCTGTCATTTCAATGATTTCTTTCAATTTCATATAATATTCTCCGAGGTATTCTGCTGCGGTCCATCTTATTTCAGATTTTTCTGAATATAGCTGAATACTGCGTCATGGTTGTCAAATAACGCTGTTTTTGCGGCTATCTCCTTCAATTTCGGATAATCCATTTCTCTTAATTTTTCTTTGACTGAAGGTATGGCGACAGGCGCCATGCTCAATTCTTCGGCTCCAAATCCTGCCAGAAGGCATGCTATTTCAGGTATTGAAGCCATTTCGCCGCATATGCCTGTCCATATACCTGCTTTTCGGCCATTTTCTATTGTCATTTGCACAAGTTTCAGGACGGCAGGATGGCAGGGTTGGTACAGGTGTGAAATCTTTGCATTGCCTCTATCGACAGCCAGTGTGTATTGAACAAGGTCGTTTGAACCGATACTGAAAAAATCCACTTCTTCAGCAAGCCTTTCCGATATCAATGCGGCTGAAGGTATTTCTATCATTATACCCATTTCTATATCGGGGTTAAAAGGTTTTTTTTCCTTTTTCAGTCCGTTCTTGACTCCTGCCAGTACTTCTTTTATCTGCTGTATCTCTTCAAGGGTTGAGACCATTGGGAACATGATTTTTAGATTTCCTGAAACTGAAGCCCTGAGAATGGCTCTGAGCTGGGTTTCGAAGATATCTTTTCTTTCGAGGCAGAATCTTATGCCTCTCCATCCAAGAAAAGGATTCAATTCCCTGGGATAAGGCAGTTCCGAAAGGAATTTGTCTCCCCCAATGTCGAGAGTTCTTATTATTATGGATTTTCCTGGAATTCTATCGCAGACTTTTTTGAAAGCGAGAAACTGTTCTTCTTCGCAGGGTAGGTCTTTTCTGTTAAGGAAAAAATATTCTGTCCTGTAAAGGCCTATTCCCTCTGCACCGTATTTTCTTGCAGTTTCAATCTCTTCCGGAAATTCTATGTTTGCATGGAGTTTTATCTCTTTTCCGTCTCTTGTGCTGCCCTTAAGGTTTTTCAGTACGGAAAGTTTTCTCTTCCTTGATAGAAGCTCTTCCTTTTTTCTTCCGTATTTTTCTACTACGGAAGCAGGAGGGTTCTGAATGATTATTCCCTCTTCTGCGTCTATTATGAGCAAATCGCCGTTTTTGAGGGTTTCAGTCACGCTTTCATTGGCAACAATGGCAGGTATTTCAAGGGCCTTGGCAAGAATTGCGGTATGGGAAGTAATGCTTCCTATTTCGGTAACAAATCCTATGACATGTCTCTTGTTAAGAGAAACTGTCTGGCTGGGAGCGAGGTCTCTTGCCACGATTATTTCGTTTCTCATTTTCCCTGTTGTTCCGTGGGGAGATTTTTTCAATTTTGCTATTATTTTTTCAATAACGTCTGCCAGGTCCCGTCTCCTGTCTTTCATCAAATCGTCCGAAGATTTTCCGAATTCCTGTATTGTGCTTTCCAGTACCGTTTTCAGGGCGCTTTCCGTGTTTATCCCTTCTTCCATGATTATGTTTTTTGTCTTTTCTATCAGAAAATTATCGTTCAATAAAGAAAGGTGGAAAGAAAAAATATCCGCGTACTGTTTTCCAGCGTTTTTATTGAGTTCTTTCTGCAGTTCAATAATCTCTTTCTCAGTTGCCCTTATCGCCTCAATAAATCTTGTTATTTCGCTGTCAACCTTGCTTTTGGATATTGAATATTCGGGGACCATGAAAAAATAATTTTCCAAAATCCGCGCTTTTCCTATGGCAATACCCGTAGATAGCCCTATTCCGCTTATTTTTCTCATTTTAGGATGGGTTTTTCAGACTGCTGAGTTCGGTTTTTCGTCATCCTCTTTTATTATGTTGATGACTTCAGCAGGTGTTTTTGCGCTTCGCAGGGCGTTTCTGAAAGTCCTGTTCTTGAGAAGCCTTGCTATTTTTGCAAGGGCTTTCAGGTGGAGTCCTATTGACTTGGTAGGGGCTATTATCAGGAACATGATATTTACAGGTTCTCCATCAAGGGAATTAAACGATATGCCGCTGTCAGAAATGCCCACTGCGCCTACAAGATTCTCTATCTGGTCTGTTTTTGCATGGGGAACTGCTATTCCCTGTCCTATGCCTGTCGAGCCCAGTTTCTCTCTGTCCAGAACGGTTTCAAGGATTTCCTCGCTGTCCTTAATGTAGCCGTTTTTTTTCAAAAGACCCAGGAGTTCGGACAGGGCCTCCTTTTTTTCCTTGCTTCTCAGGTTAACCAGAATGCAGTCTTCTTTCAAAAAATCCGTTATAATCATAGTTCCGCTCCTTTCCTGTTATTTAAGAATATTGAAGTCTAAAATTTCAATTATGCGGTTTATCCGTAATTTTATCGTGAAGTTTTCTCAGCTGGCTTTTTGCCCTGTCGTACAGAACTTCGATGCTCTTATTGATATCGTTATCTTCTTCCTTTATAAATATAGTGGAATTTTTGACAACTACTTTAATTTCCGTAAGGAATAAAGGTCCTTCCTTTCTTATGTATATCTCAGTCTGTCCCTTATCAAAAATAAATTTGCTGAGCCTGCTGAATTTTTCTTCTATATATTCTTTGAATTTGGCGTCTATGTCGACAGCCGAATGTATTTTTACATCCATTTTTACTCCTTATTTTCTGTTAATATCGTAAAAGGTTTCCATGACAAGGTTGGGAAAATAGTATCCAAGAATTTCCCCGTGACTTTTTCCTCCTTCAGCCATTTTTCTGGCACCCCACTGGCACATGCCTACTCCGTGTCCGTATCCGGTGCCCGTGAAAGTTATTTTTTCTCCCTGCTGGCTTATTGTAAAGTTTGTTGCAGGTATTATGAAGGGTTCATCAAAGGCAACTCTTGAGGATTTGCCGTTAATTGCCATTCTGAATTTATGGGCCTGCATATATACTACTTTACCATTTTTTGAGGAAAGTCTCAAATTTTTAGCCCTGCCGCTTTTATACCTTTCCGAAACAGTTATTTTATCCATCCCTGGAAAATTTACTAACCGTGAAACCTGTGCTTTTGTGAATGTTTTACTCCAATTGTAATATGGAGTATCGGCACAATAAGGGTCTTCAACAGATTGAAGCTTATGATAAGTGCCTCCCCAGACTTCTTCGGGGGTGGATGTTCTTCCTCCGCAATTAGCATGAAAAAAAACTTGCGCTATTTCTCCGCTGTCAGTAAGGATTTGCCCGGCGGTTTCATATACAGCTTTTCCTATTTTTTCACAATCAGTGACGCCGTAGACCTGGTGGTATATGGAATTCTCTATGTCATACGGCAGATTTTTTGACCTGTTTTCTTTAATTTTCAGCACAGCAAATGTCCTGGAGAGTACTGCCTGGGCCTTCATCGCCTCGATAGGCCATAAAGAATCCATCTCTTTTGCAAGCACGCCCGTCAGGTATTTTTCGATGTCCACGCTGTTTACGATAAGAGATTCTCCCCCGTAATTGCGTATGGAGAACTCTCCCCCATATTTATTCTGCAGACGGGGAAGAACGGCCTGGGGGTTTCGGCCTTTCCAGAGGCAGACATTTATTTCCTGTGAATATGAAAAAACCTGCAAAAACAGAAAAAATATAAAAATCTCAGTCAGCAGGGATTTGAACATTGACACTTCCTTCTATTTTTAATGTATTGTCTTTGAAATTATAATAAATTATGTCTCCTGAGAATATGTTGCTTCCGCTTTTTAAAACAGGGGAACCTTCCATGACCAACATCTTTTCAGAATCAAGATAGGTAAGTTTTTTACAATGCCCTTCCATTGTTATTTTGCCTGTTTCCAAATTCTTGTACAGAATTTTTATGTTGCCGGTGAATAGAATTTTATTTACACTTTTTGTTTCAGGAATAAAATCAAACTGGCCTTTTCCTTCTTTGCCCGTGGTTATTTCTATCATTTCCGTCGCGGTTTTAAGAGACAATGAAGGATTTTTTACGGAGGTGTCATTACTGCCTATTTCGGCCGATTCTCCTGTAAGTATGAAACTTGTTTTTTCAGCAAACTGCCTGAAAGTAAATTGCCTTATATTTTTCTGCATGGTCTCCTGCTGTGAATTTTCTTTCTTAGACGAGCACCCGTAAAAGAGGAAAATTACAGTCAGCAGGAAAAGAATTTTTCCAAGGTATCTTCCCATTTCTCTTGCTCCTTTAGTATCATTTCAGCGGCTTCCCTGAATGCTCCTTCTCCTCCCTTCCTTGTGCAAACATAGTTGGCTTTTTCTTTTATCTCTTCGACAGCGTCAGCGGGAGCCATGGCAATCCCTGCTTTTTCGATTACTGCCATATCCTGAAAATCATCTCCTATGTAACATATTTCTTCCCAGCCGGAATTGCCTGCCAGAACGGATTCTTCAATGACTTTTATTTTGTTTTCTATGCCCTCAAAATAGAAATCCACATCAAGCTCAGTAAATCTTTTCCTGGTCTCAATTGATTTCCTGCCGCTTATGAGAGCGATTTTTATACCTGCAATTTTCAAAAGCCTGAAGGCTATTCCGTCTTTTATGTTGAAAAACCTGTGGAGGTCGCTATTCAGGTAAAATACTTTTCCGTCGGTCAATACTCCGTCTATGTCAGAAATGAAAAATTTTATTTTTTTAATTTTTTCTTTCATATGCATATTCCATCAATATTCTGCATTAAAGTCTTTTTTCCCAAGGAGGTCGTGAAGGTGGACAATACCTCTTGGTGTCTTGTCTTTATTCAGGATGACAAGGCATGTAATCTCCATCTTTTCCATGAGAGCAAGCGCTTTTATGGCCAGGCTTTCTTCATCCACGGTTATTGGAGCCGGAGTCATGCATTCGCGGGCATATGTTCCGGATATATCCGTTTTTTTATTCAATTGCCTTCTGATGTCTCCGTCTGTCAGAATGCCTTTTACCGCACCTTTTTCGTTCACAATCAGGGCGATACCGAGATTTTTCCTGTTTATCTCTTGGATGGCTTTCTGTAATTTGGAATTTATGTCAACTACGGGTATTTGGCTTCCTGTCTGCATAACATCTTTTACCTTCAGCAAAAGCCTTCTGCCAAGATTGCCTCCCGGGTGGAAAAATGCAAAATCTTCTTTCTGTATACCCTTTGCCGCCATAAGGGCAAGAGCCATGGCGTCTCCCAGTACAAGGGCGCAGGTCGTGCTTGAAGAAGGAATTATGCCGAAACTGTCGGCTTCCTGTATTTTCCCTGTTGCTATAGCTATATCGCTCTGTATCCCGATGCAGTTGGATGATGAACATGTAAACGAGATTATACGGGCCCCTATTTTTTTTATTGTAGGAATTATGCGTATGATTTCCTCCGTTTCTCCGCTGTTGGAAATTATGATAACAATGTCATTACATGAAATCATTCCCAAATCCCCGTGCACTGCTTCTCCGGGATGCAGAAAAATGGACGGTGTACCAAGGCTTGCGAGAGTTGCTGCTATTTTTCTTCCGATGATGCCGCTTTTTCCCATTCCTGTTATTACAACCTTGCCCTTGCATGAATAAAGCATCTCTACTGCTCTTGAGAAATCATTATCAAGGCGTTTGGCAAGTTTTTTCAAATTTGCACATTCTATCTCGATAACCTTTCGTCCATAATCAACCAGTTCGCTCTTTTTATTTTTGGGAACCATAATATATTTCTTTCAACGTTTTTAAAAGTTCTTTTAACTTGCTTAATTTCAGCATATTGGGTCCGTCGGACAGGGCTTTATCAGGTTCGGGATGCACCTCCATGAATAATCCATCGCACCCCACTGCAACTGCCGCTTTTGCGAGAAAAGGAACATATTCCCTGTTTCCTCCTGAACAACCTCCAAGCTTACCCGGTTCCTGGACGCTGTGGGTGGCATCGTAAAAAACAGGATATCCAAAACTTCTCATTATGGGAAGTGCCCTGAAGTCGGTTATAAGCGTATTATAACCGAAGCTTGTTCCCCTCTCGGTTATGCATATGTTCTTATTCCCGGTTGATGTCACTTTTTCTATTATATTCTTTACGTCCCATGGGGAAAGAAACTGCCCTTTTTTTATGTTGAGTGGCTTGCCTGTTTTTCCACTTTTGACAAGGAGGTCTGTCTGCCTGCACAGAAATGCGGGTATTTGTATTATGTCAACGGTTTCACTAACTGCCTTTACCTGGTTTATGCAATGAATATCAGTAATGACGGGCAGGTCAAACCTTTCTTTAATTTCAAGCAGCATTTCCAGTCCTTTTTCAATGCCTGGGCCCCTGTATGAGCTTATTGAGGTCCTGTTGGCTTTATCAAATGAAGATTTGAATATCAAAGGAATGCCTTCATCAGCGCAGATTCTTTTTAAAAATTCAGCGCTTTTGAAGAGAACGTTTTTATCTTCTATAACGCAAGGCCCTGCAATAAGGCAAAAAATACCCCTGCCTATCACTATATTGCCGATCTTTATTTTTCTGACCATGGGTAAAATCCTGTATATGGCTGTTAACCGGGGGGCCAGTTCATAATTCTTCCGCCCATGAGATGCAAGTGCAAATGGCTCACAGTTTGTCCGGCGTCCCTGTTGGTGTTTATTACAATCCTGTATCCGGATGTCGCTATATTTTCCTTTTCTGCAATGCTGGAGGCAAGTGTCAGCATGGAACCAAGAAGAACGTTATCTTCGGTTGCGGATAATCCTGATATGTGTTTCCTGGGGATTATGAGTATATGTACGGGAGCCTGTGGATTTATATCTCTGAATGCAAGAAAAGTATCGTCTTCATAAACCTTTTTGAAAGGTATTTTTCCGGAAACCATTCTGCAAAAAATGCAGTCTTGTATTTTATCTCCGTCCATTTTTACAATCTCTTTGTTACTTTGACGTTCGTATATGACTGGATAATATCCCTTTCCTCAAAATTATTGAAATTATCCATTCCTATTCCGCACTCGGTATTCAATTTCACTTCCCTCACATTTTCCTTGAAACGCTTGAGGCTTACGATTTTTCCTTCACAGACAACCGAACCGTTTCTTATCACGCGGCAGGAAGAATTCCTGATTATCCTGCCTTCCAGAACTATGCATCCGGCTACGGCTGAATTGTCGGAAAGCTTGAAAACTTGCTTCACCATTGCCTGACCTGACATAACTTCTTTTTCTTCAGGCTGAAGCAGACCTTCTACCGCATTTTTTATGTCTTCCGCAAGTTCGTAGATGATTTTATAAGTCCTGACTTCCACTTTTTCCTCGCGGGCTATATCTTCCACATTTTTTGTCAAGGGCACGTTAAATCCTATAACAATGGCGTTTGATGCGGATGCGAGGAGTATGTCGGATTCAGATATGGGACCTGCTTCCGAATGCAGAATTGAAATATTTATTTCGCTGGCAGGGATTTTTCCAATGACGTCCTTTATTGCTTCTATAGAACCTACATAATCGGTTTTAATTATCAGATTGATTTCTTTCACGGTTCCTTTCTTGATTTCAGCATAAAGGTCTTCAAGCGTAATTTTTTTAACTTCGGTTGTTTTTTCTGCAATTCCTGACCTGATATCCTCGGCTTTTTTGCGGGCTGATTTTTCAGAATCCATGACTTGAAATTTATCCCCAGGGTTTGTTATATTCTGGGTGCCGAGTATTTCCACTGGCGTTGAAGGTCCGGCGACAGAAAGCTTGTTATGCCAGTCATCCATCATTGCCCTTACCTTGCCGCACGTTTTTCCCACAATGAACGAGTCTCCTGTTTTCAATTGTCCTTTCTGTATCAGTACTGTCGTGATAGGTCCTTTTGCCTTGTCCATAAAAGATTCTATCACAGTCCCTTCCGCTTTACCGCAGGCGTCAGCTTTCAGTTCGAGCATTTCTCCCATCAGCAGTATCATATCGAGAAGTTCCCTGATTCCCTGGTTATTTATGGCAGAAACGTTGACAAACACGGTATCTCCTCCCCAGTCTTCAGGAGAAAGCCCATGTTCGGAAAACTGTTTTTTTACCCTGTCGATATTTATATTCGGTTTATCTATTTTGTTCAGGGCTACTATAATGGGGACTTTTGCCGATTTGGCGTGATTTATTGCCTCTACTGTTTGGGGTTTTATGCCGTCATCAGCCGCAACAACAAGTATCACTATGTCAGTGACCAGGGCTCCTCTTGCCCGCATTGCAGTGAAGGCTTCATGTCCCGGCGTGTCAAGGAAAACAATTGAACCTTCAGGAAGATGCAATTTGTAGGCTCCTATTTTCTGAGTTATCTGCCCAAATTCTTTTTCAACTATGCTGCTTTTGCGGATTGCATCGAGTATCGTTGTTTTTCCGTGGTCCACATGGCCCATTAAAGTTACCACAGGGGCCCTGGGAATGAGTTTTTCTTCTTCTGCTTTTTCCACCTCTGCGGCATGGGCTGCAGGTTTCGTTATCTCAGCAGAATACCCGAAAAATCTGCATATGCTTTTGATTGTTTCTTTGCCCGGGGACTGATTAATGTTAGCTATCAATCCAAGTGACAGGAGATGTTCAAGTATTTTGGAAGGAGTTACATCCAGTTTTTCTGCAAGTATTTTTATGTTTTCCGTTCCTTCTATGGAGATTTTTTTCTCTTCAGGTTTCTGGACCGCGCTTTTATCAGCTTTTACTGAAATTTTTTCTACGGCTTTTTCTTTTTTTTCTTCTTCTTTCTCTTTCTGCAATTCCGGCTCCTTCTTTTTCTCCGGTTTCTTTTTCAAAGCAGGAGATTTCTTTTTCTCCGGTTTAAGAGGTTTAACCTTTTTTGCAGGTTTTTCTTCCTTTCTAAAATGCATATTTACAATTTTTTCTTCTTCTTCAGTCAAACCACTCACGCTTTTTTTATCTTTTATACCGGCTTTTTGAAGAATTTCCAGAATTTCCCTGGTCTCTTTATTATGCTTTTTCGCTATCTGATATACTCTCATTTTCTCCCTTCGTTTGAACCTGCTTTTCCATGTGCTTTTTGGCTTTTTCTATTAATTCTCCGGCCTTCTTTTCATCTATGGCAGGTACCTTTACCAATTCCGCTGCATCGGCTTCTGCTATCGATTTAATTGAACTGAATCCGTATTTTGCAAGTTCCACCGCCGTTTTTTCATCTATGTCTTTTATTGCCGTTGTTGCAGGGCGCTTATCACCCTCAAATTCCGTTTCTCTGAATACCCTTATGTCCCATCCTGTAAGTTTTGAAGCCAGACGAACGTTTTGCCCTTTCTTTCCTATTGCAAGAAAAATCTGGCTGTCATCCACTATTACAGAGGCTATTCTTTTGGGCTCATGAAGTATGACTTTCTTGCAGGATGCGGGATTAAGGGAGTTAGCTATGTATTTTTCAGGTTTTTCGTTCCATAAGACAATTTCTATTTTTTCTCCGTTAAGTTCTTTAGTTATGTTCTTGATTCTTATAGCTTTATCTCCTATGCACGTACCTATGGGGTCTACGTTTTTTTCGCTGCTGTAAACTGCAATCTTGGTCAGGTCGCCTGGAAATCTTGCTGTTGCCTTTATGGATATTATGCCTTCATGTATTTCCGGGACTTCCATTTCTATCAATCTCTCGACAAAATCCGGATGGGTTCTTGATACTATGAGCTGGTAAAATCCCTTGTTGGGCTTCCTAACTTCCAGAAGATATGCTTTTATGTAATCGCCTCTTTTGAAGTGGTCGTTGTATAGTCTGTGGTGATATGGAAGCAAGGCCTCGGTTTTGTTAAGTAAAATAACAATATTGTTATCCTCAAACCTCTCCACCTTGCCGCTTACGATGGTTCCTTCTATTCTTGTAAATTCATGGTAAATAGTGTTTTTTTCCGCTTCTCGCAGTTTCTGAATAATTACCTGTCTGGCAGTCTGGGCAGCTATCCTCTGCCATTGGAATATAGGAGGTTCTATATGCTGCCCTTCCTCGTTAAGGAAAAGCATTTCACCGGATTCGGGGTCTATTTTAATACTTATGCTGTTGTCCAAACCCGCTTTTTTCCGGTAGACGGTAAGAAGTCCATTTTCAAGGGCGCTTATAAGAAAACTTCTGTCAATCCCTTTTTCTTTTTCCCAGTAATTAAGAAGCGCCAACAGTTCGCTTTTCATCTAACAGATACCTCCTTGTGCTCATTCTTCAATTTTCGTTTATCTATTTTATTAGATTTGCTGTATAATGTCAAGTAAGGTAAACTTATGGATATCTGATATGAGATATGAAACAATGTTTTTCATGCAAGACAGCCTGAAGAAAGAAGGAACCCCCGTTCTGGATAACAAACTGTATTTGCAGGATTTTAAAGGGGACATTATACTTGAAACTCTCATTCCTATTGAAAAAATAGAGTTTATGGCAAGAAGGGGAAACATGCTTGAGATAAGGGTTTTTCCTTCTGCAATAGCTTCATGCAGCGTTTTTTTGTCATCCCGGAGCAAGCGCTCTTTAAGAAAACTGGCGTTGGATATAGCAGCAAAAGTTCATATGAAAAAAAGATTTTTTCTTGATTATTGGTACGGGGACATTTATATCAGGTGAATAAGGAAATGAAGTGGCTCAGGCATGGCAACGGTTATGCAGGAGAAGAGAATGTCGAAATAAGGAGTTTGAAAATACGCGATAGTTTTGATGCAGTGAAAAGATTCAGGACATGTACCGTTTTCAAAAACTTTGTTTCTTTTTCTACGATTCCCGCACAGGGACGCCTTTTCAAGTCAGAGAACGGACAAATAGGAGTTCTCGTTACAGGAAGGCACGAGGGTTATGTGAAAATGGGGAAGAGTTTTCTTGTAAACCGTACAGTTGTTGTCGGGCTTGATTCCCTGAGCAGAAAAGCATTGAAAAAACTTATTGATAAGAAAAGTATTTATATCGTTGAAATTGACGGAACTTCTGTAGGATTTGAAAGATGAGAAAAAAAAACTGCAATCCTGAAGATGTATTGGATAAGATGAGAAAATTCGCAGAGAGAAAAAACATTCCCGTTTTTCTCGTAGGGGGGTACATAAGGGACCGGATGCTCAGAAAAAAGAGCAAGGATATAGATGTCGTTATGGAATACGACGCCCTTTCTTTTGCGCGGCAGTTTGCCATTGAATTCGGTTTGCCTCAGCCGGTTTTTTACGGAAGGTTCGGAACCGCGATGCTTGAAACAGGCGGGATTAAAATTGAGT
>DAOQVZ010000062.1:0-13445 GCA_035341815.1 bacterium
GCTTAAGGACGAACTCATAGAAGCCGTAAAACAGGGTCAATTCCACGTGTGGGCCGTAAAGAATATCGCTGAAGGAATAGAGATACTCACGGGGGTTAAGGCGGGAGAAAAAAATGCTAAAGGACAGTATCCCGCCAATACGGTAAACCACCTTGTTGAGAAAAAGCTGAATGACCTTCAAAGGTATTATTCGAAGTACCAGCTGGAAGCAACCGACAAGAGAAAGAAAAAGAAAAAGTGAAAAGAGAAACTGTATTGTTATTGCTGCCAGTCTGCCTTTTTTTTGTTATCAGCCAGTTGCAGGGAGCAAATACTGACAAATTCTTCGGATTTGAGGAACCAACGGATATCTGGAACATAACCATTATAAAAGATAATGCTGCAAAAAAAGTAAACATTTGCGATGAGAAATACGTAACTGAAAAACATTCCCTGAAAATACAACTCGACTTTCCGGGAGAAGGCTGCATAGAAAAGGATTTTTTTAAAAACCTGTCAATATACTCAAGCATTGTAGTGAATATATACCTGCCCGGCACGCAGAAAACCCCCGACGACATGAAGATTTCCGTCATGCTCCAGGACAATGAACTCCTATGGTACCAGACACAAAAGTTTAATCTTGCCAAAGGCATCTGGAACAGGTTGACTATTGATGTAAAGCCAGGCAGCGCTTTCTGGGAAAGCATAGGGCACTCACAGCCATGGTCGGAAAAACCCGCTTCAGGAATAAGAAAGATGAGCATTAAATTCTTTTCGGAGCAGGAAAAAACTTCAGAAATATATATGGATGACATATCGGGCAACCTGCAAATCTTTCCCGAATATTCATATAATTCCGATATTTTAAGAACATACGAAAAATTCGAATTGAGCTTTAATAGCGGAAGGAATATACAAAATCCGTTCAATCCTGATGAAATAAAAGTTGAAGGCATTTTCACGTGCCCTGAAGGAAATATCCTTGCAATTCCGGGCTTCTATTACCAAAACTATTCAAGGCAACTTGAGAACGACGAAGAAAAACTCTCTCCCGAAGGTTATCCGTGCTGGAAAATTAGATTCACGCCGGAAAAACAGGGCACTTACAGGTATTATATAAGACTCAGGCAAAACGAAGAGATTTTTTTATCAAAGGAAAACCATTTCACTGCTGTTGCGCCGGAAAAACAGGGTTTCATCAAAACAAGTTCCGTAGACAACAGGTATTTTGTATTCTGCGACGGGTCATTCTTCTATCCCGTCGGGCTCAATGTGAGGTCTCCAACTGATACAAGATACGCGTCCCTGATGAAAAGAAAAACAGAGCCTGACTCGGGAACTTTTTACTACGAGGAAATATTCCGAGAAATGTCCCTTAACGGAATGAATTTTGCCGAAGTGTGGATGGCACCCTGGTTTGCAGCCCTCGAATGGAAGGAAAACAGGCCAGGCTACAGAGGACTGGGATATTACAACCTGAAGAACGCTTACAAACTGGACAGGGTCCTTGAATTTGCGGAAAAAAACAATATTTTCCTGCAGCTTGTAATCATCAACCACGGCCAGCTGAGCACATGGTGCGACCAGGAATGGCAGGATAATCCTTATAACGCCGCAAACGGAGGATTTCTGAAAACTCCCGACGAGTTTTTTACAAATCCCGAAGCAAAAGAACATTTTAAGAAACAGCTTCTTCACATAACAGCAAGATGGGGATATTCTCCGGCAGTATTCTCATGGGAAATCATAAACGAGATGAACCTGATAGGTTCGAAAAGCAATTTTTACAGGGAGCACGAAAAATCAATTTCAGCATGGTACCGCGAGATGACTGCCTTTTTAAGAGAAACCGACTTTTTCAACCATCTCGTGACAGCCCATTATACAATACTTGCGGCTAATCCCATACTTTCAGATATAATAGACTTTACGATTACCAACGGCTATTATGACGTGAAAAGAGAATCTCTTTTGACCTGCCTCGACAACATCCACAGGCACCACTCGAAATTCCGCAAGCCGGCGTTTGTTTCAGAATTCGGAGGAACGTCAGGAGGCTCCACGGTTGAAAATCTTAAGAGAGACATCATTGCAGGTTTATGGTACGGTTACCATAAACCTTTCGCTGCAGCTCCATTATTCTGGTGGCACAGGTTTGTCAAGGAAAAGGAACTTTTCAATATTTACTCTGTATTCTCGGAGTATTCATCGGGAGTTGACAGGATAAGCAGCATTCTGGAAGAGGGCAAAGCGGAAATAGAAGGTCCGGGCAAAAAGCAGCTTTTCGCATCTACTCTGGAAAACGATTATTTTGTCAGCTGCTGGGTATATGATTTCGCGGTGACAAAAGATATGCGAAATAATCCGTTTCCTGCAATGAAGGATATAGAGATAGTTGTTAAGAATAAAAAAGACGGACGGTACAACGTGAGCTTTTACGACATGGAAAAGGGTCTTATAGAGAAGAAAATCATAGAGACGGATTCCGGAACCTTGAAGATACAACTTCCGCCTTTTAACAGGTGGATTGCTTTCAAGGCAGAGTATTATGAACAGCTATCATAAAAAGGATTTTTTTGCCCGGTACTGAAAAAAGCTTCAATGTATTTTGCAAAAACTATTCAAATATACCACTCTTAGGACTCTGCGAAAATAACCTTGATTTGCTTTTCTGGGTTTATATGCATTTTGGACCGGGATACTATGCAATATAAATGTTATTCGCCACATTTACGGGCAATTTGGAACAGGTTTTCCATTTCCATTTCACCCGCGTTTTCAAGCTTGAAAGCACCTACGGGATAATTCTTTAAGCGCGATTTCGTCAATGCTGAGTAGACCGGGTTGGCAATCCTTTGCGTTTGTTGCCATTTCGCTGAGCCATGAAGCATCCATTCCCATTCCCAGCTGGCCAGGGTTTGTGAATAAACCCTGATTCCAAGATATCGGTTCGCTCTAAAACCAGCACTGTTAAAAAGACCTGAGACCCTTTCTTCCAGGGGAACCGGAGGCTTATGATTAATATTTGCCCCATCACAGAAATAGAGAGTATCGTTAAAATCCAATCCTGCTACCCAGTGACCCCACGGCTGCCAGGGACGGGATATGAAAACAGGATGCACGCCATTATTACCAAGGCTCAACATTGGCGCAGTAACGAAACTTGAAAAAGCCTCGCATCCACCCACGCCGAAATCAAGAAAGTGATTCATTCCATGACCTCCCCTGCCAAGCCCAAGCGGTAATACATGCTCAGCAATACCTCCACCGCGCAAAACGCCGTTTTTTACCATGGTGTGTATCTGCTCCTGGATAGCCTCGAACTCCTTCAGTGGAGAGATGTCCATTGCCCTGTCGGCAATTGCCTGTATACGTGCATCAAACCTCGACATATCCATCCGGGGCCATATGGCTTCGCCATTCCCTGGAAAAGCTGATTCGCGCATCCGCTCGTAAAGAAGGCGGGAGTCATCAATACCGCGGCGTGAACTCATTAGCCAAACTCGTCCGAGAATTTTCATGCCGCTATCATGGCTTCCAAACCGGGAAAGCACGTAATGCCAGTATACGAGTTCAAGGGGATTTTTCAATGAATTAAAGAGGGTCTGTTTAACTGCCTGCCGCTTTGAAATGGAAGTAACAGAAAGGAAACTCTCCAGAAGAAGTTTTTGTTCCCCCGGCACCAGGCCGTTCTCGGTTATCATTCCGGACATGTTTAGTTCATAGTCAAGGATTTTCCTGGCAATTTCTTCTAAAACCTCTATATCCCGGGCTCTAACCAGAAGAGAAAAACATCCGGGGCTGTACGATGTTTTCCAGCGAGCATCGGTTTCACCTTCAAATAGAAGATGGGAGGCTGCAAGACAGAGGCGCGCATCCTGGATAATTAATGCGTAATTTACCTGCAGCCATGCAAGAATTCCTTCAAACAATCTTACAACTCCATCGTGGTGGCTTTTTGCCGCCTCTGCAGCTTCTCCATTTTGCATTGATAACAAGAGATTGACACATGCCTGGGAGAGTCCGGTTCTATCGTTTTGTGAAACTTCCAAAGAAAATGCAGCGGCTTCTTTTGCGCGGGAAAGAGCCTCTGTATAGCGGGTAAGTAGCTGGCGGAGTTCGAGACACTCTTTAAGACGGGCCCCGGCATAAGACTCAAACTGCTTAATTGTTCTCCGGGGAGCAAGACGATCACCGGATTTTTGAGCCCTGGATAGAGAATTTCTCTCTGTATAACTGCCAATATGTCTGAGAAAATCATCATAACCGTGCTCTTTAATAAAAGCATACATCCCGGCATCAAACTCAACGGCGGCAGATAAAACCTCTTCGCAGTGCTTTCTATCAGATATCTGACCTCCGGCTGATATTATTACGCCCCTGTTAACAGAAGTTACGGATGAAGTATCGGGATTTCCTACACCGCAATAAGGGTCTTCATAAACGAGTTTCTGTGCAAGACTTTTCAGGTCGGCTGCGGTCCCGATTTCCCCTGCATACCTGCTGAGGTCAAAATTGTAGATAACGGCCAGCCAGAGAAGAGCGCCTGTCCTGAGCGGCAAGATTCCTGCGTGTCCCAATTGGTCGCCAAAAAGAGCACCACGACGGTCTCCACCCCTTTGGGCGACAAAAACTGTCAGTTCAGGTATTTTCCCCGCATCAAAAAGCCGCCAGAGCTCTACCATCCATCTTCCCTGGGGAATGCACGTAAAACGGGTTTCAGGATAGTTTTGGCGAAGTTCGTCAATAATTTTATGTACGGCATCATGCCATTTTTCCGTTTCCTTTTCAAATTCAGCAAGATTTTTGTTCTTCTTGAAGGCCCAGGGAGCCTGAATAAGAAAGGATGTATTGGGATTATACCTTAAAGCCAGTTCCACCCAGCGGGAATAATCAGCCACCCCGGAGCCGCCATCCGGGTGGTAAGTCAAACCAATGATGTCAACATTTCCAGTTTGTATTAGTTCCTTTGCCTTAACCACCCTCTCCTGCCTGGATTTCCATAATTCACCGGCTGTTCCAGGTATCCCTCCAACGGGCACAACCATCTGCCTGTGCGAATCAAATCCGGCAAGACGGGCGTGCGTCGACAGGTAATTTGCAACCGGAGCAAAAAAACTATGCCCCATAAAAAGACAGTTATATCCGCGGTTTGACGCGTCGCTATTAAAGGTCTGTCCAAAGGCAGGACTATTACTCAAAATAAAGCTCAATATCAGCGCAGCAATACCTGCAGTGAAACTATAAATCCATGGAATTGCCCTTTTCAACAAGCTTCTTTCACATTCTCTGTGTTGTAGAACTTTTTCACTCTTATGGAACAAAACCGGCTTAAAGATAACCAATAATCTGTCTCCTCTTCTCCTGTTATTATTTTTTCTTATTTTTACTCGCATATTGTACTGTTTTCTAATTTCAATTGTCAATTTTTCTATCCTCATCCTTCTCCTGAATTCCTTGGTAAAGATACCGGGAAGATGCTCTTAACAGTGATTTGCAAAGCATGGGGTTACATGCTTCAACAATGTTTTTGCATTTCTACATTGGAACAATGCGATACCTGAAAGTACACCTATTAATAATTCGGTTAAACAAATCTGTCCTTATTGAGAAAACGGTGAATGCCTTGGCTTTCATATCCCGGCACGCTGGTTTATGCTATAATATATTGCATTTTATTTTCAAGTATACAGAAAACAGGGTTTGCCAGTCTAATCAAAAGAATGGAATAGAATGGAATCCAAAATAAAACCTTATGAACAGCCATAAAAAACACCTTGAATATATTAAAACAAAGGTACCGCTGCCAGACGATAACGCGGCATCAAATCTGAGCATTTCTCAAAAACTGATGCTTTTGCTTATTCTCCTGGTTTTATTACTTGCCTTTCAAAGCCAGAAGGAATTTATTCACTTTTACCGGTTATTCTATTATGTAACAACTGTTTTATACCTTGTTATATGCACACACAAACTTATCCTGATAATTGCAGGCAATCTGAAAAAAACTGAAATTAAGGTAAGCGATATTGAGCTTTCGAATACCAAAACATGGCCCCTTTATACGATTTTGCTGCCAGTCTATAAAGAAACAGCTATATTTTCACAACTTTATAAAGCCATAGAAAATATCGATTATCCAAGAAAAAAGCTTGATATCCTTCTTCTGATTGAGGAAGACGACAACGAGTTTAAAGATTTCCTGAAGGGAGAAAATCTGCCTGAATGGTGGCGGATAATAGAGATACCTGATTTCAAACCCAAGACAAAAGGCAAAGCCTTGAATTATGGACTCCTTAAAGCCAGTGGAGAATACCTTGTCATTTATGACGCCGAGGACATCCCTGAAAAAAACCAGCTGAAAAAAGCCGCTCTCGCTTTCAGGAAAATACCCGGCAATGTCGCCTGTCTCCAGTCAAAACTTAACTATTACAATCCATACCAGAATATCATTACCAAGTGGTTTACAGCCGAGTATTCCTCATGGTTTGACTTGTATCTTCCGGGGATTGATGCAATAAAAGCACCCATGCCTCTGGGAGGAACATCCAACCACTTTAAAACAGAAAAGCTCCTTGAACTCAAAGGATGGGATCCTTTTAACGTGACAGAAGACTGCGACCTCGGAATTAGAATATTCAAAGCCGGATATACTACAAGGGTCCTCGATACCACTACATGGGAAGAAGCCAACAGCGAACTCGGCAACTGGTTAAAACAGAGAAGCAGATGGGTAAAGGGTTACATACAGACATATTTTGTCAATATGCGCAACCCTCTGAAGCTGATAAAAAAAATAGGCATTGTTAACTTTTTCCATTTCAATGTTATCGTGGGAGGTAATTTTTTCGTCTTGTGCTTCAATCCTGTTGCCTGGCTTATGATAATTATATGGTTGTTACGACATGATAAATTTATGGTATCGGACAAATTTCTTCTTTTTTCAACATTGGTGCTTCTTGCGGGAAATTTTTTCTTTATACTGGTAAACGTTTGGGGCGTAATAAAAAGAAAGTGGTATAAACTTGCCTTTATTGCCCTGTTGTCTCCCATCTACTGGTTTTTAATGAGCATGGGGGCATGGAAGGGATTCTCCCAGTATATAAGAAGGCCTCATTTCTGGGAAAAAACGGAACACGCTCTTTTTAAAAATTACCATAGCCAAAACCCCTGAAAATATCAGGCCTGTTTTTCCAGTCTTTGACTGTTTTCACCCAGAGCTCGAGAAAAACCTTTTTTCCCAGGAGCGCTTCTATCTCCTTTCTTGCACTTGAACCCACAGCTTTAAGTTTTTCGCCGTTCTTGCCTATTATAATAGGTTTTATGTTCTCTCTGTCAATTATTATGGCGGCTTTGATAGCAATCATCTTTTTGTCTTTATTACCCGGCTTCAGTTCCTCTATTGCAACAGCGATACTCTGGGGAACTTCCTGGTATGTGCTGTTAACTATTTTTTCTCTTATTATTTCCGCAATTTCATATTCCAAAGGTATATTTGTTTTCATGTCATCGGGAAATATTTTTTCTCCACGCGGAAGATGTTTGAAAATTGCTTTCAATAGCCCGTTAACATTGTTTTTTCTGGTTGCTGAAAGAGGAATAACCTCCAGAAAATCATGTTTTTCAAAGCTGCTTTCTATCAGAGGCAGAAGGAATTCCTTGCGGTCAAGTATATCAGCCTTATTTATAACAAGAATTATTTTCTTTTCGTATTTCTTAATGCTCTCCAGTATTTTTTCGTCATATTCCTGCCACCCTTTGGCATCAATAAGAAACAAAACAATATCAGAGTCTTCTACACAACTGAATATTGTTCTGGACATGCTTTTGGAAAGTTCGCTTCTGTTTTTTTCAAAACCCGGGGTATCGAGAAAAATTATCTGTCCTTCATCCGCATTATAAACGCCTAATACTTTTATCCTGGTGATTGCTGGGTGTGAAGATACTATTGAAACTTTTGATTGCATGAGAGCGTTTATCAAGCTGGATTTGCCCACATTGGGCCTTCCGACAATCGACACAAAACCTGACTTCATTTAACAGCCTCCCTTATATGAGCATTTCAACCTTCTTATCGGCGGATTCCTTTTCCACGAGAAGAACCGCAAGGGAATGCCTGGCATCTTCAGGCGTCACCACGTTAAACTGTTTGCTATGGCTGACATGGTCCACAAAATACCTAATTTCCTTGAAATACCCTCCCAAATCTTCTATGTTGCCGTTTCCACCTTCGGATTTTATCTTGTCGAACACGGGCCTGTCCGTCTTTCCGGAAGATTCATATACAACAAGGGAAGGATTGGCCCTTGAGTTGAATTCAACTGTCGCTTTCTCAAAATTCGCCGTATAACTCATTTCAAACGGGTACTGAGACGGGAAATCCCATCCCCCTTCCGCAGATATAACAGGGCCGTTTTCAAAAGTAAATGTTGTAACAATATGGGAATAATCGCCATCCCCCGTTGTCTTTGAATAAATCTTCTGGGGATTCTTTCCCGTGAGGTACAGAACAAAATCAGTATCGTGAATATGAAGGTCAACAAGCGCTCCTCCGGATCTCTCATTGTCCAACAGCCAATCCTGCCAGCTCCATGAGGGCTGGGGAGAAAGTCTTCTCAAAACAAGACTTTTTAATTTTCCATAATCATTCCTGTCGTAAACTTCCTTGAGAAAGCGGTATTCGTTCCAGAACCTTATCACGTGTCCTATCATCAACCTGACCTTGTTCTTCCTGCATGCCGCAATCATTTCATCTGCATCTCCAACATTGAGCGCAATAGGCTTTTCACACATGATGTCTTTTCCGCTCTCTGCCGCTTTTATGGCAAATTCCTTGTGGAGGTATGTTGGCAGGCATATATCTATTACCCCGACATCCTGTTTTGAAATAAGTTGTTCGGCATCATAATAGGGAATCGCCTTGAATTTTGCCGCAAGTGATTTTGCTTTTTCACCTCGTACGTCCGCTATTCCAACTATTTTGACATCCGGCAGCATGCTATAAACGTTTGCGTGCATGCTTCCCATAAATCCTGCTCCGATAATGCCCACTCTTGTCATTTTATTGCCTCCTTGCCCATGCATAATTATCGAACGGTAAAAACAGATTAGTAAAACGGATTGAAAAACAGATTCCTTCTCCAACAAAATTTCATCTTTTCAGAGCCAGATTATCCGGAAGGAAAAGACATTTTTCCCTTCAACGGAAGTCAGGAAAGTTCCATCATCAAGAGTTGCAACAAAAGAAGTCTTGCCGGAAAGGTCATACCTCCATAATTTTTTTCTGTCTTGAGACAAAACATAGAAATAATCGCCTTTCTTGCCTGCTATCAGTTTCATTATTTCCGGGTTAAAAACTGAATATTCAATATTCTGTCCAGCTTCAAAATTGACTATTTCATTGCCCTCGCCGTCGTAAAGAAAAGTCCTGCCTGCTTCTGTTACAGCACAATTTTCATTATTCCGGGACACTTGTATATTGGCAACTTTATTATTGAGATTTTTCTTCCACAGAACATTTCCTTCATCCGAAATGCTCCAGTACTGGCCTCCGTCCATTCCAACAAAAACACGTCTCGAGTTGTCAGATATCTTAACGCAGGAAACCCATTCGGGCAATTTCATATCCCAAAAAGTTTCGCCATTCCTGTCTTTGAAAACGATTCCGTCATTTACGCTTATTACAAGAAATCTACCCTCATCCGCAATATCAATTCCTCTCGCATAATTTCTAACTTCCTGGCGCCATCTTATGCCGCCTTTTATGTCGCCGAAATAAAGAATGCCGTTCAGGGATATCCATGCAAAATACCTTCCGCATGGAGAGATGGCAACCTTAATTATTTTTTCGGGCACGGCAAACTGCCTGAGTAAAACGCCTGTCGAATTAAGAACATATATGGTGCCATTCTCGGTTCCTGCTATTATATTCCTGGAACCCGCTGAAAAACCAAAGTCTGTTATAAAACTGTCTGTTTCGTAATTCCAAAGCAGCCTGTTCTCTGGAATGTAAAGATTATCGGGAATATCCCTGTCCTGAAACTGGAAAGAAAACCTCTTTACGAAATTCTGCAGATATTCATAAGATTCCGTCTTGTATTCATAGGATTCAAACCATAACGATTTATGGGGATTGAAAATATCAACCTGGAAAATATAATAATCATCTATCCTCGTTAAGACTGGCCTTAAAATATAATCGGCATTCAGCATTTTACCTATATTTGACAATTCATCGTCGTGCTTGAAATCATCCTGCGTTATTCCCATTTCTGACATAGCCTTGTTAAAAACGCTTCTGTCGATAGAATAGAAGCTGTTCATATTCTTAATCTCGTCCGCCAGCATTTTTTGCATGTCGCTCTTTATAAAATCCTGTATATTCCTGAAAAGGATATCCAGGGTAAGAATATTTGGCTTGGCCAGTCTCAAATCGGTCTTTTTAATCATGTTTTGCAGGTAAGCAGGAGAAAACGAAGTTCCCCTGAAATTTCCCGCTTCAATCAATTTCGATATTTCCTCGTATAATATCTTTGCGTCTCTCCACCTGTTTTCGCTTTCATAAAGGCCGGCTATTTTCATCATGTAACCAGTATCGGGTATTATAGAGCGTTCAACATAAATATTATAATACATCAATGCCTCTTTCTTTCTTTTATGAAACAGAGCGTAATCACCTATTATCCTGTTAAGATATGCTTCGGGGGAAGCATATTTCAGCATCTTCATGGATTCTCCCGACTGCGGCCAGCCTTTGGGCCAGTTAGAAGGGTCAAAAGGCCTTGATTGCTCCATCTTTCTTCTCGCAAGTTTCAGATAAGAATCGGCAATTGCCTGGTTGCCTCTCGAATCGTAATAATCCGCCTTCTTCACGTATTCCCAAACCTTTTCAGAAAAGACAATTTCAAGATTTCTGTTCTTGTCAAACCATTCGGAACCATGGGCCATGCTTGCCAAGAGGATAGATAGAATCAAAAATATTTTTTTCATTTTTGTCATTTCACTCCCTGAAGTTAATTACCCCGAATTGCTCCGGACTGTCAATCCTGCCTGTCCAGGTAGTCAAAGGCACCTGCTGCGAATCCCTTTGAAAATTGACGCTCCACTTATCCCCCGGGAAAACTTTTTCGACACTCAAGCTTTCCAAAGACATAGATATTTCTACAATCCATCTCGTTTTCTCAATCTTCGTTGCTGTCTTCCAATCCGATATCCATGATTTTTCAGGGTCCTGGTCACTATGCAGTGTCCAGACATAACTGTATTTTATATCACCCAAAGGATGTATTACAAACTGAAACCATTTATTATCAGACTTAAAAGGATGCAAAGCAATAGTTATAAAATCTCTCGAATTGAGCGTAAGCGCTTCTGCATTGGGGTCTTCACATATGACAAGGAAATAAAGATTACTCTTATCATAGCCAGCCGCAACTTTTGTCTGAATTGCCGAAGGAACTTTGTCATCGTTCAACAGAACGAAAAGGTTTTCTTTCACTGAAGTTTTCCAGAATCTATCGCTGTCGGAACCGTCTATTTCAACAGGAGCTTTGACTGAAGCGGCAGTTAAAGTTTTAGGCTTTATCTCAAGAATGCCGAGTTTTTCTAACTGCAAACTTTCTCTGAGAGAAGGAATTCTTCTTCTCAATACCGCAGGAATAGCCTTGTCTTCAAGGTACACATTTGCCCTGGTTCGCACAGGTTCCACGCTTTCTTCAGAAAGTCTTACAAGGGTTTCAAGACCTTTGTCTTCTCCCATTCTGGCAAGGGCCCACGCCGAAAGCAGCTTTACTTCCAGTTCGGAATCAAGCATGCTTCTCAAAAGGATATAGGAAGCCCTCTTATCAGACAGGAAAACAAAAATCTCCGCGGCGAGTTTTTGATACTCAACGTTGCTGCTCTGAAGGTATCTTACGCCGAAAGGGAATGCATCGGAGATATTCATCCTGGCAAGGGCCCACGCGCAGATAAGCTGGTACTCGGGGTCAAAATGGCGCGTGCCTTCCTTCAACAAAGGAATAGCTTCCCTGTATTTTGACTCTCCTATGGCAAATGCCGATAGCTTCTTTATATCCATATCAGGCTCTCTAATCAGCTTTGAAAGGCTTTTTCCGTAAGTCCTGGAAGGTATTTCCCTTGCCATAACGAGCATCTTCTCCCTTACTTCGGGATACTTGCTGTAAACCATCCTAAGCAATAATCCTGTCAGGTTGCGGGTACCGTAAAGCGATTCTATCCTGTCCAGTGCAAATTGCCTTTCTTTTGCGTCCGAACTTTCCAGTTTAACCTGAAACTCCCGCATTATCTCTCTGAGAATGGCCGTTGATTGCCTTCTGACACGTGCGGAATCATCATGATTTTCCATGTAAACAAGCGTTTTTAAAAATTCGACATCAAATTTTGAGGATTTAAAAAGTGCATTTATTGCAGCATACCTGAACTGCGAATCTCTGTCTTTTGTCTTTTCCATGAAGAAATCCGTCACGCTCTCGCCTCCTTTATTTCCAAGAAGGCTTAAAGCTGTAATTCTCGCATCGGCAGGAACCGAACTGTTGTCTGCAAAAGACTGAAGAACGGGCCACAAAACCGTATCATCTATGCTTTCTATCAGTTTCTCTGCATATTCTCTTATCTGAGGAGAATCGTCGGCAAGTTTTTCCACGATGTACGGATAAGAAAGAGGTTCCCTGAATTTCTCCAGAGCCCACAGGGAATATATACGGACTCTTTCATCGGAATCCGACAGGCCGTTTACAAGTCCGGTAATATTTTCCGAAGCCTTAAGACGCACAAGAGTTCTTATGCTCTCTATCTTGACCTGAGTTGATTCATCAAGCAGCAGGCTTTCTATCTCTTTGTTCCCATCGCCGGACTTCAGCCTTTCTATTGCCCATAATGCTCTTATTTTTATTTCGTCTTCCTTGTCTTCAAGCAGTTTTATAAAAACTGGTACAGCCCTTGCATCTCCTGCCGAATCAAGAAGCCAGAGAGCCCTTATCCTTATTTGAGGGTCAGAGCTTTCGGCAGCATCAAGAACGGATTTAACCTGATTGTCCTTCAAATTTCTAAATGCAAACCGTGAATTCTCTTTCCACATCATACTGAACAAGGCCCACAAAACCTTACCCTTAACTTCCGGGTTTGCATCTCTTATCGAAGATATGAGAAAAGGAATGTCTCTTTCGTCTCCGTACTTTGCCAGGCCCATTGCGGCATAATACCTTACCTGCCAATAGCTGTCTTTCATGGCTTGCTTGAAATCAGGCACAATGGCCCCTTCACCGTATTTAACCAAACCCTGCACGGCATAAAGCCTTACCTGCCAGTAAGGGTCGGGAGAATCACCCACCAGCGCCTTTTTGTAGTAAGGTACGCATGTTGAATCTCCTATGGTTAACAAAGCAAGGGAAGCCCTGCTTCTGACTTCGTCATTTTTCTCTTTTCTTGCGTCCACCACTTCGGCA
>DAOQVZ010000063.1:0-13227 GCA_035341815.1 bacterium
CAGAACCATATTTCTGGCTTTCGACATGGATTTATGGGTAAACCCTCAGGTCCGGAATGCCCTGTGGGAGTTCACTATCAGGCTATACGGACAGGGTGCGATAGTGAAATTTGTCACGTGGGACGGAGAAAAAGGCAAAGGCATTGATGACTACCTGGCGAATTTTGATAATCCTAAGGCGGAAATTATAGAACTTGAAAAGAAAGCGAAAGGAGTGACGGAGTTTCTCTGTCCTGACCACCAGGATGCTATCTTGCGAGCTTTAACTGTAGTTAATCTTCCAGTGTATAAAGAGGAGCCGCTACTGAAGACAATAGCAAAAAAACTCGGCATATCTTTCAAAACCCTCGAAAAAGAAGTGAAGAATCGCAAGATAAGGCTTGATGAAAAACAAAAAAATATTGTTGAAATTTCGGAAGAGGATAAGTCAAAAGCGTTAGAGATTTTAAGGTCTCCGGACTTGGTGGAACGGTTCTTAGCAGTTTGTCGAAGGAGATATTGTGGAAGGACAGCTGTGCTTATCCTTCTAAAACTTGCGACCGTCAGCCGGCTCTTGCGAAGGGGTGTTTCCGTCGTAATTTTCGGGGTATCAGGGGTAGGCAAATCCGAGTTGTTGGCTACCATTCTTGAAACCATACATCCTAATAATTGTGAAGATTTTACGAGCTCATCGGAATTGCACTTAGCTTATAGGGAAGACTCACTGGATAAGATAATCCTCACGTTTTTTGAGATGAAGGGCACGGAAAAACTGATGCATATCCTCCGGACGGCGTTGACTGAAGGTAAGATAAATCATGGCACGGTAGTAAAAATTAAGGGCCAGTTGACGCCACTCAAGATTGAAAAATCAGCAGAAGGGTTGGTACTGCTTTCTACGACGACGAGCACCAAACTGGACCCAGAGTTTGAGAATCGGGTTTTGCGTGTCAATATTAATCACGAACCGCCGTTATTCCGCGAGGCATATAGGCTGCAGACGGCAGATGGTAATAACGACGCTTCTGAAGATTTTGAGCTCTTTCAGGTCGCAGACTACCTGTTGCAATCCTATGAAGTGATGGTTCCGTATCAAAAGGCATTAGCCGAAAAATTTCCAATCGACCAGGAACGATATGCCCGGGATTTTAACAGGCTTATTGCGCTAATCAAAAGCTCGGCGCTTCTTCATCAATATCAACGAGAAAAAGATGAAAGAGGGCGTTTAATGGCAACTCAATATGATTACGAGGTTGTATATGAACTGCGGCATCTTATTGGCGATTCGGTTTCTGCGCTGCCAGAAAAAGTTTTGAATTTTCTGAGAATAGCACAGAAAACCCCGGATGCTACGCGAAAAGAGCTTTCAAGAATCATGGGAGTTTCTGAAAAAACTATTTCTCGACATATGCAGCAATGTGTCAAAGAGGAACTGATTGAGGTAGAAGGGCGTGGTCCAAAACAAAAAATAACGGTCTTGACAATCCCTGAAATGGTGTCACCACTACCTGCCCCAGAAGAAATTTTTGGGCCTGATGGTTCTAAGGCCATTGGCAAATCGATTGATTCCAGCGAAGGCTCATCGGATAATCTGACAGAACATGACAAAGAGCAATGTCCAGTGCAAGTCGTTGAAAATAAAGAAGTTAACTCAAATTGGACAAATGGACAACCGAATGAGGGGACCCTCTTCCCCAGCTCCCCAGAAACGACAGTAGCTGTGCTGGATAAAGATGTCGAAGCGAAAGAAGAAAAAACATTTGAATACTGGCTCGAAAAGTGTCGCGCTGCAGGCAAAGAGGAGGAATTTCTTGACTGGTGCAACCAAATTACTGGCAAAGAATATGGGGCCATTCAAGATATACCGGCAGATGCACTCGAGATGATAGTTGAGTTCCTAAATAAATGCGAAAATGTTATTGAGACTTTCTGCCTACAAAATCAAGATAAATCGGGGGTATCATAAGTGAGTGAAGTAAAAACTTTTTCTACCGCCGTTTTGCGTCAGCGAGAGAAATATCGTAGAATATACGGTATCGTCACTCTGCTCATTGAAAAATTGGCTTTCGAGGGACTTGGAAAGGAAGAAGTCCTCCACATGGAGGAAAAGGAAATGAGATTAATTAAGCCCAGGTCCAAAAAATTTTGGTACATTGATTTTGTTGCTAATGGCAAGAGAAACCGTTGGAGTACCAAGTGCGAGAAGCGGGGCGCGGCTGAGATGGTTAGAGATAAGATGCTGAAAGAGCTGGTGCTTTCTGAACAGACCCTGGTTGAGAAGAAGATTAAACAAGACCACAGGCTGGATGAAGCATTTAAGAAATATCTGGAAGAGTATTCAAAGGACATAAAGCTCTCTCATAAAAGGGACCTTCTCAGTGCCGCAAATATACTTAGGGATATGGAGAATCTTAAGATTTCCGAGGTTACTCCCGAAACAGTATATAAATGGCAACAGAAAAGAAAGGATGCCTTTTTCAAGAACGGCAAGCAACTTTCTCCACGCACAGTCAATATTGAGAGGTCTTTTCTCCACAGGGTGTTCGAACTGGCAAGGAATCAATGGAACTGGCTCGAAAAAAATCCCGTTACGCCCATATCACCACTGCCTTATGATGGAGCGAGGAATAAGTGCTTTACCGAGGCAGAACGTGCCACTCTTCTTGCTTTGTGCGAGAGGCACGGATATTACTGGTTCAGGGATTTGCTGGAGTTATTATGGCTCACAGGTTTGAGGATAGGCGAGGTGCTTTCTCTTACCTGCGGGCAGGTTTTCCTTGATGCTGAACTGCCGTATATCCGGCTGACAAGGGAGAAGAGCAGAATTCTTATGGAGTATCCTCTCACTGTAGCAAGGGTTAGGGACCTTCTGCAAAAGCTCTGTTCAGGGAAAACAGCCAATGATTATGTGTTTACTCTGGATGGTAAGCCTATAGATTATCAGAAAGCAAGAAGATGCTGGGAAAGGGTGAGAAAGGCGGCGGGATTTGATGATGCCCATATGCACGATTCCAGGCACACTTTTGCCACGGTATGCCATGACCATGAACTGGATGACATGACTATCAAGAATCTTCTCGGTCAGAAAACAATCCAGGTCACAAGGCAGTATATTCACCCATCTTTGGAGACTGTCGGAAAGAGGCTAAAAAGGATAGATGAAGAAAAAGTTTTTGGCACTCTTTTGGCACCCTTGGTAAAAAATGAGGTTCTTTCCTGAGTTTGAAAACTACTAAAACGGTTGGGGCTGTAGGGTAGGGGAGAGTGGACCCGGCCGGATTCGAACCAGCAACCAACGGATTATGAGTCCGCTGCTCTGCCCTTGAGCTACGGGTCCTGCCTTCTTAAATGTTCAAGCCTGAAGTGTACGGATTTTCATTAGCTTCAGAAGGATACCTTAATATTATACTATTTTTTCCAGGAATTTCAACAGCTAATTTTTTATGCTCCTGAGACAGGTGCGAATATCTCAAAAGGTTACTTTCTGGATTTTGTTTTTGTCTTTATTCTTTTAAAGTATTTGGAAGTGCGACTTGTCCCGTTATACGGGATAAATCGTTTATCCTGGCAAGGGCACTGCGACAAAAAAACTTCCACGAAGCATTTCCCTTTTTTGTCACCCTGAGATATATCTGTTTATAATGGAAGGTCTCAGGGTCTCAGTTTGAGATCCTGAACAAATAGAAACATAAGCCCCTGAACAGAAACATTTCAGGGTGATAAAATACATCGTTTTCATGATGACAGGAAAAAAGAAGCGGGAGAGACGGGGGACCGACCTCCGCAAAGAAGGAAACGACGGATAACCCCCGTCCCTCACGGGATAAACAGCTTCCTGTATATCTCATGCCGGTTTGGCTGTCAACCCCCGCAGCTTCCTCAAAACGTTCGCCAGCATACAGGCTCACTCAAGCTGCCGGGGATTCCAGCCGGTTTGATGCCACGGTTTTTATAAAGTGTTACCTGTCCCGTTATACGGGATAAATCGTTTATCCTGGCAAGGGCACTGCGACAAAAAAACTTCCACGAAGCATTTCCCTTTTTTGTCACCCTGAGATATATCTGTTTATAATGGAAGGTCTCAGGGTCTCAGTTTGAGATGCTGAATAAATACATTTCAGCATGACAGGCATGGAGGAGGCAATTCAGGGTGATAAAGAAGAGGGATGCTAAATAGGATTGAGAGATAATATCCTGTCCACCCGGAATGTTCTTTCTTCGTTGCTCTTGCGGCAAAACGCCCTTATACCGGTAAAGTTCTTGCCCATAAATTCCATGTTACCCACGCATTCGGGCCGGATTATCCTTACTGATTTCTCGTCGTTTTTTTTCAGGTATATTATCTCCAGTTCTCTCTTCTTTTTTATGGCGTCTTTTATAATCTCTATTTTCCTGTCGAGCGGCATTTCTTTTTCCGATATGGCGTACCTGTATTCTGTCATGAACTTTACCACGTTCCAGTCTATGAAGATATCCTGTTTCCGTATTTTTTTCTTAAGTACCAGCCCTTCAAGAGAGACGCACCTGCTCAAGCCCACATATACCTGCCCTGGAGTAAACGCTCCCGCACCTATGTCAAGTATCACATTATCGAATGTCTTGCCCTGTGCTTTATGAATGGTCACCGCCCAGGATAATCTAAGCGGATACTGTTTGAAAGAGCCTACCTGTTCCGTTTCAATTTGGTCTGTATACTCATTGTAGACATATCGGAATATATCCCATTCGCAAGGGGTTACGTCAACTGTTTTTCCGCCAATCAATTGAACGATTATGGCATCTCCTTCCGGCACGAGAACATCTATCCTGCCTATGCTGCCGTTGACCCAGCGTTTCTGCTGGTCATTGTTAAGCAACATCACCTGTGCGTTTTCCTTCAGGCGCAGTATTTCGTCGGTGGGATACGTGGCTTTTTCAAACTTTCCTTTTATATCTGCCTCAAAAGTATATTCTTTCCCGGGAAGTTTTGCCAGCATCTTTTCATTCATTGCCAAAGCCTTGTCGTTTTTTGTAGTAAGGGATATGAAAAAGCTTTTTTCGTCAGGCTCGAATTCAGGGATGCATCGGGTATTAAGTTCATCAAGCATTTCATCGGTGACCGTATTGTTTCTTATGCTGTTGAGTATTTTTATAAAACCCTCGTCGCTCTGACGGAATATCCTGTCCAGCTCCACTATATCAAAAGAAATTTTATTCATAACTGCAGCGGAGAAAAAGTATCCCGTGGGATACCTGCTTTTGAATATTCTTCTCTCTGCAGGGGTTATAACCGGGGGCAGCTGGTAAGGGTCTCCGAAAAAGACCATCTGCTTGCCTGCAAACGGACTGGTCGTGACGCAGTTGAGCCGCAGAAATCTGTCAACGCAATCCAGCAAATCCGCTCTTACCATGGATATTTCGTCTATGATTATTGTATCAATTTTCTGGTAGATATTGTCGGCAGTTTTTTTAACTATCTTTTTGACCTTGTCGATAGTAATATCGGGCTTGAAGCGGAAAAATGAATGAATTGTCTGTCCCTGCACGTTGAGGGCTGAAACGCCCGTGGGAGCAAGAACAACCGCTTTTTTACAGGTTATGGTGCGCAGATACCTCAAAAGAGTGGATTTGCCGGTGCCTGCCCTGCCGGTAATGAAAACATTCCTGTTGCTCCGTTCTATCAGGTCTATAGCCTTTTGGAACTGCTCTGTAATCTCTATGTCCATTGTTGTTAAAGAGAGGTGAAGCAGTAAGGTATGCTTTAATAAAGACGATTAAAATGCTCAAATGAAATTTGTCATCGCGCATATTTTCCGCTATATTGAATCTGGAGAGGCAGAACTGCTTATTTCCCATTTTGTTCCGCTTCCGTTAAGAATAAGAACACTTGCCGGTTTAAATGCAGGCAAATCTTTGTTTTTTGAACCTGCGAGCAGTTTTTCCTCCAGGTCTCTCAGGAAGGGGAGGTGTCCCACAATCATCAGGTTATCTTCCGCTCCCAGGATTTCTCCCATGATAGTATCTATGGCGTCATTTGGTTCAAGCCCCTGTTGTTGCATTAGGATGCACTGCGGGTTTAATGTTTCTGCTATCAGGCGCGCTGTTTCTTCCGCCCTCTTTTTTGAGCTGTGCAAAACGGTATTTACGCTTACACCCGACTGCTTGAGAAATCCAGCTATTTTTTTCACGTCGGCAATTCCGGAATCTGACAGCGGCCTCAGGGGATTGATATCTGCCGAAACAGCTTCACCGTGGCGGACGAGGTACAGCTCCATGTTTTTTTTCTCTTTATTGCAGGTTTATCTGTTCTTTTATTGACTGCATCGCACCTATGGCTATTGCGAAAAACTCGTCTATCGTCAAGCCTGTTTTCTCAATCTCTCCTATTATCTCCCTGCTGCATCCTGCCGCAAAACTCTTGTCCTTGAATTTCTTTTTCAGCTTTGAAGGTTCCATGCCGCTTATGCTTTTGCCGCGCATCAGTGCGTATGCATAGATAAGCCCGGTCACAGTTTCGGCGGCGGCAAGAGCGAATTCTATCTTCTGTGTCCTTTGCTTGTCTTTTAACGCAGGGATTTGTTCACAGTTGTAGCCGTGGGACTGGATAATCTGTATATCCTGGTCGCTGAATCCTTTTTCGGACAATATCTCCTTTGCTCTTATGCAGTGTTCTTCCTGGTTGTTTTTTGTCAGAGCCCAGTCCACGTCATGAAGCAGTCCGAGAATGCCCCAGTAATCAGGGTCCTCCCCGAATTTTTCGGCAAGGTGTTTCATGACGGCTTCCGTTTCAATATAATGAAGCATGTCGGCATCATCAGGGTTCATGCTTTTCAATAAGACAAAAGCTTCTTCCCTGCTGACAGGCAATTCTTTCTTTTCCATAATGTGCTCCTTATTTATATGAAGTTGTTTCCCGTATAATGGTAATGCTTATTGCAGTGCGATAGGTTTATTTTAGACTTTATGCATGAAAAGTTCAAATTGAACAGGAATTACAATTACATCGATTCAAAAACCTTCTACGAAGCACTTATCTTTTTTGTCATTCTGAGATGTATCTGTTTATCCTGGAAGGGCTCAGGGTCTCGTTTGAGATCCTGAAACAAGTTCAGGATGACAGAGGAAAAGAAGTGGGATAAATCCCACCGCTACAAGAAAACCAATACAAAAAAGATTAAAGAGAGACCCTGAACAGAGGCAATTCAGGGTGACAGATAGAGAGAGATGCTGGATAAAATAAAAGAATGAGATCCTGGTTCAGGATGACAGGCAGGGAGGGGAGGGGGGCAACGGCAGAAAGTTATATTCCATATGCAAATTGAGCGAATGGCGGAAATTGTGATATGATATTTCGAACTGGTTTCAAAGCACTTTAATGTTGAAAGAAATTTTATAAATAAGGAGTGGAAAAAATGAAAATTGATAACAAGACACAGGGAGCAAGCCAGAAAGACACGAGAGAATTTAAGATTTTCCAGTTTCCGCACAACATGATACCCCGCATAGACGGAAGGACCGATGACTGGAATATGGTTCCTCCCGAATATACGTACGGGATGGAACATATGAAGGATATCATAATGGGCAAGCCAAACAATCCCGATATTTTCGACATGAAGATGACGGTGGGCTGGGTCAGTGGATTGAACCGCCTTTACTTCAAGTATGAAGCTTACAGCGATTACTGGGATTTCAAGAGGGTGGATTCAAAAACTGCAGGCGGTTACATGAACGATATACTTGAAATTGTTGTAGACGGAGACCGTTCAGGCGGCAACCTGATAAACAGCCCCCTGATACATGACCCTATTGAAAGCCACTTCCGGCATGCCGGTCACCACGCGCAGAATTATCATATTTTTACTCCTCCAGTCGACGGGGAATGGACTATTGTATGGGGCTCCCAACCGTGGATAAAGGAGTTTCCTTACGCCAATTATGCCTATTCTTATGATTTTGACCAGGGGCAGGCCGGGAAGCTTGTAATGGAATTTTACATTACTGTTTTTGATTTTGCTTCATACCACGGTCCAGAGCACAGCGTCGAGTCAAAGCTGCAGGAAAACAGCTTGATAAACCTTACATGGATGATCCTTGATTATAAAGGTGGGAAAAGGTATGACGCTTTCTATTCCCTATCCCAGGTGGGCCATAACGGCAAGGCGCCCCAGCCTTGGGTAAATGCTTCCGATGCGCTTCCTTTCAGGCTGATGCCACTGGAAAAGAAGTTCCGCAAGCCTGTTGAAGCGGACTGGCATTTCAAGGTTATCGACATGGAGAGCAGGAAAGTTGCTTTCACAGACAATTCTTACGGGAATATTACCTCTTGGAAATGGTACTTTGGAGACGGCACTGTTTCCACGGAGCAAAATCCTGTACACGTGTACGAGAAACCCGGGATATCTTACGTGGTTCTTCTTGAGGTTTCCGGGCCAGGTGGAAGTGATAAACGTGCCCGGTACTGGGACGTGATGATAGGGTAAGACTTCTGTCCCAAAGGGGTTAGAAGTTAGTATGCTGTTTATCGGGTATCGTAGGAATATAGACCGATGATGCGGACTCTGCCCGAGGTTGACGCAACGGTAATCTTATGCCTGCCGAAATGTGTTGCGGAGACAGGCAACCGGTTTTCCGCGTAGTATTTTTTGCCCATGCTGCAAATATGGGGGATATTTGCATCGGTTTTTGCCTGCAAGCCACTATCAATGCTCACTGTAAATGTTCCGCCGGCTTCTTCATCGAGGTATGCAATGGAGAAGATACTGCCTTCAGCCGCAATTTCAGCGGTTTCGCCCTCGTGCAATACAAAACACCTGGAACCGTAGGGAGCACCCCATGTCGAGATGAAATCTTCGGCCTTTGAAGGTTTATTCCATGACGTGCTGTCTGCGGGATGGAATACTTTTTTTAATGCAACCTTGTGGTCGGCGGCTATCATGTATGGATTGGAGCCGATGACCTCCACGATATGGCGTTTCCCTGTTTCAAGCCGGCCGTATGCAAAAGAAGAGTTGCGGCTGTTGCGCTGCTTGAAATTGCCGCCCCTTCCTGATTCTGAGCTCATCTCTTTCCCGTTGATTAGAATCTTCAGTTTAGCGGGTGTACCTGAAGCCGGAGGTTCATGGGTTGCCCACAGGTTGAACGCACCGTCTTCGAGTATCATCATGCGGTTTTCCACAAAGCGGGGATGTGGAGCCGTAAATGTGATAATGTCGCCTTCCCAGTTGTATGAGTATGTGTTAATGCGCTCAGGCATATATTTCTGGGGGAGCCATTCTTGCTCTGCGTCTGCAATCTCAAAGGCTTTCTCGAGCTGTTTTGACCAGATGTAATGCGCCGCAGCCTGGGGGTGTCCTCCGTCGGGAGCTACTGCATAGTAGTTGGAGCTTTTGCGCAACGCAAGTATTAACTCTCCCATGTCTATAAAGGGGATGGCGTAGTGTTGACAGAGTTTTTCCATGGGATTACTAAGGGAATCAGGGTTCTCTTTGTCCCGGATCCACATGCAGTTGATAAATTCCACTTTCGGAAAATGTCTCTGGAACCAGCGCAGTGCGCCTTCGTAAGCGGCGATTCTATCGGGTTTGTCAATCTGCTCGTTGTGTCCTCCTCCGAAGACGACGAGATCGGGCGGAGGGATTTTCCCGCCTGAGAAAAGTTCCGGGTACAGGGTTTCCCATGAATCTGCCTGTCCATGGCCATTGGCTCCCGGGTCGGGCTTGCCCTCAAAATATGAGTATTCCGCAAAACCGCTGTGGGCTTCCCCTATGCTTGAACCGTCGACAGCCATGACGTTCAATAGTATCCTGTTGACGGGCAGGTTGAATTTTTTTATCAGTTCAAGCCGCATCCTTCCCGTGTACATGAAGTAGTGCTGGAATAAACCTATGTAGCTTTCCAAGTCGGGCCTGCCGGTTTTCTCCGAATCAAACCTGTGGTTTTCAAAAAGAGGTTTTTTGTATTGAGGAGAAGAAGGGTTTTCATCGTAAAGGTAGAGCCTGGGGTTTGCGCTGCCTCTGTCTATACTTGAACCGAGGGTAAGGATATGTAATGGTTTCCCTTCGAGAAGTTTTTTCATGGTGCGAGGTATCATTTTCGAATATCCGGGTAAAGGTTTTCCCCGGACGTATCCCCTGGGAAGAACTTTTTCCTCCGCCATGACGGGATGCCTTATCCATACGGGGGAAGAAGACGTGTTTTCAAATTCCACTCTTATGCCTGCGGCGTTGCGGTATTGGGAAGACGACTCTTTTGTTGTTTCAAAGCGCCAGTCTATGAGCAAGCCCTCGGTTTCGATGTATTCCTGACCTGCTTTGTTTGAAGAAGAAGCAGTCCTTTCGTCAAGGACTACGAGCTCTCCGCGCCCGTGCCTGGAAAATACGCGTTTATCACCGAAACCCAGTTCTGCCGGAGACCATGTCCCGTCCTGGCTTTCAATGCCCATGAGGGAAAGTTTAATCCTGAGAGAGGAAGGTTCAGCTTGCTTGATTTCCGCTCCGAGTTTAAGGGTGCGTTCTTTCATATCCAGTCCCAGGTCGGGCAGCGCCTGAAACTGCCAGAAACTTTTTCCCGGGCGGATTAAAACACAGCTGCCGGAAGTTTTTTCTCCGAAGCCGTCCTGCATATCGCATGCCTGTATATCGCCGTATCCCGAGGTATTCCAGCCGGCTACATAATGTTGTCCGGCAGAGGCAGTGGAATCAAGGTACCTGAATTCCGGGTTGACAAGAAGGTTTACCGGGGTAATAACAGTGTTCATAAAGATTAATCCGTAAATAAAAAGCATTATGTGCCTTTCTTCCTAACGGGTGTTGTATGTATAAAGTCCCAGTATCCGAACTGTTCCGGAAATACATCTGACGGTGATTTTTCTCTTTACGCAGGTGTTTGCGGAAATTGCGTCCCTGTTTTCAATGTAATGGCTCTTTCCCTCGCTGCATACATAAGGAATGTCTGCCCTTATCTTTTTCTTTCTTTTGCCGCCTGCATGGAACTCAAATGTCCCGCCGTTTTTTTCATCAAGGTACGCCACGGAAAAGAGGGTTCCCTCTGCCGTAATCTCAATTTTTTCACCCTCGTGCAGGAGAAAGCACCTGGAGCCGTACGGGGCTCCCCACCCTGATTCGAAGTTTTCCACCCTCACAGTCTTATTCCACTTCCGGTTTCCTGCAGGGAAGAAAGCTTTGTTCAATGCAACCTTGTGATCTGCCGCAAAGATTTGAGGGTTGGTTCCCAGGACTTCCACCACGTGGCGTTTCCCTGTTTCGAGCCTGCCGTATGCGAAAGAAGAGTTGCGGTTGTTTCTCTGCCTGAAGATATTGCCTTTTCCTGCATCCTGCATTTCCTTGCCGTCTATTCTTATCTTCGTTCTGACGGGAGGAATGGAATGCGGCGCTTCGTGAAACGCCCAGAGGTTGAACGCACCGTCTTCAAGTATCATCATGCGTTTTTCCACAATGCGGGGATGAGGCGCGGTAAAAGTCACGTGGTCACCTTCCCAGTTGTAGGAGTAAGGGTTCATGCGGCGGGGAAGATGTTTCTGGGCGAGCCATTTTTGCCCGGCGTCTGCAATCTCAAAGGCCTTTTCGAGCTGCTTGAACCAGATGTAGTGGGCCCCTGCCTGGAAATGGACTCCGTCGGTAGCCAGAGCAAAAAAGTTGGTGCTTTGTGAAAGCCGGCTGTCAAGTTCTCTCACGTCTATGAAAGGGATGTTGTAGTATGAACAGAGTTTTTCCATGGGACCGGTCACAATGTCTTCTTTCCCTTTTTTCACCGGCCATGTACAACTGAGGAATTCAACCCCCGGGAAACGCCTTTGAAAAAGTCTTATGGCGCCCTCGTAGGCGGCTATCGTGTCCGGCTCGTCAATCTGTTCGTTGTGTCCGCTGCCGTATCCGAATATAACAAGGTCGGGCGGGGGATTTCCTTTTTTGAAGAGCCCGGGGTAAAGAGCTTTCCATGAATCTCCTTCTGCGTGTCCGTTGATGCCGGGATTGGGCTTGCTGAAGAATGAGGCGTATTCCATGAAACCGCTGTGGCCTTCGCCTATGCTTGAACCGTCGCATGCCATTACGTTGAGAAGGATACTGCTGACAGGGTGGCCGAATTTTTTCATAAGCTCAAGTCTCGTGCGTCCGGTGTACATGAAATAATGCTGGAAGAACCCTATGTAGCCTGCAAGGTCGGGCCTGCCAACAGATTCTGGAAGAAACCTGCGGCTTTCAGGAACAGGTTTCTTGTAGTCCGGGCTCAACGGGTTTTCATCGTAAAGGTAGAGCGGGGGGTTTGCGCTTCCCCGGTCCAGGCTGGAACCGAGGGCAAGTATGTGGAGAGGCTTGCCTTCAAGGAGCTTTTCCATCGTGCGGGGTAACTGCCTCGAATATGAAGGGACAGGACTTCCTTTTACAAGTCCCTTGGGAATCGTTTTCCCCCTGGCAAGAGACGGCCACCTGACCCATGCGGGAGAAGAAGATATGTTTTCAATTTCTACTCTTATACCAACGGCGTTGCGGTATTTTGAGGAAGATTCCTTCGTATGCCTGAAATTCCAGTCAATGACCAGTTCTTCTGTTGTGATTGTTTCGTTTTCGCTCCTGCCGGAATAAGAAGTTTTTTCTGATACGGATACAAGTTCTCCGCGTCCGTGGCGGCTGGATGTGCGCTTGTCTTCAAGGCCGAACTCTGCAGGGGACCATGTTCCGTCCGCGCTTTCCGGACCCATCAGGTAGAGGCTGATTTTAACAGAGGAAGGTGCTTTCTGGCTTATCTCCGCCGTAAATCTCAGGGTGTTGCCTTTCAGATTGTTTCCTATTTCACAAAGCGTACGGAACTGCCAGAACCTTTTGCCCGGATGTATAAGGACACAGTTGCCGGGGGATGTTTTTCCGAATCCTTCCTTCATGGGCAATATCTCGATGTCGCCTCTTTTTTTTGTGTTCCAGCAGGCAAGGTATGGGCCCGGAAAAGACGTGGAAGGGGAGGGGGGAATATATCGGAATTCCGGGTTGACAAGGAGATTTTTATTTTTAGGAAACTTTTTTTTAAGTGTCGACATTTTTTATATATCCTTTTTTTTCGCCCTCAGGTGCCTGTACCCAGGGTCTGTTGTTTGAGATCCTGAATGGAAGCATTTCAGGATGACAGAGAAAGAGCACCTCTCACCATCATCCTCCCTCCCCGCGGGGAGAAAACGACGGTTAACCGCCGTCCCTCAAGGGATAAACAGCTTCCTGAAAACGTTCGCTTCCATACATGCTCACTTAAGCTGCC
>DAOQVZ010000064.1:0-3023 GCA_035341815.1 bacterium
ATACTTACCAGCACGCTGGATGCGGTAGACGATATCACGGTGACCGCGACAGCCGGCTATGTGAACATGGAGTCAACAGACGTGACATCCACAGCTGGTGCGATAGACATCCAGGCGGCAACGAATACGGATATCACCGACAGTACGCTTCTTGCACAGACAAACGTAACAATAGGTGCGACAGCCGGAACGGTTGATATAGAGAGCAGCGACATAACCGCGACAACCGGCTTGATGCGGATAACCGCCGGCGATGATATCATGGTTAGCCGCTCTACGCTGACGGCAGGCACTACCCTTACAGCAACGGCAGCCAACGATGTGGATATGCTTGCCAGCACGGTAACAGCAGGCGGCAATATCGGTGTGACAGCAACCAACGGCTACGTAAACCTTAATGATGTAGATATGACCTCAACCGGCGGAGCGATAGGCATCCAGGCGCGCACAGATACAGACATCACCGACAGCACACTATTGGCGCATACCAATGTAGCCATAGGCGCGACGTTGGGCGACGTGGATATTGAAAGCAGCAGTATAACTGCTACTATCGGTTCCATGGGGATAACCGCCGGCGATGATATCATGGTTAGCCGCTCTACGCTGACGGCAGGTACGACGTTTACAGCGACAGCAGCCAACGATGTGGATATGCTTGCCAGTACGGTAACCGCAGGCGGCAATATCGGTGTGACAGCAACCAACGGCTACGTAAACCTTGATGATGTAGATATGACCTCAACCGGCGGAGCGATAGGCATCCAGGCGCGCACAGATACAGACATCACCGACAGCACACTATTGGCGCATACCAATGTAGCCATAGGCGCGACGTTGGGCGACGTGGATATTGAAAGCAGCAGTATAACTGCTACTATCGGTTCCATGGGGATAACCGCCGGCGATGATATCATGGTTAGCCGCTCTACGCTGACGGCAGGTACGACGTTTACAGCGACAGCAGCCAACGATGTGGATATGCTTACCAGTACGGTAACCGCAGGCGGCAATATCGGTGTGACTGCGACAAACGGGTACGTGAACATGGAATCGGTAGATATGACGTCAACGGGCAACGATATAGAGATATACGCCGGTACCAACGTAGATATTATAAGCAGTTTCCTGGATGCCTACGATGACATAGAGGTGGTGGCAGATACAGGTTATTTGCGGATATGCCTCTCTACTCTTGATGCCGGAGACGATGTGTATCTTGAAGCCGGAACAGATATAATTATCTGTGAAACTTCACAGGTACTTGCCGGAGGAGATGCAACGCTGGTAGCCGGAAACGATGTATACCTTGGATACGTGCAGGCAGCAGACAAAGTAGAAATAACAGCGGGCGGCGCAATCTTTGATAACAACGATGATGACCTCAATATCCTTGCCACTGACCTTGTAATGTCTGCGGTGAACGGAATAGGAGAAGCGGACGCCATAGAGACCCAGGTTGAAACTCTCTGGGCGCAGAATACAACAAGCGGAGATATCTGGATAAGGAACAACACTTTTGTGGCCGGCGACCTTGACGTACTGGGAGTTACAAATACGGCTCCGGACGGACTGGTAAGACTGGAAAACGGGTACATAAGATTTGACAACTGCGTCCTCAATGATATTGACTATTCAACAGGCGGCGATATGCTTCTGTATGGTCCTGTACAGGCTGACGGCAGCGTGATGCTGCAGACGATAGGTTCTATACTGGACAGGAACGATGCTACACCGTTTGATGTAATAGCGACCGATACCAGCGGAATGTTTGCCTTCAACGGAACCATAGGCGAGTTTGACGGCAATCCTGACGGTTCAGGGTACAACCCGGTAGAGGTCAATATCAACCCGGGCGACCTGTACGTCTACGCATCTGACGAATCATTCTTTGTATCTGTCGCGATAGACGGAATAGTGAATCCGAGAGATGTCCTTTCCGTATGTCCCAATCTTCCCGTACCTCCCGGACTTATAATATTCAACGGCAGGGTTAACGGCGGAATGAGGGATCCTCAGTGGTTCAGGGCTGTATCGCCGAACATCATCATGATAGGCAACGAGCAGACATTCTGGCTTGAAGTTCTCCAGAAACTTATGGATTACAGATGGACAGACCTGCCGCCGAGCTTCTGGGAGTTTGACGAAGAATTGGATGACGCTCTGGACTATATAATAAGTAAAAGATAAACTGAATGTAAATAATGGAAAAGGGCAGCTGGTTAATAACCGGTTGCCCTTTTCCTGTTTACGCATCAGAAAAAACTTGATTTTTGCCTGTCTAAAATGTAAAATAATTGTGTTCATAAGCAGTATTTAAAGCAATTTAAACTAAAGGATTATACATGACTGTACTTGACCTGAAAGAAGGCAATATATTTGAATATGAGGGTACCATTTACACTGTTGTATACGCGGTTCATACCCACCAGCAGCAGAGGCGCGGTCTTGTCAGGCTGAAAGCGAAAGACATGAAGACAGGCAAGATACTGGAAGATTCATTCAGGTCAGATATAAAGGTAAATCCAGTGTACGTGGACGAGTTGCCTCTTTCATTTCTCTACAGTGACAGTGAAGGATACCATTTCATTGACAATAATACTTACGAACAGGTTGTCATACCGGCGTATGTTATCGGAGATGCCAGAAACTACATGAAAGAAAACCTTGAAGTAACGGGTATTTTTCACAACGGGGAAGTACTTGACATAAAAATGCCTATCAACGTGGAGCTTAAGGTTATTGAAGCTGAACCCGGACATAAAGGCGATACCGTGCAGGGAGGCAAGAAGAAGGTTAAACTTGAAACGGGTTTTACGATACAGACCCCTCTTTTCGTGGAGGCAGGGGATGCCGTCAAGGTGGATACGCGGACGGGGGAGTATGTGACCAGGGTGTGATTCCTTCATCACTTGTTCCGAACAAATTTAAGGGAAAATCATATTCCCTCACATAAAAGCGCAACAAGGAAGAAGAGTTCGGGATAAAGGAGAAAAGATGAAAACGGAAGAACTTAAAATATA
>DAOQVZ010000064.1:3123-12896 GCA_035341815.1 bacterium
GAAGAAGAGTTCGGGATAAAGGAGAAAAGATGAAAACGGAAGAACTTAAAATATACGCTGATTTCATGAAAACATATGGCCTTGAGTACCTTGAAGTAAAAAAAGGCGATTTTTGCCTTGTTATGGGCAAAAAAGGAACTGTTAAACAGGTTCCAAACGACAAAAAACGGGAACAGTTTGCTTCAGACATAAAACAGGAAGAAATTCTTGAAGAGTATAAACGTCCTTCACAGCAGTTGGAAAACGTTATTTACGTAAAATCTCCCCTTGTTGGAACGTTTTACAGGTCGCCGTCCCCGCAAAGCCCTCCTTTTGCAGAATTGGGAACCAGCGTCAAGCAGGGAACTACTCTCTGCATCATAGAAGCAATGAAGGTAATGAATGAAATAAAGTCCGAACATAATGGTGTTATCAAGGAAATACTTGTTGAAAACGGGAAATCTGTCGAATACGGGCAGGTTCTGTTTGTAATTCAACTTTGATTTTTCATTTTGCGCAGAATCTTCATAAAAAAATGTTCAAAAAAGTATTTATAGCCAACAGGGGTGAGATTGCCTTAAGGGTAATAAGAAGCTGCCGTGAACTTGGCTTGAATACGGTCATAGGTTTTTCTGAAGCGGACAGGGATTCAACTCCTGTCAGGCTGGCCGATGAAAAGATATGTATTGGGCCTGCCCCGGCAAAGGACAGTTACCTGAACATTCCTTCTGTTGTCAGCGCTATAGAAATTACAAAGTCCGACGCCGTTCATCCCGGTTACGGATTTCTTTCAGAAAATATACCTTTTGTGGAGATATGCGGCGCATCCCGCATTGTATTTATAGGCCCGTCCGTGAAAAATATCCAGCTCATGGGGGACAAATCTCTCGCGAGAAAGACGGCAAAGTCTTTCAGGATACCTGTAATCCCCGGTTATGAAGAGAGCAATTACAAGGATGCTCTGCACCATGCAAAAAAAATCGGATTCCCCGTAATAATAAAAGCAAGCGCCGGCGGGGGAGGGCGAGGCATGAGACGTGTCAATTCGGTTGACGAGTTTCCCCAGTTGTGGCATACATGCCAGGAAGAAGCCAAGTCTTCTTTCGGGGAGAGCGCACTCTATCTTGAAAAATTCCTTGAGAGGCCAAGGCATATAGAGATACAACTTGTAGGCGATAGGAAAGGCAATGTAATTGTTTTTCCCGAGAGGGATTGTTCCATACAGCGCAGGCATCAGAAACTAATAGAGGAAAGCCCGTCACCTTTTGTAGATGCAAAACTACGCAGGAAACTATACAAGTTTGCCTACCGGCTTGCCAGGAAAATAAATTATAAAAGCGCAGGGACGATAGAATTTCTTGTCGATTCAAACGGAAATCCCTATTTCATGGAAATGAATACGAGGATTCAGGTTGAACATCCCATAACGGAACTCGTTTCAGGTTTCGACCTGGTGAAGAGCCAGATACTTGTCGCTCAGGGGGATAAGCTCGGCATAAGGCAGCAGGACATAAAATTGAACGGACATGCAATTGAGTGCAGGGTTAACGCGGAAAACCCTTCCATGAATTTCATCCCGTCTCCAGGAAGGATAGAAAAACTGGTTCTGCCGGGAGGCCCGGGTATCCGTGTGGATACCCATATCTACGAGGGGTATTTTGTCCCTCCTTATTATGACAGTCTTATTATGAAACTGATATCATACGGAAGAAACCGCCAGGAATCTATTGAGCGTATGCGCCGGGCTTTTGATGAAATAGTAATTGATGGAATAAAGACTACGATACCGCTTTACAGGAAAATTTTTGACCACCCGATATTTCTGAGCGGCAGATACAGTGTTAAGTGGCTTGAAAATTTTCTTGAATCAGACGCATGGAGAGAATCTTAAGGATAATTCTGGTTACAGGTGACGGGAGGAAAATGGAAGAAGAAAAATACGGAAACGTGAAAATAGATAACGATGTTCTTGCTTCTATAGCGGGGATAGTTGCGAAAAAAGTGCCCGGGGTTCACAAGATTGCTACAAGCCTTGTTGCCGGATTATCACAGTTGATAAGGAAGAAACCTGATGCCGGAATCAAGGTTGTTGTCGGAGAAGACGAGGTTGGATTCGAACTGAGCATTATAGTGGATTATGGGGTTAATATCCCCGAAGTTACTTACATGGTGCAGAAATCCATCAAGGAAGAAGTGGAAAAAATGTCGGGGCTAAGGGTGTCCAGCGTCGATGTTGTCGTTCACGGAGTGCAAGTGCACAGGAAAATCGGTGATGAAACTGAAACGGTCGATGAAGAAAAAGACGGAGACTGAAATTACTCAGCGTTTTAATAGCCTTTTTATGGCTTAAAATGGGCAGAAAAAAATGAGGGGAAAGAAAGGTTTTACGCTGATAGAACTTCTTGTGGTAATAAGTATAATAGCTGTTCTTGCATCAATACTCCTTCCTGTTGTTGAAAAGGCGAGAGAACATGCAAGAAGAGCTGTCTGCATGAATAATCTCAAACAGCTCGGGCTCGTATTGACCATTTACGCCCAGGATTGGTACGGCTGGTTTCCTTACCACGACCATGTTCTTGACGGGACCGTACCCGGTTATGTCGATTATTGGGGGGTTGAGCAGTACCCTGATTGCAGGACAAATGTTTCTTTGGCCTTGCTTACCGGACAAACAGACCCCTCTACGCAGGATTATGAAACTCCCAGGTATGTGACTGACCCAAAACTGTTCATATGTCCCAGTGCGAAAGACAAACCTTCGGAAACAGGGTACCTTATGACAGTCGCCAGGCCGCAGGCAGGAAGCCTCGAAACCACAATGTGGCGTTTCGGGTCGACCTGTTCGTATGCCTACGCCTACGGTTTGAATATAGCGCACCGGTTTGAATCCGCAATAATGGCGGATAAAAAAACATCCCAGCATTGGCCCGGTTTGCGCCTCTATTATTCTAATGCCCACGGACGGGAAGGGTTAAATGTGCTTTATACCAGGGGAAATGCCAAGTGGATACCTTCATACAGGCATACAGATGGCAATGATTATATCCCGCAGGATGCCGTTCCTAATACAAGGACAAAGTATGCCACAAGGTTGAGAAACCTTTGGCTATGGTATTGATTATGGGAAAGAAAGGATTTACACTCATAGAACTGATTGTTGTAATGGCAATTATAGCCTCACTTGCATCGATTCTTCTGCCTGCATTAAGCAAGGCGCGATCCAGGGCAAAGAGCTCGGTTTGTATGAACAACCTCAAGCAGATAGGTCTGGGGTTGAAGATGTACGAGCAGGACCATGAAGGAATTGTTTTTCTCGGAGGGTTTAACAGTGCTTCTTTTATTCCTAAATATTATTCGTATGAGGTTCTGGCATGCCCTTCCCATCCTCCTTACGAGTATGACCCTGCAATTCCTAATTCAACCTATGGCAGCACGAGGGTTATTCCTTTTTACGCTTCCGCTCCCGTGCCTGTTTCTTCCGACGCATATCATTATATGATGCCCGGAGCCATAAAAAAACCTGCTTCATATCCCATAGTAGCTGATACGATTCAGAGGACGGATTTTAAAAAACAATATTTCAGGTTTGACTATGGAGAGAACCCGGGAGGATACATACATTTCAGGCATAACGGGAGGACAAATGTCCTTTTTGTCGACGGGCATGTCGAGAACCTTAATCTTGAAGGTCTTATTGCACGTATGGATGAGGAGAATTTCAGGGCGCAGTGGAAATTCATGCTTGGAGACGGCAGTATATACGAAACTACTACGGCGAACTGGACGGATTTGTTAAGGTACTACAGGTGAATCCAAAATTGAGTCGTACGCCTGGCGCGACTCGAACGCGCAACCCTCTGCTTAGAAGGCAGATGCTCTATCCTTTGAGCTACAGGCGCAAGATGTTAACATCTAAAGGCACACAGGCACAAAGCAAAATCTTTTGAGTCCTTTATTTTTAAATCTGCATTTGTGCCTTGGTTCCACAGGAACGGAGTTGAATTCATGTGTTTTGCAACAAATCTGACCGGCCAGTATTTAATCTAACTGTGAATAGAGAAAATGGAGCAGTGCCTTCTGGCAGTGCAATCTGTTTTCAGCCTGGTCAAGTATTACAGAGTTCCTGCTGTCCATTACATCGTCGGTAACTTCAGCTCCTCTGTGGGCAGGGAGACAGTGCATAAACAAGAAGTCCTTCTTTGCCGTTGCGAGGAGTTGTGAATTGACCTGGTATTTCATGAAAATTTTCTCCCTCTCAGCTGTTTCGGATTCAGCCCCCATGCTTGTCCATGTATCCGTATATATCACATCGGCGTCCCTGATAAACTTATCCGGACTGGGATCAATTTTCAAAAGGTTGCTGTTTTTCATCAGTCCTGTAATTTCCTCAGGCGGCTGAAAACCTTCCGGCGAAGCTATCCTTATATTGAAACCGAGTATATCTGCCGCCAGTATTAGGGAATTGGATATATTGTTGCCGTCGCCTATATATGTGATATTCAATCCCTCGATATTTCCTTTCTTTTCGCATATCGTGAAACAGTCGCTCAATATCTGGCAGGGATGCAGTAAATCTGTAAGGGCGTTTATCACTGGATGCGAAAAAAAACTCGCAAATTCTTCTACATCTTCCTGCTTGTATGTTCTTATTACTATGCCGTGAAGGTATCTTGAAGTAACCTGTGCTGTATCCCTTATTGTTTCTCCTCTTGATATCTGGGTTGTTTCACCTGGCAGATATATCGGATTGCCTCCAAGTTCATGTATGGCTATCTCAAAAGATATTCGAGTTCTCGTAGAAGGTTTGTTAAAGAGAAGCCCGATGCTCTTGTTTTTGAGCAAGCAGGAATGACCGTCAGTTTTTCTGCCTGACTTGTAATGTTTGGCCAGGTCGAAAATCCTGTTTAGCTCTTCCCTGTTAAACCCTCTGATTGTCAAAAAATCTTTTTTCATTTTTTACCTTTCAATGGCAATTGTCAGGAAATATTTTTGTCTTTAGAGAAATTTTTTTCGAATAAAAAAAGGCTTTCATCCAATATTTTCACTGCGTCATCTATTTCAGCCCTGTTAGTGGTAATTGCCGGCATTATTCTGAGTATGTTGCCATGAGTGCAATTGATTAGCAGTCCTTTTTCCGTGCATGTTTCCACTACGGGCGCACACTCCCGGTTAATCTCGATTGCCAGCATCAACCCTATCCCTTTTACATCCTTGACAAATGAGTGTTTCTGTTTCAGAACATTAAGTTTTTTTCTCAGGTATTCTCCCATGGCTTTCACGTTATGAAGAAGCCTTTCCTGCTCTATGGTGTCTATTACGGCAATGCAGCTTCTGCAAGCCAGGGGGCTGCCTCCGAACGTGGAAGCGTGGGTTCCGGGAACCATGAGGTCCGCAATCTCTTTCCTTGCCACCATGGCTCCCACTGGGAATCCTCCGCCGAGCGTTTTTGCAAGGGTCATTATATCAGGTGTAACATCAAAATTCTGATACGCGAAAAACATGCCCGTTCTTCCGAATCCTGTCTGGACTTCGTCGAATATCAGGAGAATATTTTTTTCTTTGCAGAGAGAATATGTTTTTTTCAGGTAGTTCCTGTCTGCAACGTTTATCCCTCCCTCTCCCTGCACGGGCTCTATGATGATACCGATTGTTTTGTCATCGACCTCTTTCGTCAGGGCTTCGAAATTGTTGAAAGGCACATGAGAAAATCCTTCCGGCAAAGGAGCAAAAGGCTTGCTGTATTTAGGCTGTCCGGTCATTGTCACAGTGGCAAGCGTTCTGCCATGGAAAGAATTTTCCATGGATATTATCTTGTACCTTCCGGTCATGTTCCCGTAAAGACGGCAAAGTTTTATTGCTGCTTCGTTTGCCTCCGCTCCGCTGTTGCAGAAAAATACCTTTCCTCCAAACGAAATTTCCGACAGTTTTTTGGCTAAAATTCCCTGCCAGGGATGGTAATGGTTATTTGCTATGTGTATAAGTATTTCTGCCTGTTCCCTGATAGCATTTGCCACATTGGGATTGCAGTGCCCTATTCCAGAAACGGCCCATCCGGGAAAAAAATCAAGGTATTTTTTTCCATCGGAGTCCCACAGGTAACTTCCTTCTCCCTTCACAAAAACAAGGCCGCTTCTGGTATATGACCCTATAACGTATTTACTGTAATTGCCTATGACTTCTTCTTTTTCCATTCCAATACCCTGAAGAAACTGCTTTTTTCAATTTGTAATTTCAGTCCCGATTCCGTGTTCGGTGAAAACTTCCAAAATTATTGAATGCTGCACATTGCCGCTTATAATGTGAACTTTTTTAACCCCTTTGCTTATTGCTGATATTCCTGCAGACACTTTCGGGATCATCCCTTCCTTTATGACATTGCTTGATATCAGGTCTTCCACTTCCGAATGCCGAAGCATTGATATAAGCGTCTGCGGATTCTCGGGGTTGCGCATGACTCCGAGTACGTCGGTAATGAAGATAAGTTTTTCCACCTTCATTGACTCCGCAAGTCCCGAAGCTACCGCGTCGCCGTTGATGTTATACATAATATTGTCTTCGGATGATACAACCGGCGCAGCCACAAGTATTTTCTCCTTTTCAAAACGCATTTTTATATATTCGGAGTCAACACTTGCCACCTGGCCCACAAAACCGAGATTTATTATTTTTTCTCCCTGCTGGTAATGTATCTTTCTTGCAAGCATGAATTTTTCTTCAGGCAGCAGTGACGAAGCTTTAACGTCAAGGGTTTCCCTGTAATATCCTACTATCTTGTCCCTTATTCCGGAAAGGACCTCTTTGACTATGACAAGGGTCTCTTCATCCGTAACTCTTAAACCTTCCACAAACCTGGGTTTTTTACCTCTCTTTTCAATTTCTTCGTTAATAAAGGGACCTCCTCCGCATACAAGAAGAGTTTTAACGCCAACAGCTTCAAGAAAAGCTATATCCTTCAGGATATTTTCTTTTATCTGTGTCAACCTGAATATGCTGCCCCCGAATTTTATTACAAATATCTTATCCCTGTATTGTCTTATGTACGGGTAAGCTTCAACCAGAACATCCGCTTTCTTTACAACTTCTTCGTCCACTTTTGACTCCTTTGAAATTGTGACGCAACAAAAAATATAGTTCTATAATGCCTATAATTTGAAGAGTATATTATAACAGTTTTTTCACTTTTTGCAACAAATAAACACCTTGCCTTCCTCTATCTTTCCTTATAGCGGAATTTTTACACCTTACGTTCTTAATGCAGTCTCAGATTGACTTGCCTGTAATCAACTGATAAATATTCTTGTATTTTTCGATGGTTTTCTGCACAACTTCTTCAGGCAGGGACGGTGGAAGAGAATTCCTGTCCCAGTCTGTGGAAAGAAGATAGTTCCTTATATACTGCTTGTCGAGACTTTCCTGCGGGATTCCTTCCCTGTACTTTTGCACTTCCCAGAATCTCGATGAGTCAGGAGTGAAGAGTTCATCAATGAGTATAAGTTTCTTGTCGTAAATGCCAAATTCGAATTTTGCATCTGCTATTATGATGCCTTTATTCAGGGCGTAAGCGGATGCCTCTTTATAAAGCAAAACAGATTTTTCTCTTAATATCGCCGCCCTCTCTTTACCTACAATTTTCTCTGTTTCGCTGAAACTGATATTCATGTCGTGTTTGCCGATATCTTCCTTTGTAGCCGGGGTGAATATGGGTTCGGGTATTCTTGAACCTTCTTTCAAGTTGCCAGGCAGAGATATGCCGCAAACCATGCCGGTTTCTTTGTATTCTTTCCATCCGCTTCCTGCGAGGTATCCCCTGACAACGCATTCGACGGGGATTCTTTCCGCCTTTTTTACTATGATAGACCTGTTTCTGAGAAAAGGATTCTTTCTTATTGTTTCCGGGAATTTATCAAAGTCTTTTTCCACTATGTGGTTATCAATTATCTTTTTGAGATATTCAAACCAGAATATTGACATCTGAGTCAGAATAATGCCTTTTTCGGGTATGGGTGTTGGGAGTATGTAGTCAAATGCCGAGATTCTGTCCGTTGCCACCATTAAAATATTGCCATCCTGAAGCTCAAAAATATCTCTGACCTTGCCTGAATATATTTTTTTAACCTGCATATCCATGCCATAATCTGATTTTTCCATGGCTCCCTCCGTTCTATTGCATATTTTCAAAGTATGAAGCAAACTGTTTGTCGCTTTCCCATACTGTAACCCTGCTGACGATAACAGGATGTTTTTTTAAAATTGCTTCCATTTTTCTGTAAATATAGAGCGCTATGTTTTCCGATGTGGGATTTATCTTTTTGAAAAAATTAACGCTGTTCAGGTCTTTGTGGTCAAGATCAAGAATTATCTGCCTCAATTTTGTTTTCAAAATAGTGAAATCAATCAAAATCCCCGTGGCGTCAAGTTCACTGCCCCGCACGGCAACCTGCACCTTCCAGTTATGTCCGTGTATGTTTTCGCATTTTCCCCTGTAATGGCGCAGCCTGTGTGCCGAAGAAAACATGTCTTCAACGACTGTTTCATACATTTTGATATCTCCTCCGTCTATTTTTAAAAACAGGTATAAGGATTATTTCAATGCAGTTTTTGGAAGGATACTTTTAAATTTTAAATAATCTCCCAGCGCTTTTCCGAGAGTGATGGCTATGGCTTCGCGCACTTCCGTATCCTTAAGATTTAATTCCACGTTGGGGTTGCATATAAATCCTATTTCTGTGAGTACTGAAGGCATGGATGTGAATTTGAGCACATAAAAATTTCTTCTCTTGGTTCCCCTGTCAGGCGTTAAAAGCCTTTCTGCCATTCTTTCCTGGACAAAGTCTGCAAGAGTTCTGCTTTCGTCGAGTACGTCTGTCTGGTTCAGTTCTTCCAGTATGCCGTACAACGGAGAATCAGTGCTTATGTCTTCTTCAAGCCCTTCAATATTTGAAGGAGCGGGCAAGCTTGCCGTTTCTGCCTTGTCCCTCGGATAGTATGTTTCAAATCCGCTCACATCGAACCTTCTGTTTCTTGAAGAATTTGTGTGTATGCTGAAAAACACGGCTGCATTTATGTCTTTTGACATTTGAACCCTGTCTTCAAGAGTTATAAATACATCGCTGTTGCGGGTCAAATAAAGACGTATGTGTGGAAATTTCTTTAATTCTTTCTTTAAATAGGTGGCCATTCTTAAGGCTACATCAAGGTTTACGTCCTTTTCTTTAAGGCCGTAATTGCCAACAGCTCCTGCATCCGTTCCGCCGTGTCCGGGGTCTATCAGGATTACAAATTCCCTTTCTTTGTCGTAAAAAGTTTCTGTTTTCGACTGTTCGTCTTTATCAGTTTTTTCTGCCAGAGAAGGAGGTTCTACATCAGTGAAAATTCTTGAAAAGTCATCGAGAGGTATAAGTATTTCACCTTCTATTTCTTTTATGGGGGCGCCGATGTTTCTCTCTTTTCCTGAAAAGATTATCTGCCTGTCATTAACCCTGAATTTTATTTCATCCTTGCCGTAAAGGATAAATATCCTGTCATCTATTTTTCCCCATGAATCTTCGACGTTGAGTATTCTGAGAAAACTTTTGAGAGATAAATAAGATGTGTTTTCTATGATGTATGTGGGCAGTTTTCTGTTTTTTACTTCTTCTTTGAGGTTAAAAGAAAAACAAGCGGACCAGAAAAGAAATAATATAAAAAAAACAAGTTTTACGTTTCTCATAAATATAATATATTGAAGTAATTCAATTTTCCCTTTAACCTTTGGCTGTCCGCGGGGTGTCTATTCTCGACTTCCCATTTTCAAT
>DAOQVZ010000065.1:0-8617 GCA_035341815.1 bacterium
TATTTTTTTCATGGATTATACCAGCAGATAATATCAAATAATAAGCATGGCAATTGTAAAGTATATCAATAATCCCGAAACGTCGGTTATGGTAGTAATGAGAGGACTGCTGACTATTGCCGGGTCAAGCCTAATTTTTCTCAGGATAATGGGCAGTATACTGCCCACAAGGTTTGCCCAAAAAGCTATTACTGCAGCAGAAATACCTATAATCAAGCTTATTCTTCCATCGCTTTTCCATACAAAACTCCAGAGATATAGAACCGCTCCCAGGAAAATTCCAAGAAGCATTCCGACAAAAAACTCTTTCTTTATAACATTGAACCATTTTTTAGGCGTAAGGTCTCCTGTTACCATTGCCCTGATTATCAATGTGGCTGACTGGGTTCCCGTATTGCCACCCGTCCCAAGAAGCACGGGCACGAAAAAGGCCAGTATGATAACCTGGCCCAGCGTATTCTGGAAAGCCGATATTACGTTTCCCGAAAGGAAACCGGCAACCGCAAGAAAAAGAAGCCAGACAATTCTCTTTCTGAAAAGAGAAAAAACAGGTATGGTCGAATAATTTATCTCGAAGGGGATGACACTGGCTCCCTTGTGTATGTCCTCGGTGACCTCGTCTTCGTACACGTCTATCACGTCATCTATGGTTATTACGCCCAACAGTATATTTTGAGAATCTACCACGGGAAGAACAACAAGGTTGTATTTCTTCATGAGCCTCACCGCTTCTTCCTGGTCATGTGATGCATTTATGGCAAGGTAATCCCTGTCCATGAGAGACTCGACCTTGTCTTTGAGAGGAGCAAGAATCAATTTACCGAGCGGAATATCGTCAAGAAGATGCCATTTTTCATCAACAACATAAAGGGTATCGAGTGTTTCTGCATCCCGTCCGAACCTGCGGACGTGTTCAAATGACTGTTCTACAGTCCAGTATGAACGAATGGCAACATAGTCGGGGGTCATCAGCCTGCCCACGCTCTTTTCGGGATAACCCAGAAGCTTCATGGCCTCTCTTCTTTCATCAGGGGGAAGCAGGTTGAGAAATTTTTTTGTCGCACTTGCAGGCAGTTCCTCGAAAACATCCGTCCTGTCATCCGGAGTCATCTCCATAAAAATATCTTTTATGTGCTCATTGCTCATCTGCTGAAGAAGATGTTTTTGTGACCTTGTGCCCAGTTCGCTGAAAACCTCTGCCGCAAGGTCCCTCGAAAGAAGGCGGAATATTATTATTTTCTTGTCATCCTCGACACTGTCGAGAAATTCAACGATGTGCTGGGCCGGCCACTGGGCAAGGGCTTCTTTAAGGACCCTCCAGTTTTTCTGGTCAATCAATTCCCTTATCTCGGGAGTAAGCAGTTCTTTAAGCATTCTTCTGTCCTTCTTCTTTGACTGATTTTATCGCCTGACCGTCCGATTTACCTTTCTCGCCGCTCCTGTATGAATATATGTAAGGAATGGCAAAATCAACTTTCGGATTCTGCTGGAAACTTTTGAATATAATCTTGTTTATCTCGTGTGAAATTCTGGGCCTTTGCGTAGCCATGGTTGTATACCTGAGCCTCATGTATATGCCGTAGTCGTACACATCTGCCCTCACGTACGGTTCGTTTCCCGTCTTGTCTATTATTTCCTGCGTAACCTCTTTGGCTGCCGAAATCAATATCTTTTCAGCCTCGTCCCAATCGGAATCGAGAGTAATGCGCCAGACAACCTCGTCAAGGGAATACGGTTCTTCATGCCGGGCAGTGTAATTGATTACCACCTGGCTGAAAAGCATGGCGTTGGGTATGAGAATATTCCTGCCGCTTGCGTCCTCGCTTCCCACTGTGCCACCCACCTGGTTAAGCACTGTGTACATGAACCCAACCTCGACAACGTCTCCCACAAGCCCGAGGGAAGAGAAAAGTATCCTGTCTCCTATGCGAAAGGGCCGCCTCAGGGTTATCAGCACCCATGCGGCAATTCCGCTCACAGGCGCCTGGAGAGACCAGCCAAGCAGAAGTCCCATAAAGCTGGCCCCGAATACCCCGAATATCGTCAGCTTGCCTATGCTCTCTATGAAAGCAATGACAATGGCAAGCCCGGCAAGCGTATGTATGAAACCGGTAAGCATCTTTGTCTCGCCCTTGGGACCCCTTTTTTTCATCACGATAATCCCGGTAACGAAAGAAAGGGCCGAAGCCATCACCAGTATGAGAAAAACTATGAAAAAAAATCTTATAAAAGATTTGCCATCAGAAATAAACCCAAGGCTAATGCCTCTCGTGTGGAGAGAAAAAAAGAGTATGCAGAAAAAGCAGATAGCAAGGAAATAGAAATAAGGGGGCCTTTTCCTTTTCAGTTCGTCGAATTTTATCCTGTCGGCACGAATCATTTTTGTTCTCCGTTTGATTTGTCTTTTCTTGATTTAACTGCTAAAAGTCTAATACTTTCAACCTCTTTTGTCAATTGCCTCGCTGTGAAAAAACTTGACTCAGGCAAAAAAAATTGCTAACATAGGTTTATGCGAAATTATATATTCAAGAACTACGGAGGAAGCTACCAGCTGAGCATAGAAACTCCGGAAGACCTCAAGAAAGTCATTGACCTTGATGAAGCTTTATGGGCAGCCACAAGCATACCCGTTGAAATACTCAATACCGACGCGAAGTTCCTTTCATACCTCGATACCGATAAAAACGGAAGAATAAGGACCGACGAGATAAAGACCGCCATAAGATGGCTTTTCAGCGTCCTTAAGAGTTGCTCCCGCCTCGCTGAGAATACCGACACTCTCATGCTGGAAGACATCAATACCGATAACGCCGAAGGCAGGGTTCTGCAGGAAACAGCCGGAATAGTCCTTTCAAACCTTGATGCCAGCCATGCGGACAGAATAACGCTCTCCCAGGTAAGAGACGTTCAGGGCATTATGTCAAGCTCAGCCACAAACGGAGACGGGGTTATCACGGCCGAAGATACCGATGACAAGGAACTGGCAGAGTTCATCAGGACAATAATGAAAACAATGGGCGTAACCCCCGACGCAAGCGGCAAAGACGGCATTTCATCGGCCCACATGAACGAATTTTTCGCGGAAGCAAGGCTCTATCTCGATTGGATGCAGAAAGGCAAGATACCCGAAGGGGAAACAAGAACTGACATCATGGTATGGGGAAAGAATAAAACGGAAAAGGCATTCGCCATAATAAGAGAGTTGGAGCAGAAGATAGCCGAGTTCTTTGCACTGTGCGCCATGTACAGGTTTGACATAAAGGTAAAAGAGTACCTGAATTTGTCGCCGAAAGAGCTTGAAGATATGGACCTTACGGATAAAGAGGTTATCCTCGCAAGACTCAAAAAAGCGCCTTTGGCGGATGTCAACAATAAAAGCGTCCTGCCTCTCTGTGGAGAGATAAATGTCCTGTACTCTGACAAAATAAAAGAGCTGAAAGAGGATATCCTTGTTAAAGTTTACGGAGAAGAGATAAAAGAGCTGACACAGAAAGAGTGGGAACGGGTCAAGAAAACTTTCAGCAGTTACAGGTCATACCTTGAAAGCAAGAAGGGTAGCAAGGTAGAAAACCTTTCGGAAGAAGAACTGCTTAAATATACCTCGGGCGATTTCAGGAAAAAAATTGACGCCCTCATACAAAAAGACCTTGACGTTGCTGAAAAGATAAAACACGTGCAAGATGTAGAAAAACTCATACTTTTCCAGAAACTTCTCATGGAATTCGTCAACAATTCCGCAAGTTTTGCCAACGTATATAACCCTGAAGTGCGTTCTCTTTTTGAGGCGGGGACTCTTGTAATCGACGGAAGAAAAATGACCCTCGCCTTGATAACGTCAAACAGGGTTTTGCATAAGAAAATAGCAGAAGACAGCAATGTATACCTTATGTACATTGAGGTAACCGGGAAAAACGGCCAGAACAAAAAATTTGATATAGTTGCCGCCGTGACTTCCGGGGATTCAGGCGCTTTGAGAATCGGCAAAAGAGGAATATTTTTCACAAGAGACGGAAAAGAATGGGATGCTGAAGTAGTAGATATAGTGGTAAACCCCATCGGCATAATTGAATCCATAAAGGCTCCTTTCATAAAGCTTTCAGACATGATTAAAAAACATGTCGAAAAGTTTGCAAAAACAAGGGAGGCAAAAATTGAAACCGCGATGCTCTCGCCTTCCGGAGCCAGCATAACAAGGGACCTCCTCGTGGGGGGAGGAGTCGCAATTGCAGCCCTTGGTTCTTCCTTCGCCTATATTACGAAGGCGATGTCCCAGGTAAAACTGATACACGTAGCTACAACGCTGGGGCTCATAATAATAGCGGTGCTTCTTCCGAGCCTTATAATCGGAATCATGAAACTGAGGAGAAGAAACTTGAGTATTATCTTCGAAGCCTCGGGATGCGCAATCAACGTCAGGATGAAAATGACGGTCAACCTCGGAAGGATATTCACATTCATACCTCCGTATCCTGCCGGCTCAAAGAAAAAGGGATTAGATCCTCTCCCGAAGTTTGTAGAACAAATCAGGCTTTCACGGCAAAGATCTCTACTGAAGCTGTTGGCCGCGATACTTCTGGCCGAAATTATTATCTTTATCACCTGGTTGACCCGTTACTGAAATTCCTCAGGCTTTTTCAAATAAGTCTGCCGCTTCGGACATCATGCCGCTTATGGGCAAATGGTAAGGGCACCTTTCTTCACAAACCTTGCATTCTACACAGGCGCTTGCCTTGACTTCGAGCTTCCCGTAAGATGCAATAACGCTCTCTTTTTTTGTCCTGCGCCATTCCATGAGATTTTTCAGCACAGAAGGTATATTTATATCCTGTGGACATGGCCTGCAATACCCGCACTGCCTGCAAAATTCAGTCCCCCATTTTTTTGCTTCATCTTCAAATTCTTTTATATCCTGTGCAGTAAGGGCAAAGGAAGGGTCTCCGGCATTCACGTCTTCTTCAAGCTGGGCGATGCTGTCAATACCTGGGGTTACAGAATGTATGTAAGGATTCTGTACAACGTACCTTATCATCTTGACGGCAGAAAGGCTTTTCCCGTCGGCATCCTGGCAGGTGAGAGCGCTTCCCCCCAGAGGTTTCATCACTGTCATGCCTATGTTAAAATCCTTTGCAAAAGGGAAAAGTTTATCGGCAATTTCCTTCAAGTTTTCTTTATCTCCCGCGGAACGTTTCCTGTGAAGTATATTGTAAGAAACCGTAAGAACGTCCACGTCTTCCGTTTCTATCATCTTCTTTGCAACTTCATAACCACCATGGGTGGAAAAACCTATAAATCTGATTTTACCTTCTTTTTTAGCTCTCTTGAGTGCATCATATATCCCGAGATTCACGACCTTTTCAAAAGATTCAAGAGAACTGATATCATGAAGCTGGTATATGTCAACAACGTCTGTTTGAAGCCTTTTGAGGCTGGTTTCAAGAGAAAGGACCGTATCGGCGGGATTATCGCTTCTCTGGTAAACATGGGTCCTGCTCAGAATAATAGCATCTTTCCTCCTTTTTTTCATAACAAGTCCGAGACCCTCTTCCGGAATACCTCCCCCGTAAGCATAGGCGGTATCAAATATATTAACCCCGAGGTCAAGCGCCATGTTTATTATCTTTTCAATCTCCGGCAAACCTTTCCTGTCGGGAGTGCACAGATTTGCCCTTGTAAAACCAAGCCCGCCGACACCAATAACCGAAACCCTTAAACCCGTTTTCCCCAGAATCCTGTATTCCATTTTCTCTCTCCTTTACCCTGTTTACCCCGAACTCTACCCTGATACACATTCACGGTGAGGGGTTTACCCTGTTTACCCCGGGCTTTTCCGGGGAACTCTCACCTGTCACACTTTCACGGTGAGGGGTTTTAATTTATCTTTCTGTTTACTCTTCTTTGCAATTTTTTAAGTGCCTGATGTTATTATCCTCTCTTCCTGTAAATGACGCCGAGAGGCAGTTTTTCGGTTTCAATCGCCCGCTTAAAAGCCATCTCCCTGTCATACGGGTCATATCCATCTCCGGGATAGTAGGTGTTTTCCTTGAACCATTTGTAAGTATTTACCTTGTTAAATGTAACACACGGCTGGAGAATGTCAACAAGGGAAAATCCTTTGTGCGCAACGGCCTCTTTTATAATATCTTTTGTCTCCTCTGTATCGCCTGCAAAAGCGCGGGCAACAAAAGAGGCGTTCAATGCAACCGCCACGCCCAGGGGATTGAAAGGTTCTACGGATGTTCCTTCAGGCTGAATGGGATTCTTAAAACCTTTTTGGCTTGTCGGAGAAGCCTGTCCCTTGGTCAGACCGTAAACCATGTTGTTATGGACAAGAAGGGTTATGTCGGGGTCTCGTCTTATCGTATGTATAAAATGGTTTCCTCCCTCGCCGTATGTGCATCCGTCGCCGCTTTCAACAATAACTGTAAGCCCGGGATTGGCCAGTTTTATCCCCGCGGCGGCAGGCAGAGCCCTTCCGTGCAGTCCGTTGAAATAATTAACTTCAAGATACTGGGGCGCCTTGGCTGCCTGTCCTATGCCTGAAACGAAAACGAGGTTCCTGGCATCTAAGTTCATTTCCTTCATGACCTTTTTCATGACATTCAATATGGCAAAATTACCGCAGCCGGGACACCAGGCTATATCCTGTTTTTTATTGTTTTCTTCCATTTTACAACTCCTTCCTTAATGACGATTCCATCTCTTCTACCGAAAATGGCAGGCCCGTATACTTGTTTATCCTGTGATTAATCACGCAACCTGTTCCGGCTGTGATAAAATCCGCAAACTGCCCCGCAAAATTGCTTTCTATGGAAATAACCTTTTCAGCCCTGCCAAGATATGCTTCCGTATCTTTGCTTAAAGGATATAACTGGCTGAAATGGAGAACCCCTATTCCTTTTGTGCCGATATTATTAACCGCCTCCTTTATAATATGGAATGTCGAGCCCCATCCGATTAAAAGGACCCTGTATTCTCTGTCCCCGTAAAACTCAGGACTGATAATTTCTTCTTTGACAAGGGCAAGCTTCTTCCACCTTTTTTCAACCATTTTTCTTCTTATATCCATATCTTCGGTTATGCGCCCGTTCTCATCATGTTCATCGCTGTCAACACATACAAAACCATCTCCGTACCCCGGGATGCCGCGGGGAGAAACGCCGTTTTCAGTGAAAAGATACCTTTTATAATCCCTTCCAGTTTTTACAATGTAACCTTTTTTTGCCTTTTCTCCGGCTTCCGGGAAACGGGGAAGGTTATAGTATGAATCAAGAAAATACTGGTCGGTAAGTATAAAAACCGGTACCTGGTACTTATCCGCAAGGTCAAAAGCTCTTTGAGTCAGGACAAAAGCTTCCTCTATCCTGCCGGGTGCAAATATTATCCTCGGAAACTCACCATGCCCGGAATAAAGTGCAAGATTAAAGTCGCCCTGTTCAGTCCTTGTTGGAAGCCCCGTAGCAGGCCCGGGTCTCTGGGCAATATGTATCACAACCGGCGTCTCTGTCATTCCTGCAAGGCTTATCCCTTCCTCCATAAGTGCAAAACCGCCTCCCGAAGTATTAACAAGGCCGCGGGAGCCGGCATAAGAAGCCCCAAGAACCATATTCACGGCGGATATCTCATCCTCAGCCTGTTCCACGATAATATTCTCTTTTTTGCCTCTCTCTGCAAGGAATGTAAAAACCCCGGTGGAAGGAGACATGGGATATGCGGAAATAAAATTGCAGCCGCCCGCAATTGCGCCCAGGCCTACAGCCTGCGTTCCGTTTACCAGGAATTGAGATTCCCTGCCGGACTGGGGAGAAAAATTGGGGAATGCTCTTCTTTTGCGTATGGCATCTCCCGCTTCGTATCCCTTTTTCAAAGCGGCAAGATTCTTCTCAACAATATCCCTTCCCTTTTTTGAGAAAATTTTTTCTATATGCTTCAGAGGAAGGTCTATTCCAATGTTTAAAACGGCAAGCGCCGCGCCTGTTGCGACAACATTCGAGAAAACAGGATTTCCGAGCTCTCTTGCCATGGAGGTGAATCCGACCTTCTCGTTCATACCCTTCAAATCCCGAATATTTTCCCCTATGACAAGTGTATTTTCATTTATTCTCCCTGCAATAGTCTCCGTTATTACATCGTCAAGAGCAAGAAGTATATCTATCCTGTCAACGCAAGCCCTTACAGGTTTCTGAGAAATTCTTATTTCCGTCGAATTGGCTCCTCCCCGCACCCTGCTCATGTACTCTTTGGTCGCAAATACATTGTATCCCGCCTGTAAAAACAGCTCAGAAAGTACTGTTTCGACTGTCTGTATCCCCTGCCCTGCCTGTCCCGTAATAAGTATTGAAATATCTTTCAATTGAACTTCTCCATTTTGGTTCATGTTAATTTTTCACTCTATGGCAACTTCTGCGCTGATATTATCTATTTTGCTAACGAAGCTCTCAGGATGAAAGCAAGCCGGTATTAAATGTTCATCCAGCATTGAAAGACCGGTTTGACTTCGCCTGAGAGCAAGACAGCAAGAAGCCGTCAATGAAACGTATGTTTATACGTTGAAGAAGACGGCGACGATGCTAACGAAGCTCTCAGGATGAAAGCAAGCCGGTATTAAATGTTCATCCAG